>JBJTOM010000060.1:0-25307 GCA_046074585.1 Planctomycetota bacterium | reverse complement strand
CCCGCGGGACGAAACGGGGGTTGGTTTCTGGTTCCTTGTCGAAGCGTCCCCAGTCGGCTGAGCGTCCCACGAAGGCCGTGGCAGTGCTGTTGCCCGCGGACTGCCGTCCGACGGCTCAGCAGCGCGTTACCGGGGGGATTGACATCCACTGCACGCCTTGTCATGGTGGGGCGGATTCAAAGTCCGAAGTCAGGTGTTCTTAACACCGTTTCACCATCCCAGCTTCGCCCTCCCGGCCCGGCTCCTGCCAGAAAGTCAAGGCCATTGGGCGGCAGCTGTGTGTCCCCAATCCAGGCGTTCTTTCGACGTCAATGTCGGCTCACGGTTGCAGCCCCCGCATTTTCCTGAGATGCTCAACGGCCCCGCGCGCTTTTGCACGCATGGAATTCTGGTCACCCCGTGCTGGCTCTGACCAGACTCCGTTCCTGTCCTGCCTTTCCTGTCGGCCGAACGCATGTCCCTTCGCATTATTTCCGGCAAATATCGTCGCCGTCTGCTCCGCACACCTTCCGACGATTCCACTCGCCCCTACACCGACCGGGTGCGTCAGATGACATTCGACCGTCTGGCGGCATTTGTGCCGGGGGCGCGGGTGGCTGACATCTTTGCGGGAGTGGGGACGATGGGGATGGAGGCGCTCAGCCGCGGCGCAGCGTCCTGTGTGTTTTTCGAAGGTGGTGCGGAGGTACATCAGCTGCTGCAGGAGAACGTGCGAACGATCGCGCCGGACGCGCGTGCGATTTGCTGGAGAACGGACATTCGTCGCACCTCCTTTCGGCCTCGCGGCGGCGACGACTGCATTCCGTATTCGCTGTTGTTCTTCGATCCTCCCTACAGGATTGCGGACGAAGTGCGTACGCGGGGACGTCTGGCTCCCTGTCTGAAGCTCCTGTCCCGCAGCACCCTGTCAACTCCGGAGGCCATTCTGGTGCTCAGAACACCTGAGCACTTCGAGGCGCCGGAGGTGAATGGATGGGTGGTACACGACTGCTGGGAACTGTCTTCGATGATGATCTGGATTCTGGTGAAGCCGGACGCGTTTGTGGAGGACCGTGAGGAGGCTGCGCGAGCATTTGCGCCACAGAATGAATTTTCTGTGAAGAACCCGGCTGAGGAGGGTGACGACGCGGAGGACTTCGGGGAGGATGGAGACGAAGTGGACGACGAAGAGCAGGATGAAGACCCGGATGAAGGCGACAACGAGGATTAACGGGATCACTCAGTTGTCTTCATGGGATTTGCGGTTTGTGTGGCGAATGGCTGGGGGAGTGCAGGTGGTGAACAGGGCTGTTGTGGGCGTGTTGTGGAGTGTGTGTCTGGCGAGCGGACTTCTGGCGGATGATTCGCTGGAGCTGCTGGGCACAGTGCGGATTCCGGGGACAGCGCGGGATCTTTCGGGTGAAACCGCGGTGCTGGAGAATGGCGAGGCGGTGAATCGCACGGGTGGCTTTTCGGCACTGGACTACACGGGCAGGGATCGACTGTATGCGGCGTTGTCGGACCGGGGACCGGACGATGGGGCGGTGAGTTATCCCTGTCGGGTGCAGTTCTATGAAATTACGATTTCGCCGGGTGCTCATCCTGCGGTGCGGGCGGATTTGAGAAAGACGGTGCGGTTGAAGGATTCGCAGGGGCGACCGCTGACAGGGCGTTCGACCTTATTGCAGGCGAGTGAAACGCTGGGGCGGCGTCTGGACCCGGAGGGTTTGCGTCTGGGGCCGGCTGGCACGTTCTACATCTCCGACGAGTACGGCCCGGAGATACTTGCTTTTGACGCCAGCGGGCTTGAGCAGCGAAGTTTCACGCTCCCAGGTTATTTCCGGGTGCAGCGACCGAACGGGGACCGGGACGCTGAGAATGCGGCGAATACGGCGGGTCGGGCATCGAATCGGGGGATGGAGTGCCTGGCGTTGTCGGCCGACGGCAAATCTCTGCTGGGGCTCATGCAGGGACCGCTTTTGCAGGACGGTCGTCGGGAGGGAAAAAAGATCCTCGGACGGGCCTGCCGGCTCCTGGAACTGCAGCTGGGCAGTGGTGCGGTGCGTGAGTATGTGTATGAGCTGGACAGCGAGGCGAACGGCAACAGTGAGTTGCTTGCCGTCGACGCCACTCGACTGCTGGTGCTGGAGCGGGACGGCGGGAGTGGCGAGAACGCGGCGTATCGTCGTCTGGTGTTGATTGATCTGTCGGGGGCGACGGATATTTCGGGGATTGAGCGTTTGCCTGAAGATCCGGCGGGGGCTGGAATTCGTCCGGTGAAGAAGCGGGTCTGGCTGGACCTGCTGGATCCGCGCTGGAATCTGGCGGGAGCGGGAATGCCGGAGAAGATTGAGGGACTGACCTTCGGCGAGGTGCTCGCGGACGGCCGAAGAACGCTCCTGGTGGGCACTGACAACGATTTCGAGTCAGCCAGCGATTCCCTGATCTGGGTATTTGCCTTTGCCCAAACGCCTCAGTAAAATCCCCTGAACACGGCTCCACTCCTTCGCCTGTCGTCGCTCCGCCTGCCTCCAACTCCAGCGTCTGCGGCCCTGCGGTGCTGTTGCTGCCATGCCTTTCACCACCACGTCGCAGGTCCGCCGCGGAGCATCCAGACATGCGGTTTGTTTTCAGGGGTTTGCCGGCATCGATCCTGGCACCGATTCTGCTGCTGCTGCTGGCTGTCCCCGCGGTGGCTCAGCCAAAGATCGGTCTTCGGCTGGAGCTCCTTTCCAACCGCAACCGCCAGTCTGGTCCGGTGCCTCTGCTGGCGCGTCTGGAGTACAACCAGCCGCAGTATCTGGAAGGGACACTGGAGCTGGATATCTACAACGCGCGGGAGTACATCACTGAGCGGGATCTGGTGGCCAGAATCCGTCGGGACGGCATCGTGCTGGCGGGTTCCGATTACCAGTTCAATCTGCTGCTCCCGCCACTCCGCCCGTCAACCGCGCAGAACTACGCGGTGCGGGCGTGGTTTGTAACTGATGACGAGCGGATTCCGCTGTCGTCCTTACCAGACCGGCTGAATCCTCCCGAGCCCTTTGATCTGCTCATGCTTCCGGACATTCAGCGTGAGCGGGGTCGGCTCGTGGCCAGCGTGTGTGAGAACGAAAAGATCGAGCGACCGTCGACAGCGGATCGGCTCTGGCTCCAGCAACTGCTCACCTTTGAAGTCTGGGGCTTTTTTGCAGACGCCGGCCAGCAACCGGGACGGCCCGCCCCGTCACAGACCCCGGCCGACCTCGAAACGACGCAGATCCCATCATGGAATCCTCTGCAAACGGTGTCGCATTTTGTGCATCCGTGGAGTTCAAGGGATTTACCAGAGGACCCGTTGTGGCTGTGTGCCTTCGATCTGCTGCTCATGAGTGACCGTGGCCTTGCGTCGCTCAATCCGGACCAGCTCACTGCGGTGCTCAGGTGGGTCCGTGCGGGTGGCAGCATCTGCATTCACGCCCCTGAATCGCTCACCGGTGACCACCTGAGTTTCCTCAGGGAACTCCTGGGGACTGACAAGGGCCGTGCGGGGGACCTGACGCTGGACAGTGAGGGCCGGTTACTGGCCGTGGCCGATCAACCGGACGAGCCGGTATTTGCAGAGGCGGAGCTGGGGCGAGCTGTGCTGCTGCCGTCTTCGGGTTCGATCTCGCAGTTACTGGCAGCTCCGGATCTGCAGGGCCGGCTGCTCCGATTTCTCTGGCGGTTCCGCGGGAACCTGAAGATGACGGATCCGGAGAGTTTCCGGAGGGAGGCGATGTCGGCCCGATTGTTGGGGGTGCTCCCCGGCGAGGCGATCGCGCTGGACCAGTACGGTGTGCGAGTCAAGGGTGAACTCAATTCGCGATACCATGTGGACGCTTACGGTCGATACAATCAGATTCAGGTCACCACAAGGACTGGCCCCAACGGGTTTGCTTACGTTGACGACGCCAGCCTGCGAACACTGCTGACGTTGTCCGGTCTGCAGCCACGCAGCGACGGGTATTCCGGGGAATTGGCTCGATTCCTCCTCCCTTCAACGCTCAGACTGGTCCCCACATGGATTATGTTCCTGATTCTGCTCAGCTACATCACGGTGATCGGTCCCCTCGAATATATTGTGCTGGGCTGGCTGCGGGCGCGGAAGTACACGTGGATTGTGTTTCCCGCGACCACTCTGTTCTTCACACTGCTCACCATGGCAGTGGCTCAGTTTTACATGGGTGGCCAGGATTCCCTGCGAACGCTCACCATCACCGATCTTGGCACGGCGCGTCAGCCGCTCCGTCAATCCTCCATCAGCACCATCTTTCACGGCAGTCAGGCAACGCTTCCCATCACCCAGCGAATGCAGTTTGCCACGCAGATGCCGGATGAGATTCAGCTGGATCCCTACCAGTACGGTTATAATCAGCAGCCCCGCGCTGCCGACGTGCCTGCGGAGTATCACGGCAGTTTCCCGCAGAGCTGGACGCTGCATCAGCAGGTGCGACAGTGGTCTCCGGTCTCCCTGCGAACGCTGACTCTCTCCCCGGAAACAGAATCGCTGCGGATCCCGGATGTGGCGTGGGACGATGTGGAAACAGCATCGACTGCTGAGGGACAGGAGAAACTGAGGGGGCGTCTGAGGGAACTGGAGGCAGCCACGGGTGACAGGTTTTACGCGGCCGTGTTCAATGGAGGAAAGGTCTTTGTGCTGCACGGGATGCAACAGCACTTCGGCGAGGTGAATAATCAGATTGGCCGCTACGGAAATGCTCCGCCCACAGAGGAAATGCGGCTGGGGATGCTGCTGCAGACACTCCCCACGCAGCGTCCTCGCCCGAACGCTGGCGAACAATCCGGCTTTTTTCATCTGTTCAGCGGACTTTCTCCAGACGGATCGGGGACTCTGGAGGATCTTGTCATGTCGGACGGTTCGGACGAGCGTGAGTGGGTGCTTTTGGTGGCCCGTCGCCCCGCAAAGGACGCGTATGCATCCATTGACGTCTTTCGGCGAAAGTACCTGCGTGCAGTGGAATGACATTGTAATTGCGGAGTTGTGAATTGTCTGTGTGACAGGAAGAACAGGAATCAGTCCGTGAGTCAGCCATCAGAACCGACCATTGAGAACGCCACAGCTGCCGCCACAGCTGCAACGGCGACAGCGACAGCCATCAACCCTCGGGACATGGCAATTTCGCTCCGAAATCTGCGAGTGACCTATGGTCGGTTCGAAGCTGTGAAGGGGATTTCTCTGGACATTCCTCACGGCGAGGTGTTCGGGTTTATTGGTCCGAACGGAGCGGGAAAATCATCGACGTTCCGGGTCCTGGCGACGCTCCAGCCAAAGTTTCAGGGCCAGGCTCTGATCTGCGGTCTGGACGTGCTCCGCCAGGCTCAGAAGGTCCGTGACGTGATGGGTTTTGTTCCGGACTTCTTCGGCGTCTACGAGGACCTGACATCGCTGGAATATCTGCACTTCTTTGCGGCGGCCTATCGCATCCCGACAGAGAAGCGCAAGTCGACCATTGACGACGTGCTGACGCTCACGGAAATGACGCACAAGGCCCATTCTCAGGTGGACAGTCTTTCGCGGGGGATGAAGCAGCGGCTGGCCCTGGCTCGAGTGCTCCTGCACGACCCCAAAGTGCTCCTGCTGGACGAACCTTCCAGCGGTCTGGATCCACGGGCGCGAATTGAAATGCGCGAACTGCTGAAGGCACTCCGGGAACTCGGCAAGACGATCCTGATCAGCAGCCACATCCTCTCAGAGCTCAGCCAGCTGTGCACGCGAATCGGCATTATCGAGCTTGGCCAGCTGGTTGCTCAGGGATCGCTGGACGACATTTATCGTCGGCTGCAGGTCATGCGGGTGGTGCACGTGCGGGCAGACAACGCCAGTGCCGAGCTGTTTCAGCGGGTGCAGCGGATTCCGGGGGTGGAGTCGGTTGAGCAGCAGGTTGACCGCTGGGCGATTCGGCTGCACGAGGATCAGTTGACGATTGCGGACCTGCATCAGGCTCTGGTGGATGTCAAGGCGCGGCTGACGATG
Organism: Planctomycetota bacterium; assembly: GCA_046074585.1. Classification (GTDB taxonomy): domain Bacteria; phylum Planctomycetota; class Planctomycetia; order Planctomycetales; family Planctomycetaceae; genus SXXK01. The sequence continues at coordinate 19,312 of JBJTOM010000060.1, read as the reverse complement.
TTTCAGCCGGAAGCGATGGATATGGAAACAGCCTTTATGAAACTGACGGAGGGCAGGACCATATGAGTCTGCGGCTGTTTCCGGAACTTCCGCTGCTCCGCCGGGAGCTGACGGAGCTGGCCGCTCGACGCCGCACCTGGGTGCTCCGATCGCTGGCCGGACTGCTGCTCATTGGCATCGCCTTCTGGTCCGTGCTCACGGTTCTTTCCAGCTACACGGGTTCGGTATTCACCCCGGCTTATTTTTCACCGCAGATGCTGGGGATTGGTGCCGAGATTTTCCCGAGTATGGCTGTGCTGCTGTTCTATGCCGTGCAACTGCTCATGCCGTCCCTGATTTGTGGTTCGATTACGATCGAGAAAGAGCGCAACACTCTGGGAACGCTGTTTGTCACGCGTCTGAGTCCGCTCGCGATCGTCCTTGAAAAGCTCGGCAGTCGACTCCTGCCAATGCTCACCTTTATCATCCTCACGTTTCCGGTGCTCGCCTGGGTTTACACGCTCGGTGGCATTGATTACCGGCTGCTCCTGGCCACCCTTTGGTTCCTCCTCTGGGAATCTGTGCTCTACGCCTCCATCGGCCTCGTCTGCAGTGCCTGGTATTCCACCACCGTCGGTTCCTTTATCGCTTCCTACGTACTGACGGGAGTGCTCTTCACGCTGACTGTGGTGCTGGAGCTGCCGCTGCCTCTGCCGTTTCAGATCTGGCTGGGGCTGATGACGGCTGCGGCGGGTCGCGGAGCGATCACGGGAGCAGCGGTTTTTAATAGTCTGAGTGCGCTGATTTCGGCGGCGTTGCCGACAGCAATCGTCTCCGTGGTGCTCATTCTGTTTGCCAGGCGATTTCTGGTAACTCGCGCCGAAGTCAGCCGCTCCTCAATTCTGCTCAAAGTCTTCCGGCGTCTGGACACGTTTTTCCGGGATTTGAACGAGTGGACGACCGGGGGGCGGATGGTCATCGCGGACCGTTCGACGTTCCCGGCATTCGACCCGGTGGCGTGGCGGGAGCGGTCAAAAAAGGCACTGGGCAAACCGCAGTACCTGCTGCGGCTGCTTGTGGTACTCCAGTTTCCCGTGCTGGCGGTGTGTGTGCTGGCGTACATCAGCAACGCAACGACCGGTGTGACGCCGCTCATGTGGCTGCTCTGGATCATCACAGCGATGGTGATTTCGGTGAAGGCGGCCACGTTGATTTCTTCTGAGCGGACTCGTGAGACGCTCGACGCGCTGCTCTCCACTCCACTCACCAACTCAGAAATCCTCCAGCAAAAAATCACTGGCATGCGGCGGATGCTGGTGATGCTGAGCATCCCGATCCTTACGGTGCACTTTTCCAGGATGCTCATGTTCGGCAGTGTGTCGTTCAATTCGGCGCCGCTGATCGTCGAGCAGTCGGGCTGGCTGGCCGCCTATTTCCTGCTCAGCCTCTGTTCCACGTGGGTGCTCATGCAGCTGATTGCCTGGATTGCCCTGCGACTGGGGGCCCGCGCGAAGACTCAGGCCCGTTCCTTCCTGACCACTCTGGTCATGCTGGGAGTCTGGTTCCTGGCCTCCGCAATGGTGCTCCCGTGGGGCATTCGATTTTTGGCGGGTTTTTCGGGCGGAAGCAGCTGGCGTGACGATTACGAAGGTGTCTTCGATGCAGGGTTCTACCGAACAGGCGATTATGGGATCGCCCGAGCAGCCGGTGACACGACGACCTGGTTCCTTGCTCGAAGTGTGCCCTTTCAGTCGGTACTGCTTGCCTGTCGACCGGACGGATCCATCATCGCCACTCAGACGCTCATCCGCACCATGACCGGCTTCCAGACAGGACCGAGATTCCGGGACGGACTGTTTGTGCTCAGAACAGAATACGACCAGTACGAAGCCCTGCTGCTGCTCGTCCTGGTGACACTTCTTCAGTGGGCGCTCTACAGGCTGCTTCGTCGTCACACCTGTTACCGCAGTGCTCAACTGCTGAGTCGTCTGGACGCTGCCTTCGATGGGAGACAGGTGAGATGACGAAGTCCGTGAAGCTGCGACCTGTTGCCGTCGCTGGCCGAATTCTTCGGCTGCTGTCGCTGGTGTTTCCGGTGGTCGTCGTATTGAGCGACTGCCGGGGGCAGAATGCCGTTTCCACCAAAGCAGCTCAGGTGCGGATTGTCGATGTGATCTGGGGTTTTGACGGCCGTGTGTCTGCCGGTTATTTCCAGCCTTTGTCGCTCCTGCTGGACAATCTTTCCGGGGATGTCATCGAGGGGACGGTTTCCATCAGGCTGACAACTGGTTTTTCCCGTCACGGCAGTGGTGCGATGCAGCAGCCATTATATCTGGGCGGGCAATCGCGACGCTGGGTGCAGTTCTATCCGTACGTGCCTGAGGTGACTGACAGCTGGACGGTTGAGCTGCAGACGGAGAACGGTAAGTTCGAACTGCAGGCGCTGGATCCGCCGCGACTGGCTGTGGATGCGGCGTGGGGCCGGATTCAGCAGTCCAGCGGGCAGGCTGGTTCGTCAGGTGTTCAACAGCAGACGCTGCCGGCTGTGTTTCTGGATCCGCCGAGAAAGCAGGACCGTCAGCCGGTGACCGTGCGGCATATGCCGGCCGAGATCTTTCCGCCCTATGCCACGGCGACGGGGGGGCTGTATGCCGTGTTTCTGGACCATGTGCCGGACTGGGAGGAGCCGCGGCAGCAGGCGTTCCTTGCGTGGCTTCGCCGCGGTGGTCAGCTGCATCTGCTCCTGGACGACAATCGCCGTGAGCTTGTCTTTCCGGGTCCCTTGTCGGTGCTCAACGAACCGGTTCCGGAATTCTCCATCGATGCGGGCACGGTGTACCGCGAGGACATTCAGCGGCAGGAGCTGGAGCAGGAGCGGGTCGATGCGGTGGTCCGTGAACCACTCAAGGCAGACGCAGACGAAGACCTGCTGATTCAATCGCCGGCAAATGCTGCAGCCGCGGGTATGGGAAGTCTGAGCGGCGCGAATCTGCTGAACGATGACGACCTGTTTGCTCTGATGCGTGGCATAGTGGAGCCGAAGCATGCGTGGGCACTGATTGCCCTGCTGTCGTTCGCGTATGTGATCGCTCTGTACCCGGGCATCTGGAAGTTATCCAGCGCCACTCGCTTCAGCCCTCTGAAAACGATTTCTGCGGTGCTGGGACTGTCGGCAGTTTTCAGTGTGGTGTTTCTGTGGCTGGGGCGTCGCGGCTATGGCGAAAGCGAGTCTCTGCAGACGCTCTTGGTGGCTTCAGCGGAGGACCAGAGGCACTGGAACTGCCTGCAGTTCACTCAGCTGTTTGCGACGGACGGTGGGATGTATCAGCTGAGCGATCAGAACCATCAGGCGTTGCTGTCGTGCGGGACACGTCTGGACCGATCTGACAGCCTGATTCAGCCTGGCAATTCAGCAACCATGACAGCGCGGCTGGCTCCTTACAGTACGGAAACGCTGACGATGGCGAGGCGGCTGGAGCTGCCGGACTGGCGAGTGTTTGTCAACCGGCAGCAGTTGCAGGGCAGCAGTCTGGCGACGCTGGAGTTGAGTCTGGGGCCGGAATTTCCGTTTGCTGAAGACACGCTGTGCCTCGCGATTGTTGGAAAAACGGCGTGGGAGCTGACATTGAATGAGCAGCAGGGAAAGGCGACGCTGAAGGGGACTGCGGGGATCCAGCTGAGTAATCTGCTGTGGCGGGAGTATGAGGTTGCGCCGACGTGGTGGGCACCGACGACCGCGCCGGTTGCTGATCTGGAGGCGGGGAATGATGCGGATCGCCAGCGGCGGAAGCTGTTGATCCGGCGAGCCCTTGCACAGCGAAGCCTGGTGCCTGGGAAGCTGCAGATCGGTCCTGGAGCGGTGCTGCTGGTGGTGGAGGCTGCGTTGCCGGAGGAGTTTCGGCTGAAGCTGGAGCCGGCGGTGCCGGAGACCGGGCGGGTCCTGTATGTGAAGACGCTGCGTCTGGATGGGGTGGCGGGGCAGTAAGGCGCGGGCCGCGATCAGCGTGAGGAGGCCTGGGATCTGGGTTTGGCAAGGAGCATCCAGAGGCCGGCGCTGCCGAAGACGACCGCCAGCCCGAGCGTGACGGGGAGCTGGGCGGGGCCGGCGGACTGGGCCCGTCCGAGTCCGACGACCAGCAGGAACGCAGCGAGGAAGGTGGACACAGCACCACAGATTTTTTTGACGAGCAGCATGAGGAGGCCTTTGGCGACAGAAGGGGGAGATGTCGCAAACCGATAATCAACCATTTTTCATACGGAGACGGACGCGGGGCGTCAAGCTGCGGCGACTGTGGAAGGTGGCACGATTCGGCGTTTGATGTTGAATTTGCCGAGTGTGCGGGTTGTGCGGGTCGCGTCAGCTGGAGAGTGCCTGGGACAGGTCGCGGATGAGATCATCGGGGTGTTCGAGTCCGACGGAGATGCGGACGGTTTTTTCTGTGATTCCCGCAGCGGCGCGGGCTTGCGGGGTCATGGAAGCATGGCTCATGGTGGTTGGGAAGGAGATGAGGCTTTCGATGCCGCCGAGGGATTCGGCCACGTCGAAGAGTCTGGAATTCATGCAGACGCGTTCGGCGACGGGCCGGCCATCGCGAACGTCGAAGGCCAGCATGGCCCCGAATCCCTTCTGTTGCTGGCGTGCCAGCTGGTGCTGGGGGTGGGATTCCAGTCCTGGATAGTACACGCGTTCGACGAGCGGGTGGGATTCGAGAAAGCGGGCGATGCGGAGTGCGGAGGCCTGCTGGGCTTCCATGCGGCAGCCGAGCGTTTTGACACCGCGAAGGACGAGCCAGGCGTCAAAGGGTGAGCAGGCGAGTCCGAGGGCATTGCAGATCCAGGCGATGCGTTTGGCGATTTCGTCGGAGGCGGAGACGACACAGCCGCCGACGACATCGGAGTGACCGTTGATGTACTTGGTGGTGGAGTGGACGACGAGATCAACGCCGAATTCGAGGGGTCGCTGGAGGTAGGGCGAGAGGAAGGTGTTGTCACAGATGGTGGTTGCCTGATGGTGTCGGGCGAGTGTGGTGATGGCGGCGATATCGATGACTTTGAGCAGTGGGTTGCTGGGAGTTTCAATCCAGACAGCTTTGGTATGGGGTTGAAAGGCGGCGGCCACGCGATCGATGTGGGTCATATCAACGAAGGTGAACTGCAGGCCTTTTTCCTTCAGAAATCGTTCAAACAGGCGGAAGGTACCGCCGTAGAGGTCAGCAGGGGCGATGATATGGTCACCGGGTGAGAACAGGGCCATGGCGCAGTGGATGGCTGACATGCCGGTGGAGGTGGCGACACAACCAGCGCCGCCTTCGAGAGCTGCGATGTTTTCTTCGAGTGCCTTGCGCGTGGGGTTACTGGAACGGGTGTAGTCATAGCCGGAGTGGCTTTCGAGTGAATTCCAGTAGAAGGTGGAGGTGGGATAGATGGGCGTGGTGACGCTGTTGTACTGCTGATCCTTGTGGACGCCGCCGTGGACGCAGCGAGTTTCGAAGTGCAGCGGATCGGGTGATGCGGAAGTCATGACGTTGATTGCCTGGGGAAGGGGGGACGCTGAGCGGGATTCGGGCGGTCTATTTTCATGGGGGATTGGCTGGAATACAAGGCTGGGGAGTGTGCCGCAGATTTTGATACCGCCAACTCCCGTCACATGCTACACTGGTCCCCGGCCACAGCAGCCATTGCCCGGTGAAATCAGCCCCCCAGGAGTTGGTCCGGAGTGTCGATTCAGCCTGAATACCCCAGGGATTTTCAGCAGCGTCTGCAGCAGAACAAGGCGGCAGTTGCGGGGATGCGTCAGCAGATACGTGCTCGTCGGGGGACGGGTGAATCGGGCATCGTCTGTTCGCAGGCGTATTCTGATCTGCTGGACAACTTCCTGCGTCGGGTCTGGGCTGGTGCCATCCGGGATGCGCGCCGAGAGCTGGCCGATGCCTTTGCGTTGCTGGCGGTGGGCGGCAATGCGCGTCGTCGTCCGGCACCGTGGTCTGATGTGGATCTGCTCGTGATCATTGATTCGCGGCTGTTTGACGAAGTGAGTCCACTGATGGCTGCAGCGGTCCGCGACTGCTGGGATGCCACATTGCAGCTGGGAAGTTCAGTGCGAACGCGGGAAGACGTAGTCGAGTTTGCGCAGAAGGACGTGCCCTTCGCCACGTCGCTGTGTGAAACCCGAGTGCTGCTGGGCAATCCGCTGCTGGCGGAATCGACGCTGCGACAGGTTCGCAGTCAGGTTTACGACCGGCAGGGGCGCGACTGGATTCTGAAAGTCATGGCGGCTCGACAGGAAGAATGGCTGGCGCGGGGCAATTCCGTGAATCAGCTGGAGCCGGACGTGAAGCGATCTCCCGGGGGCCTGCGCGACATTCAGCTGCTCCGCTGGATCGCCTGTGTGCGACACACCAATCCCGATCCCCAATCGCTCCAGGCAGCGGGTGACATCAGCACTGCAGAACTGGAACAGCTCCAGCTGGCCGACGAATTCCTCACCACGCTCCGCATGGACCTGCACTTCATGCAGAGCCTGCGTCAGGACGTGCTGACGCGGGAGCTGCAGCTGAAAATCTCGGGTGATCGCGGCATATCCGGTTCGGATCCCTCGCGGCCGGTGGAAGTCTTCATGCAGCAGTACTTCGGGCATACATCGCGTGTCGCGGCGATTGCGCGGCGAGTGGCCGACGTACCGCGGCGACTGCCGCTCCTCACGCGACTCCGCAATCTGCTCCTGCCCACCCGCACCTCCCAGGGCTATCTCATCGTTGATGGTGTCCTCCAGTTGCCCGCAACGCGGCTGGCCGAACTGCAGCAGCCGGAAGAGATTCTGCAGATCTTTGTCTCGGCTGCCGAAAACGCCGCGCGGCTTGCTCCCGAACTTCGCCGCCGCATCAGTCAGCTCGCCCCGCATCTCCCTGAAGAGCTCAGCTTCGAACTGACAGAGCAGTTCCGGGAGATCCTGCGGAATGTGACCGGGCTTTCGGAAACCATCCGTGCGATGGCCGAAACCGGAGTCCTCGACTGGCTCGTACCGCCCTTCCGCGAAATTCGCAATCTGATGCAGTTCAATCAGTACCACAGCTTCACCGTCGATGAACACACCCTGAAAACGCTCGACGAAGTTGCCCGGCTGGCCAGTGACACGTCACCCGTTGGCTCGGCCTACAAGGAAATCCGTCACCGCGCCACGCTCCATCTGGCGCTCATCCTGCATGATTCCGCGAAGGGCCGAGCCGGCGATCACAGCATCATCGGCGAAACGGTGGCTGAGCAGGTGGCTGAGCGGCTGCAGCTGGCCGCCAACAAAAAAAGCATGCTGATGTTCCTCGTCCGACACCATCTGATCATGCCGGACCTTGCCTTTCGACGGGATATTTCAGACCGCGGAATGCTCATGGACTTCGCCCGCCTGATCGGTGCGCCCGAACTCCTGCGGATGCTCTACTGCCTCACCGTTGCCGATATTCGGGCCGTGGGCCCGGATGTCTGGACCGACTGGAAAGGCGAACTGCTCGCCGCCCTCTACGACCGCGCCAATCTGATTCTCAGCGGACGCCCCTACAACCACCTCGAACGCGAACGCATTCAGCGAATTCGCCTCGCAGCCCGACAGGCATTCCAGCCGGCTGGGGATCAATCGGCCGCCTCCGCTGAAGAATGGGCGACCTGGGCCGACCAGCAGCTCGACTCGCTCCCCGCCATGTACCTCATGAATCAACAGCCCTCCCGCATCGCGCGGGATCTGACGGTCATTCAGCAGCTGACGGAAATCAAGGTCCATATCGAGGGTGGATTCGAGCCGGAAACGGAAATGGTCACCTATCGAGCCTTCGCCACGGAACGCTGTGCGTCCGGAAGCTTTCATCGCATCGCCGGAATCCTCTCCGGGATGGGCATGGACATCCGTGAAGCCTTCGTCTGCACCTCCACACAGGGCTTCGTCATCGCCTCCTTCCGCGCCGTCGACAAAGACTTCAGCGGACTGGTCCCGGAATCGCGAATCGAGGACGTCGTCGGCGTGATCGCGGACGTGCTGCTGGCAAAACGTCATCCCGATACCGCTTTTCGCCGCAGCGGCATTCTGCAGCTGAACAGCCGTCGCGGAGTCATCATTCGACAGGATCCCAAAGTCGCCATCGATAACGACTGCTCTCAGCGATACACCGTCATCGATGTCTTCGCCACCGACACCCAGGGACTGCTCTATACACTCGCCAGCGCCCTGCATAATCTTGGGCTCACAGTCCATCTGGCCCGGATTGATACCAGCGTGGATCAGGTCGTCGACGTCTTCTATGTGCTCGACGAACACAGCAGAAAGCTCGAATCCCCCGAAAAGATCGAACACATCCGCAAAACACTGCTGGAAGAAATCAAGCTGCTCACCACGTCCTCCTGATCCCACGCATGCACGAAGAATCACTCGCCCGCAGCCTCCTGCAACGCACCACAGAACTCTGCCAGCTGCACCACGCCCGCAACGTCGTCAGCGTCCGCGTCTCCTGCGGACCGCTCAGCGGTGTCGAGCCGACGCAGCTGCACGATGCCTTCACACGACTCAAAGCCACCCTGCCCGCCTGCCACTCCGCAACGCTCATCCTTGAAGACCCCGGCATGCCAGCACGCTGTGAAGCCTGCAGGCACTCCTTCGACGTAATCCACTTTCGCTTTCTCTGCCCACAGTGCAGCTCAGGGAACATCCGGCTGCTGGACGGTGACTGTCTCAGAATTCTGGATGTGGAGCTGGAGGTTGAAGAGCCTGGCAGGAGCGATTCAGGTGTGACGCACGGCAATGACGGCCTGCAGAGTGTGTGACTGCCCGGGCCTGAGCGACAGCCGGCAGCTTCCCACGGCAGCGGTCTCCACGCAGAGCATCCCTGTCCACTCGTCATCACCGAAATCCGGCATCCGGCGACTCTTGTCGATCCACGGATTCCAGACCACCGTTGACAACGAACCTGACTTGCTGATGGTGATCATTCGCCGCCACCCGGAATCGACGATGCTGACGGAATGATCGGAGTGCTGATAGATGCGGTCAGTCTCGCCGCTGAAGGTAATGGGCTGCCCCGCCGGACCGCCGTCGGCCTGACCGGGAACCTTATTGAGGTATGGCAGGGATTCCAGACCACGCACCTCGACCGTGCGAATGTCGGAGACGGCCAGGTACGTGTGCAGAGCTGCTTCACAAGTCGCCTCCTGAGTCGCCTCGAACGGAAGATGCACTCGCAGTGAACACTTCAGTTCGCGCCCGATCCGCACGCGATATTCCAGCTGGAAGGGGCCTTCGGCACGTTCCAGACAGACATCGACGAGCTCGCCCTGCGACGTGGATTCGGTTCCGCTGAGATTCCAGGGCTGCAGCCGCACGGTTCCATGCGCCGGCTGACTGCTGTCGCTGGGATGGGCTCCGAACCACGGAAAACAGATCGGAATCCCACCGCGAATCGGCCGGCCGGGCTGGAACCAGGAGTGGTTGCTGACCCAGAGCACTGGCTGGTGACCGGCGGGCTGCCAGCGGAGCATGTGGGCTCCATGGCGGGCGATTTCGGCGACGGTCCCATCGCGGGTAGTGAGCCGCAGGCCGGCCACGCCAGCTCCCAGGTTGAATTCTTCGACGGCATCAGCAGGGGTGGACATCGCGGCGTCTCGGGGGTAGTCTCGGGGGTGTGCGGATTCGATCGCCGGGATTGTGAAAAGACTGCAAGGCAGATGCAAGTGCGAATTTCGAGTGCTGTCGGATGGCAGATCGGCAGATTTTGCCGGAGTGCCCGATTCAGGTTGGGGAATTCGCGGCGAATATTCCGGTTGTACTGATTTTGCGAGGCTGAAGCTTCGATCAACACTCCAGCGGTTGGCGGGTTGAAGAGAGCAACTCTGCCGACAGCACAATTCCTGCTCTTCGGGATTCTCTGGTCCTCACTCCTGACCGGTGAATCCCGCGGCTGAAAGGCCGAGCGGCAGCTGCCGCGAGGGGACGCACCGGGAACTGACAAAAACAGCCTGCGGGATACCCGCAGGCTGTTTTCGTTTGTGGTGACGGGATCAGCGGGCCTGGATCGCTGCGGGGTGGCGGTTCACATGCGAATCTGGAATTCCCTGCGGCTTTCGCGGCGGCAGAGTGCATTTGCCTGGGGATCGTCGATGACTTCGCGTTTGTCGGCATCCCAGCGGAGAGGGCGGCCGAGTCGCATGGCGATGTTGGAGAGGTGACAGATTTCGAGCATGCGGTTATGGGACCAGACGTCGGAGATTGGTTGTTTGCGGGACTGCATGGCTTCGATGAAGTTGGCAGTGTGGTTGGCACTGACTTTGCCGCCGTAGATGGCTTCGATGGCACCTTCGGGGAGCGGTTTGGATTTGAGTTCTTCGACGGGGGCACCGGAGATGCGGCCGCGGTTGACGAAGAAGCGTCCGGTGGTGCCCTCGAAGAGAATACCGTTGTCGCCTTCGCTGGTGATGAGCATGGTGATGTCGTTGGGCATGTCGGCCTGGATGAGGAATTCGGTGGCCGCGTTGTACTGATCGGCCTTTTGCGGGTGGCCATCGCTGCTGTAGGGGACGGGGAGCGAGTACTTGACGGGGGTGATTTTTGAGGGACCGGTGGCGATGGCATCGATGGCCCAGCAGGCGATATCGACGTGGTGAGCTCCCCAGTCGGTGAGCTTTCCGCCGGAATATTCGTGCCAGTTGCGGAAGGAGTAGTGGCAATTGCTGAAGAGGGGGACGCCACCGCCGTAGCCCTGCCGCATTTCGGGGAGCGCGCGGTAAGGGACTTTGGGGGCGGGGCCGAGCCAGGTGTCCCAGTCGAGTCCGTTGGGGACGGAAGCTTCGGGGATGACCGGCGAGGCTTCCATACCGTTGATGCCACAGGTGATTTTCTGCACTTTGCCGATTCGACCGGCGCGAATGAGCGCGACGGCCTGGAGGAATCGCTGGTCGCTTTCGGTGCGCTGCATGGTGCCGACCTGGAAGACACGGCCGGTCTGCTTCACGATGCGTTCGATGAGCTTGCCTTCATCGATGGTCAGCGTGAGCGGTTTTTCGCAGTAGACGTCTTTGCCTGCGAGCATGGCTTCGACGGCGATTTTGGTGTGCCAGTGATCCGGGGTGGCGATCATGACAGCGTCGATGTCCTGTCGATCGAGCACTTTGCGGTAGTCGGCGAATCCGTCAGGTTTCTTTTTCTGGGCCTTTTCGAGCCCTTCGACATTGCCGGCGAGCACATTGGAGTCGACGTCGGCGAGTGCTGCGAAGTCGGCGAAGGCGAGCGATTTGCTGGTGATGTGGGCCCCCTGATTACGCAGACCGATGGTGGCGAATACCGGGCGGTCATTGGCAGACCGATAACCGGCAGCGCGGAGGCTGGAGGGGGCGAAGATGGCGGCGGATGCGGCGCCGGTGAGTGTCCTGAGCGACTGGCGACGGGTGGTTTGGTGCACGAGTGACATGGGGATGCTCCGTGGAGTGGGGAGGGGGAGGGGAGAAGCGCGGGAGTCTAGCTGAAAACCGGTCGGGAACACAGGCCTGGGAGGGGGGCAGGGTTAATCGGGGCGTGTGAGCACTGCGAGGCATGCGGCGGCGGCAGTGGCGACGTTGAGTGAAGGGACGGGGCCGAGCGGTGGGAGGGAGGCGAGTTGGTCGCAGCGTTCGCGGCTGAGCCGCCGCATACCAGAGCCTTCGTTGCCGAGCACGAGCATCCAGGAGCGGTCGCGGGGGATTTGGTGAATGCTGGCTGAGGCGCGTTCGCAGGTGCCGAGGATCCAGATGGCTGCTTCGCTGGCGCGCTGCAGGCTTTGGGCGAGATTGGCGACGATGGTGAACGGCACATGTTCGACGCCACCGGCCGCGACATCACAAACGGTGGCATTGACGGGGGCGCTGCGGTCTTTGGTGAGCAGAATTCCGCGAACGCCGAAGAAGCCGGCAAGCCTGAAGAGCCCGCCCAGGTTTTGCGGGTCCTGGATCTGGTCGAGTGCGAGCCAGAGTCCGCGGGGAGCGTCGCCGGGTTGGAAGAGTTGTTCGAGGGGGATGGGCGAGGGAGGTTCGATGAGAGCGGAGCCGGCGCCGGTGCGTTCGGTTTCGCGACGGGGCGGGGAGTTGCGGCGATCTTCGTGGTGCTGGAGGGTGATTGGGACGGATTTTTGCTGTGCGAGTTTTGCGAGGGCATCCCACGGTTCGGGGGGGTGTGTGGACTGGAGTCGGAGGACTTTGACGGCGCGGGGACGACGGTGGATGGCAGCGAGAATGCTGTGGGGGTTACGGAGTTCCAGCATGAAAGATTTGGCAGCCGCGCAGGAAAAAACGCGGAAGCTGTATGCATCCGCGTTGAATTGGAACGTTTGGAAGGTCTGCTGGCTTCAGTTGATCGAAACGGGCACGACGTTGATTCGGCGACCGTTTTGATCAAAGAGCACAGTGCCATCGACCAGGGCATAAAGCGTATAGTCGCAGCCGATGCCGACATTGCGGCCGGGGTGCCACTTTGTGCCACACTGACGGACGAGAATATTGCCGGCGACGACGGCTTCGCCGCCGAATTTCTTGACACCGCGGCGCTGGGCGTTGGAATCGCGACCGTTGCGGCTGGAGCCCTGACCTTTCTTATGGGCCATGACAGTTCCTTTTTGAGAACGGCCGGGAGCAGAGCGGACCCGGCAGAGATGTGTTGAGGATGAGAAGCCTGAAGCCTATTGAGCGGGGAGTCTGACGATTTATCGGGATTTTTCAAGCGTTTTCCGCAGTCGCAGCGGGCAATTCCCGAAGAAAAGGTGGTCCGGGAGCAGGTTGCCATCTGCGAACATCCGCCCAGCTTTTCTCGCAAAAAGCTTGCCATTGAGTCGCCGGGTGGCTATGCTTCGCGTTTCGATTTTTCGGGCGTTCCCCGGTCCTGCGGTTGAATTCCCTTCCGCAGATGCCGTCCGGCGTCCTCTGCTAACGCATTTCAGGCTCGTTTTTCCCGTGTTCGAATCCATCTCACAAAGTCTGGGTCGGGCTTTCAGTGCCTTCCGGGGAACCGGAAAGATCACCGAAGCCAATATCAGCGAAGGCATGCAGCAGGTCCGCTCCGCCCTGCTCGAAGCCGACGTGGCCTATGACGTCGTGCAGCAATTCGTCCAGACGGTCACAGCCAAAGCGATCGGCGAACAGGTCCTCAAATCGCTCCGGCCCGAGCAGCAGATCGTTGGGATCGTCAATCAGGAACTCATCAGCCTGATGGGGCCTGTGGATCATTCACTCAATATTCGCCGCGACGGCACGTCCATTATTATGATGTGCGGCCTGCAGGGCTCAGGCAAAACCACCACCTGCGGTAAGCTCGCCACACGCCTGAAGGCTCAGGGCTTCACTCCGTTTCTGGTCGCCGCCGACCTGCAGCGGCCTGCCGCCATTGAACAGCTCAAAGTCATCGCTGCTCAGGTGGGCTGTGCCGTCTACAGCGAAGATCCCGCCGGCAGCAACCCGGTCCAGGTCTGCCGCAACGGCGTGCGTGAGGCCAAACGGGTCGGTGCCAAAGTGGTCATTCTGGACACTGCCGGCCGTCTGCACGTCGATTCGGCACTCATGAAGGAACTCCAGCAGATCGACAGCGCGGTCAGTCCTGACCAGGCCCTGCTGGTCTGCGATTCGATGACCGGGCAGGATGCGGTCAACAGCGCAAAAACCTTCAACGAGGCGCTCGAACTGGACGGAGTGATCCTGACGAAACTCGACGGGGACACTCGCGGCGGCGCGGCACTCAGCGTGAAAGCCGTCACCGGAGTGCCCATCAAGTTCATCGGGGTCGGCGAACAGCTCGACCGGCTGGAAGACTTCCATCCCGACCGCATGGCTGGCCGGATTCTCGGCATGGGCGACATCCTGTCGCTCTACGAAAAAGCCCAGCGCGAATTCGACCACGAAGAAATTCTCCGCCAGCAAGAGCGGATGCAGAAGGGGCGGTTCACGCTCGATGACTTCGTCACGCAAATGCAGCAGGTCCGGCGTCTGGGTTCCATTCGCGACGTGATGAAGATGATCCCGGGCATGGGTGGCATGGCCGATCAGATCGGTGACATGAATCCGGAAAAGGAAATGTCCCGGATCACCGGCATCATCAGCTCAATGACGCCCGCCGAACGTCGCAACCCGGAAATCATCGACCGCAGTCGCCGAACTCGCATCGCTCGCGGCAGTGGCGTCCAGCACGGTGACGTCAATAAACTGCTCAAAGACTTCTCCGCCATGTCCCGCATGATGCAGGACGTCAGTAATCTCGGCATCCGCGACCGATTGAAGTTCATGCAGGGCCTGGCCGGCAGCGGAATGCTCGATCCATCGGTCGACCTGTCCGAAAAAAAATTAAGAATCCAGCGTCCCGCGGCCGACATGGACGCGTTGCGGGAAAAAAAGAAAAAACAACGCAAAGAAGCTCAAAAGGCAAAAAAACGAAACCGGCGACGCTAACATTCTGCCGGATCACTCTTTAACATCCACCTTCACCGTCTTTTTGTTCCGGTCCGGAGTTCCAATGGCTGTTCGCATTCGTATGAAGAAAATGGGCCGCAAGCACCGTCCGTTCTTCCGCATCTGTGTTATGGATTCTCGCGTCCAGCGAGATGGCAAGGCCATCGAAGAAGTCGGTTTCTACGACCCGATGGTACACGACAAAGCCGCTCGCGTGAAAATGAACATCGAACGCGTCGACTACTGGATCTCTGTCGGTGCTCAACCCAGCGAAAAAGTCAACGCACTCATTCGCAAAGTCAAAACCAACCGCTTCGGTACTGCCAAAGCTCCCCCGCCGATGCTCCCGCCAAAGGCCCGCGAAGAAGCCGCCGCCGCAGCTGCACCCGCTGAAACGGCTGCTGAATAACCCGTCAGGGCCGGATTCGATGCCGCAGAACTTCGTGCAATTCGACATCCTCACCCTGTTCCCGGAAATGTTCCACAGCTACCTCGGTCAGGGACATCTCAAAAAAGCAATCGACCGCGGTCTCGTCAACATTCGGCTCCACAATTTCCGGGATTACGCCCCCGGCAAACGTCGACAGGTCGATGACAAACCCTTCGGGGGTGGACCCGGAATGCTCATCATGTGCCAACCCGTCTTCGACTGCGTCGAAGCCGTTCAGGCACTCCCCCCACAACCCGGCCGGCTGCTCATGATGTCCCCCTCCGGACAAAAACTCAGCCAGTCACTCGTCGAACAACTCGCCAACGAACCCAGACTGCTCCTCCTCTGCGGTCGCTACGAAGGCTTTGATGACCGCATCCGCCAGGGTCTCAATCCCCTCGAAGTCTCCGTCGGGGATTTCATCTGCAACGGTGGCGAAGTCCCCGCAATGCTCATCGTCGACTCCGTGATCCGCCTGATCCCTCAGGTCCTTCACGACGAAACCAGCAGCCGCTATGACTCCTTCAGTCATTCCGGACTCCTCGAACACCCCCAATTCACTCGACCCCGGGAATTCCGCGGCATGCAGGTTCCCGAAGTGCTCATTCACGGAGACCACGCAAAAATCCAGCAATGGCAACTCGCCGAAAGCCTCCGCAGAACACAGGAACGTCGCCAGGATCTGCTTGAAGATCCCCGCAAAACTCCGTCCGCTGCCCGTTTCAGCCAGCCTGCAGATTCCGCGTGATCCCCCGCTACTCACTGCCGCAACCGCACATAGACCACTGCCCCCCCCAAAACCAAGGACCTTGCCATGCGAAACCAACTTCTGGAAGCGGCCGAAAAATCCAGCCTCCGCGAACAACCCCTGCAATTTGCCATCGGTGACACCGTCGATGTGCACACCCGTATTCTGGAAGGCAGCAAGGAACGCATCCAGAAATTCTCCGGCGTCGTGATCGCTCGACGGGGCTCCGGCACTCGCGAAATGTTCACCGTCCGCCGCATCGTGCAGGGTGAAGGTGTCGAACGCACCTTCCCTGTCAACTCACCCAAAGTCGCCTCCATCGAAGTCAAACGACACGCCCGCGTCCGACGCGCGAAACTCTTCTACCTCCGCGATCGCGCCGGCAAAGCAACCCGCCTTCGTGAACGTGCCGCCCGCCCCTGGGAAGTTCAGGTCAGCGACAACAGCAACTGACCAACCCCACGGCTCACTTTCCCCCACACAACCCCGCCGCCGCTCCCGCAAAACGGAGCGGCGGTTCGCATTCCAGGACGTACCAGGTCTGCAGGGCCCCTGAACAACGATTTGGGTTCAGGTCGCCATCCAGCTGCAATCCGTTGTCTCCCCACCATCCGCCACTCCCCATTCCCTCCTTTTGCAAATTCCCCGGCTCCCTTCGCTGGATTCCCCGCGCCCATCCCGGCAAAATGCCCGGGAATCACCAGTTCCCCGTTGCCCCACCCACCCAACGGCATTTCGCCTGCTTATGAATCCCCTGCAAATCGTCCCCCACCCCCATCCTGCTCTCCGGCGGAAATCCAAAGAGATCCTGCGGATTGACGCGGAACTCCAGGAGATCATCCGTCAGATGTTCCAGCTGATGTACGCCGCGCGCGGCGTGGGTCTGGCGGCCAATCAGGTCGGCCTGCCGTATCGGCTTTTCGTCATCAACCCCGAGGGCGACCCGGAAAAACAGGATCAGGAACTGGTCTTCATCAATCCGCGAATCACGAAGAAAAAGGGCAGTGAAGACGACGAAGAAGGCTGTCTCAGTCTGCCCGAAATCTACGGCCCTGTAACTCGTGCCACAGAACTGACAGTCGACGCCTTTAATCTCTCGGGTCAGCAGTTCGAACTGAAGCTCAGCGACTTCCCGGCACGGATTGTCCAGCACGAATATGACCATCTCGACGGGGTGCTCTTCATCGACCGTCTGCAGCCTGCTTACCGCAGCAAACTGCTCCCGCTCATCAGTGATCTCGAAAAGCAGTTCTGCGATCGCCAGCGTGACGGTCTCTGGCCATCCGACCAGCAACTGCAGGAGCAGCTGGTGAGTCTCGAAAAACTTCGTACCTGACAGCATTCGTTCCGCCCCTGAAATGAAGTATGAAAGCAGTTCATGAGTCAGTCACTCTTTGATCTAACCGGCGAGACCGCAGTGGTGCTGGGAGGAACCGGCGTGCTCGGCGGCGCCATGGCTGCAGCACTGGCCTCAGCAGGTGCCACGGTGGCCGTAGCCGGTCGCAACGAAGCGCGCGGACAGGAACGCGTTCGTCAGATTGAAGCGGCTGGCGGCCGTGCCCGATTCTTTTCCGCCGATGCATTGAACCCCGAAGCTCTGGCCTCCTCCCGGGACGACATCATCCGGCAACTCGGCCCGGTCACCATCCTCATCGCTGCAGCGGGTGGCAATCGCCCCGATGCAACCCTCCCGCCTGGCGCCGACTTCTGCCGTCTGTCTCGAGACGCGTGGAACGGAGTGTTCGATCTCAACCTGGTGGGCGGATCACTCCTTCCGTGTCAGGTCTTTGGCGAAACCATGCTGGCACAAAAAAAAGGCAGCATCATCAATATCGCCTCGATGGCCGGCATGATTCCGCTGTCCCGGGTGGTGGCCTATTCGGCCGCCAAAGCCGCAGTCATCAATCTCACAAAATTCCTGGCCCGCGAATGGGCGACGCGGGGTGTTCGCGTCAATGCGATCAGCCCGGGGTTCTTTCCGGCCGATCAGAACAAAGCACTGCTCTTCCGTGAAGACGGCAGCTATACGGAACGGGGAGCACAGATTATCGGGCACACTCCCATGGCACGATTCGGCGATTCCCACGAACTCGCCGGTGCCGTTGTCTGGCTTGCATCCTCCAAAGCCTCGTCATTTGTCACCGGCCAGAACATCGTCGTCGACGGTGGCTTTTCTTCCACCACCATCTGAAGGTCCTGCCCCCCGGCCGACCAGCTTCACCACTGCGGATCAGGGATGATCGCCCATCGGAAATCACAGCGATCATGTCCACCAGCACTCCAGCTCAGTTCACTCGCAGCATCCCGCTCAGCCGGGCCGCAGACCCCAAACTTCGGGATGCCCTTGCCGCTGGTCGACTGGGCGCGTTCCGCCGTGCATGGCTTGCGGCACTCTCCAAACCGCGTCGCCGCGCCAGCCGTCGTCTGTCTGACAAAACGTGGCTGGCCATGTGGTCGGCCCCCACAGCAGAGCTCAGCGATCGTGAACGCCAACTGGCCGCAGCCCTCGAAGTCTGCTCCCCTCGACAAGCCGCCAAAAAGCCGGCCCGCCGTACCAATAAATCCTCACGGTCTGCTCCTGCATCGCTCAATCATGTGCTCGCCCAGTGGTCCGTCGCCGTCAGCGGTCGTCCGGCTCCGTGGGAAACGCTGGCCGTTGCTGAGGTGCTCTTCCGAGTCGGCGAGCATGTCGAAGCGGAAACATTCGCTGGTTGCCTCGCAGTGCTCGCGCGCAGCTTTGGGCGTTCATCTTCAGGCAACATGGCCACCGCAGACGCCAATGCCCCGGCCGCAGAATCAGTGCCGCTCGAATGCGAGCTTCCATGGGTGATCAGCCTGCTGCTCTCACCCCTCAACGGAGCTGCCAGGCTGCAGCGCACCGGCATGCTGGCCCTTCAACAGCTCCTCCGCCACAGCACCGATCCGCACGGGCTGCCCACGGGTTCAGCCCTTCGCCAGCTGCCCGACGTGTTGCGCACATGTGCTCGCTGCACCGCATGGGCACGAATCTTCCATCAGTCGCTCTGGAGCGATTATCAGTCGCATCTGCAGTGTCTGACAGAGGCCGCGGTACTGCTCCAGGTGCCCCCGCAGCCCAGTGCCACCGAAGCGGTCACCGACGTGCCTCCGTCGCCCGACTCCTGTCTGCTCCCGGTTCTGCAGCAACTCCTCGATGACGATTCCGGCGATCACTCCGCCCGCCTCCATAAACTGCTCAAAAAACTTCGTCGTCCCATCACCAGTATCCGCGTCCCCAAACGCTGGCGTCCCGGCCCCACAGTATCCGCACCGCCAGACACAGAATCCCCGGATTCCACTTCAGGAACCGCAGCGGACACCGCAGCCTCCGCATCGTCCGGGACGGCACCCCGCCCGGAGGCCGACGGCCCGGCCAGCGTTTCGCTCCTCGCCGGATCGGCATCCGCCTCATGGCAGTCCGACGACGGGCGGCTGGCACTGCTCCGCAGTTCCGCGAACGCCGACGCCGATCTGGTGCTTGTTGACTGGCATTCCGGAACGGTCCATCTGCAGGTGCATGCCGCCGGGACGCTCGTGTTTTCCGGTTACTGGCACTGGTCCGCGCGGCTCAACGAAGAACTCGCTGCCGGACCTGCCGCGTGGCGCTGCAGCTGCTGGTTTGACGACGCGGAATGCGTCTTTCTGGAGCTCGAAGCCGACTGCGGCAATGGCCTGCGCGGCGTCCGACAAATCATGCTCGC
>JBJTOM010000059.1:0-2215 GCA_046074585.1 Planctomycetota bacterium | reverse complement strand
TTTTGCGTCATGGGACACTTGGGACCGATAAGACGCATGAGACGAATGGCCGGCGCTATGGAGCTGGGACGAGATCGTGGTCCATCGATGGCGAATCTTCACTTCGCCCCAGCGACACACACATGCCGCTGCAACGCCGTTGCCCGCGGACTCCCGTCCTGCGGCTCAAATCCCCCCTCTCCCCTTCCAGGGGAGAGGGGTCGGGGGTGAGGGGTCAAACGCCCTGCAACGCCCCACTTCCCACTTCCCACTTCAAAACGTCATCGCGGGCGTCCGGGGACCCCGCTTCCTCACGGGCGCGGCTCGGGGGGGCGTTTTGCGTCATGGGACAGATGGGACCTGTAAGACCCATGCGACGGATGGCGAGCATTACGGAGCAGGTGTGAGCCTCTGGTTCCTGATTGTCGCCCTTTCATTCCGCCCCAGCCCCTCCCCCGGCGCGGACATTCACAGATTCTCTGCTTATACTCTTCACACCCCCAACCCGCATCACCTTCCTTCGTCGAGTCGCCCATGACGCTCCTTCGCATCACTCGCCAATCCTTCACGGCTCTTCTGGCCCTCGTGGCCGCTTCGCTGGCGCCGGCGGTGGCCATGCAGCAGCCGCCGGAAAATGCGGGGACCGACGTGCTGCGGGATCTCGGGGACCGACGGGAACTGTTTCTTGATCGGTTCCTGATTGATCATCTGCGGGATGCAGAACTCAGGCTGCACTCCCCACAACCCGCCGCCCCGATGACGCAGCCGGCTGACAACATGGAATACGGCACCATCATCCGGGACGGCGACCTGTTTCGGCTCTACACGCGGGATGGACGCGGAGCGAAATTTGACGGGGATGCCCCGGAAGTCACTCGGTATTGCGAAAGCCGCGACGGCATTCACTGGACCAAACCGGAACTCGGCCTGTTTGAAATTGACGGGAGTCGGCAGAACAACGTGATTCTGCACGAGCCGCCGTTCTGCCACAACTTCTGCCCATTCCTCGATTCACGTCCGACAGTGCCGTCCGGGCAGCGTTTCAAGGCGCTGGCGGGAACCGTCAAAACGGGCCTCGTGGCGTTTGTTTCGGCAGACGGGATTCGCTGGAGCAAGCTGCGGGCAGAACCTGTGATCACGTGGACCCGCGAATACGCCTTCGATTCACAGAACGTGTCCTTCTGGTCCGAAAGTGAAAGCTGTTACGTCTGTTACTTCCGACATTTCCTCGACAAGCAGCTGCGTTCGATCTGCCGGACAACCTCCCAGGATTTCGTCAACTGGACAGAGCCCGTACCGATGCGGCCGAATTTCCCCGGCGAACACCTCTACACATCGCTCACGCACCCCTACTTTCGCGCGCCGCACCTGTACATCGCGACACCGACGCGGTTTCATCCGGCACGTGGAGAGAGCACCGATATTCTGCTGATGACGGCCCGCGGCGGAAGTCCGTTTGACCGGACATTTCGCGAGGCGTTCATTCGGCCTGGCCTGGATCCCGCACGGTGGGGCAATCGATCCAACTATGCTGCCCTGAACGTCGTGCAGACCGGCGCTGAGGAAATGTCGATCTATGTCACTCCGTTCCGGCGATTCACTCTGCGCCTCGATGGTTTTGCATCGGTACACGCCGGTGCCACCCCCGGAGAACTGGTGACACACCCGCTCACCTTCTCCGGAACGCAGCTGCTCATGAATTATTCCACCAGCGCCGGTGGCGCGGTGCAGGTGGAACTGCAGACTCCCGACGGCCGGCCCATCCCCGGATTTGCCCTGACCGACTGCCCGCCGATCGTCGGCGATGCCATCGCACACCGCGTGGCCTGGAACGCTGGCAAGGCCGATCTTTCTGCACTCGCCGGACAGCCACTGCGACTCCGATTTGTGCTCACCGATGCCGATGTGTTCGCGCTGCAGTTCGCGAAGTGAGTTTCGGCGGGTGCCGGGTGGCGGGTGGCGTTGAAGTTCTCTGGAATCCTCTGAGCAGATAGGTGAAGACCCCGGGAGGGCGAGGCTCCTGCCGAGCGACCGAATCCGGGTGCGCGCTGCGAGCGATTGCCGGCGTTTTTACGGAGCAGCAGGGATCGCTGCAGTGCGCGCGGCAGGGATGCGGCTCAGCAGGAGCTTCGCCCTCCCGGCTGCATCACAAGGCGCCAGGCGAGCCGCGACCGTAAGGGAGCCGGGGCACACTTTGACGATGCAACCCGTTTTCTGATAAAGACTTTCGGCGTTA
>JBJTOM010000058.1:0-4750 GCA_046074585.1 Planctomycetota bacterium | reverse complement strand
CTCTTCCGCTGCCGGTTGTCGTCAGAACTGTTGGTCTCACGCAAAGGCGCAAAGACGCAAAGGAAGGACAAAAGGTTCAAATTTCAAACAATTCCAGCTTTGCGCCTTGGCGCCTTTGCGTGAGGTCAGAGTTGGTACAGCCAGATGCCCGCCGGCGCGTCTGCATGAAATCCGACAGACGATCTCAAGTGTCCTTACCACCGTTTCACCATCCCAGCCTCGCCCTCCCGCGCTGACGCTTACTTACCCGCTGGCTGTTCACAGGACTGCAGGGCGATCAGGCAGTAGGCGGTAACCAGATTGGGGTCCCCTTCGTACCAGCGGTCGGCTTCGTTCATCCAGCTGCCGTTGGGTTTCTGGAGCGATGCGAGCTTTTCGGTCAGTTCTCGTCGCCAGTTGTGCTGCTGGCCTGCGGCGTCCTGAAATGTATCGCCACCGACGAGGGACATGGTTTTGGCAAAGGTCTGGAAATAGTAATACAGTCCCTGCTGGCCCATCCCGGGATTTTCGCTCAGCGTGTAGTGACTGCGAATCCACTTGACCGCCGCGAGCGCTCGGGGGTCGTCGGCTTTGACGCCCGCATAAACCATGCTCTTGAGTCCGGCATAAGTCATGCTGCCATAGGACGAATGACCGCCGTTGGCTGCGAGGGGCGCTTTGGATTCGCCGCCTTTGGCCGGAGTATAGATGAAGCCACCGTCATTGATCTTTCCGGCCCACGGGAGCGAGTTGTGGGGTGATTCAAGGTTTTGGGCGCGACTGACGAAGACGAGTGCTTTCTGGAGAGCGGGATCGTCAGGACCAGCACCGGCGCTGCGGAGTGCCTCGATCAGAAACTGCGTGTTGGACATGTCGGGACGCTGTTTGCTGTCGTAGCCAGCCCCGCCAAACGTGTCATCACTGGTTTCGATGCCTTCGCCCGCATCCCACTGCAGGCCGCGAAGAAAATCTTCGGCACGCTTGATGGATGCGTTGTAGCGACCGTCCGCGTTGGCCTGACTGAGTGCCAGCAGGGCGATACAGGTTTCATAATTCTGATGCCGGCTGGCTGGCGCGTGGATCCCGCCCGTGGACTGCTGGCTGGAAACCAGAAACTGGAGCCCTTTGGCGACGACCGGATCATCCACCGCACGGCCACTTTGAAGCAATGCACTCACGACCAACCCCGAAATGCCAACCGCGTCCGGCTTTGTCCACGATCCGTTAACGTCCTGCGTGGTCGTCAGAAACTGAACGGCCTTCGCCCTCATCGCCGCCGAATCGTCCCCCCAAACCCGGCCAGCTTCATCAAAGCCGCCAGCCACCAGAGAAACAAGCAGAACCGACAGAACCAACCTGGCCGAACGAAACAAAGCAACGGTCATGACGAGGCAATCCAGCGAAAGAAAACAAAAACCAACCCCCGCACCCCAAACACTAAACACTGAAAACTCTCCTCCAATCTTCCGCCCCCCACCTCAGAAAGTCAAAATCGACCCTCCGGATTTCCTCAGATTTTCCTGACTGCCCGTGACCGATATATTGCGAGTTTCCCGGTTGCATGGGAGAATGCCACCCCGACCGATTGGCGCTTTCGCCTGCAGGCTCCGCAGTCTCCCCGTTCACAAAAGGAAGTTTTCAGTGAGAATCCTGGCTGTCGTTCTGCTGCTCTTCGCTGCCAGCCCGATTGTCGCTCAACAGTCCCCCCCAGCCACGCCTGCATTCCAGTACCCCCTTGCGGTGGCCGCGGGAACTGATGGTGTGGTATTCGTCGCGGACCGCAATCTGCCTGGCATCTGGAAAGTCGAAAATGGTCAGGCATCGATCTATTTCCAGGGATCAAAAAAGTTTCGCACGCCGCTCAATGCCGTCCGCTGTCTGGCTTTTGATCACCAGGGCAAACTGCTCGCCGGTGACTCCGCCACCCGGGAAGTCTATCGCTTTGACGACGCCGCTCAGCCACAACCGCTCACCAAAGGCTGGATTGGCATTCCCATGTCCATCGCGGTCGCTTCGGACGGCACCATTTACACGGCGGATCTGGAACTCCACCGCATCTGGAAAATGCCGGCGGAAGGCAGCGAAATGCCAACCGAATACGCCGTCATCAACTCCCCGCGGGGACTCGCGCTGGATCCCGACGGCACACTCTACATCCTGTCCACTTCCAGCAAAGACGGTCAGATCCAGAAAGTCACTCCGGACGGCAAGCTCCAGACCGTGCTCAGCGGCCACCCCTTCAATCTGCCACACAACATCGTCCGCATGCCGGACGGAACATTCTTCGTAACAGACAACTACCAGCACAGCATCTGGAAGGTTTCCCCGGGCGCTGCCCCCGAACAATTCGTCAGCGGCCCGCCACTCGATCGCCCCGTGGGCCTGTGTCTCCACGGTGAACAACTGCTCATTGCCGACCCGCACATCCGCACCATCTTCTCGCTGGACATGAACAAATCCCTGAAGGTTCTCATTGCCGGTGCCGCACCAGGTCCTGCCCCGGCTCAGCCGGAAGCCGCCAAATAACGGCGACCGGTCGTGGCCAAAAGGCCTGCAGCCTGGTTCGCCAGCCGAACGCGACTCTCACCAGAATGGCTCCGGTTTCCCCCGACATGACGCCCAAGCCGCCACCACTGCCCGCTGACCCTCCCCCGCTGCCCCTGGCACCTCGAAAATCCGGTCGCCGACAGCGACGGTCGCTGGAAACCGAAATCTCCTGGTTTTTTCTCGTCTGTGCTCTCGACGTCGTCTTCACCCACATCGCTCTGCACCTCAGCTCCATCGGCGCCACTCAGCTGACCTTCGTTGAAAGCAATCCCCTCGCAAGGTTTGTCATCGAGAACTGGGGACTTCGCGGGATGGTCGTGTTCAAGGCCTCCAGTGCCCTTGTGGTCGTCGCCATCGCACTGCTCATCCGCCCCCATCGACCGCTGGTCTCGCGTCTGCTGCTCCTCGGCGGAACCACCGTCGTTGGCGCGGTCGTGGTGTACACCGTCAGATTGCTCCTGCTGCATCGCTGAATCATCCCGCCGCCACAGATGACTGCGAAACCCCGCCGATCCCCCCGCCTCCTGTTGACTCCAGCCCCGAAATTCAGGATGCTGACAGGGGCCACTTCAGCCACCCGACACCATCCCGCCCGCCGTCTTTTTTCAAAGCTCCGTCCATGCGACTCCTTCATCCGGTTTCCACCGTCCTCCTCGCACTGCTCGCCACCCAGTCACCGCTGCTGGCCCAGTACGACAAAACGCCTCCCATCGCGATTCCTGATGCGGTGGCCACCACGGCAGCCGAAATGAAGCCCTACGCGGAACCACTGGAACACACCAGCTTCAAAATCGAGCTGGTGCCGATTCCCGGCGGCACCTTTCACATGGGCAGCCCCGACACAGAAGCCCAGCGGCGCGACGACGAAGGGCCGCAGCAGGACGTGCAGATTGCCCCGTTCTGGATGAGCCGCCATGAGATTACCTGGAACCAGTACGAAGTCTGGGGCGATCGCGTCGATGCGCTTCGCCGCGCCGCCTATAACAAGCCCGCAACCCCGCGCGACAAAATCGCTGACTCCGTCACCCGCCCCACCCCGCCGTATACCGACATGAGCTTTGGCATGGGCCGCGAAAATAACCCTGCCATTTGCATGACTCAGCACGCCGCGCGAATGTACTGCACCTGGCTCACCACCAAAACCGGCCGCTATTATCGGCTCCCCACCGAAGCCGAATGGGAATACGCCTGCCGCGCCGGCACCACCTCAGCCTGGTCCTTCGGCGACGACCCCGCACAGCTCGGTGACTACGCCTGGTTCGCCGACAACAGTGACAGTCGCTATCAGCCCGTCGGACGCAAAAAGCCCAACCCCTGGGGACTCTTCGATATGCACGGCAACGTCGCTGAATGGGTGCTCGATCAGTACGCCCCCGACACCTACACCCAGCGAAAACAGCCCGCCATCAATCCCCTCGCTATTCCGCTCACAGAATATCCCCGAGTCGTCCGCGGAGGTGGCTGGGATGACCCCGCTGACATGCTCCGTTCTGCCGTCCGCGAAGGTTCCAGTCTCGAATGGAAACAGCAGGACCCGCAGATCCCCCAGAGTATCTGGTACTTCACCGATGCCCTCGGAGTCGGCTTCCGCGTCGTCAGACCACTCACCGAACCCGACGAAGCCGAAAAAATGGCCAAATGGGACAAGAGCGAACCACCCCAAAAAGATCCGGAAGAAGGCCCGGCCGTGGAGTAAAAGGGGCATGACATCGTTCGACGAAGTTCCAGTTCGGTGGACATGCTCCTTTACGGCTGGAAGTCGGTGTCCCATAAGTCGTATCTGTCCGCTCACGCAACTCCGCGCAACACAATCACTGAGCCGCGCTCGTGAAAAAGCGGGCCATCCCCAGCCCGTGTGAAACTTCGAAATAAACAGCGGCTGGAGGCGTGCAGTAGATGTGAATCCCCCGGTGACGGACGGCCTCGCGCAGTCGGTGGCGCGCGGGAAAGCGGCCTGACATCGGTCCCATGGGTCCCATTGCGGCGCAACGAGGTGTGTGCGGGGGCTTTTGACCCCTCACCCCCGGCCCCTCTCCCCTGGGAGGGGAGAGGGGGGAGTTGAGCCGCTGGACGGCAGTCCGCGGGCAAAGATTTCTGCGAGCCGTCCGTGGGATGTGGCCGGGGCGTGCGAGAGATGGCAATCCGCCGGTGACGGACGGTCGCGCGGGCAAGGGGCCCTGACATCGGTCCCATTGGTCCCATTGGTCCCATTACGGCGCAGCGG
>JBJTOM010000057.1:0-14107 GCA_046074585.1 Planctomycetota bacterium | reverse complement strand
CCATCGACCTCAGCCTCGACCCGGCAACGTGCGGCAGTCTCGTCGTGGCGCTTCCCGAAACAACTGGCGCAAATCCGGACGATGTCAGATTCCGCCTGATACCCGCAGCACTCATGGAGTCAAAGTTCGGCAATTCCCTGTTGTCCAGACCTCTGTCGTTCGAAGAAGGTCAGAAAGCGCTGACACTCACGCTGCTTCCCGCCGGTCGTTACGTCCTGAAAAGCGGTGATAAAACCACAGATGTCCAAATCCAGGCTGGACAGGAGAGTTCCGTGACGCTGCCCTGAGTTCCCGCGGATGGCAGCATCCTGCCGCAGAATTTCGTGGCGTCGTGCCATGGGGACTTAAGAGAGGGGGAGAGGAGAATGCTGAGTTCCAGCATCTCACACCACACACCCCAATCCAAAAAGCAGTGAAGGTTTCGGGTGGGGGGGGCCCGGCTTCCTCATGGGCTCGGCTCTGGCATTTTTCTCGGTTGCGTAATGGGACAAATGGGACTTATGGGACTCATGTGAGTGATAGCGAGGGTTGTGGAGCGGGCGTGAGCACGAGGTTGCGGTTCCTTGCTGGCGCCTTTTCAGTCCGCCGCATGCCCTTGCAGCCCCCTTTGCCCGCGGACTGTCGTCCGGCGGCTCAGCGCTGCCAGCGACCTGCAGGGGGATTAGCTTTGCGTTGGGGCGTTGAACTGGTCAGAATGGGGAGCGGTGTGGATGGTGTGTGGCCAGCCATCCGGAACTCATTCCCTGTGGAGCGACCGTATGCATTCGGATTTTGCTTTTCTTCCTCGAACTCGGCGTGCGGGGTTGCGGACGGCAGGTGGTCTGGGTGTAGCGGCATTGAGTTCACTGCTGGGGCCGGATGTTTCAGGGATGCAGCCATCTGTGGAGGGGCGAGGGGGTTCACCGGTGGCCCGAGCGAAGCGGATTATTTATCTGTTTCAGTCGGGTGCGCCGTCGCAGATGGATTTGTTTGATCCGAAGCCTGGCATGGAATCGCGGCGGGGCGAGGATCTGCCGGAGTCGATTCGTCAGGGGCAGCGGCTGACCACGATGACATCCGGTCAGGCCACATTCCCGGTGGCTCCCAGCATCTTTCAGTTTTCAAGGCATGGCGACAGCGGGATGTGGTTCAGTGAACTCATGCCGCGCATGTCGGCGCTCGCGGACGACTGGTGTATGATTCGCACGATGAACACGGAGGCGATCAATCACGATCCGGCGATTACGTTTTGTCAGACGGGATCGCAGCTCGCGGGACGTCCGAGCATTGGTGCGTGGGCGAGTTACGGTTTGGGGAGCGAAAACCAAAGTCTGCCGGCCTATGTGGTGTTCACGTCCTTTGGTTCCGGTCGTCCGGACGATCAGCCGCTGTACGACCGGCTGTGGGGGGCTGGTTTTCTGCCATCGAAGCATCAGGGGGTGCGATTCCGGAACACGGGCGACCCGGTGCTGTATCTGTCGAACCCGCCTGGCGTGACCGCAGCGGACCGTCGTCGCACGCTGGACCGTCTGCGGCAGCTCAATGAGCGGCAGCTGGACGATCTGGGGGACCCCGAAATTCAGACTCGAATCGCCCAGTACGAGATGGCGTTTCGGATGCAGTCGAGCGTGCCGGATCTGGTGGACACGTCCGGCGAGCCGAAGCATGTGCTGGAGATGTATGGTCCCGACGTGACTCGGCCGGGTTCCTATGCGGCAAATTGTCTGCTGGCGCGGCGGCTGGCGGAGCGGGACGTGCGTTTTATCCAGCTCTTCCACATGGGCTGGGACCACCACGGCGGGCTGCCGAATGCGATTCGGGGCCAGTGTCGGGACACGGATCAGGCCACAGCGGCGTTGATTGAGGACCTGAAGATGCGGGATCTGCTGCAGGACACGCTGATCGTCTGGGGCGGTGAATTTGGCCGCACGATTTATTCGCAGGGGGGGCTGTCCCCGGGCAACTATGGTCGCGACCATCATCCGCGGTGCTTCACCATTCTGCTGGCAGGGGCAGGAATTCGTGGAGGCACGACATGGGGCGAGACCGACGACTACTGTTACAACATCGTGCGGGACCCGGTGCATGTGCATGATCTGAATGCGACGATCCTGCACCTGATGGGGGTCGACCACACGCGGTTGACGTGGAAGTACCAGGGCCGTGACTTCCGGCTCACGGATATCCACGGGACGGTGGTGGAGGGAATCCTTGCATAGCGGTGTGAAGCGGCCCGGCGCCGGGGGCGTTATGGCAGCGGGGCGGTCTCTGCAAAAGTTACACGGCATGTTCCGGGAGCTGGTGTTTCGGCTGTGAATAACCGGCAGAAGCTGCCGATATTCGCACGGTTTCGGTCTGTCCCGCCGGATTTGGCGGGTTAGAATGTCGGCTGCTCGATTGGTACGCCGGTTGCTTGTTCTGCTGATATCAGTCAGTCGTTTCAGTTCTCGGCCACCGTCGATTGGTTTGACGTCATCTCTGCGGAGCTTGCTGGTGCCCAGTCTGCTGCTTGTGCAATTGGAAATGCTGTCGCGTCGGCGGGAATTTGATCCGCTGGATTGGTTGACAGGATTCTGGCCGATGGCGCTGGCGGCTCTGGGGCTGGTGGTGGCGGGCTGGCTGGCGGTCCGCTGGGCGAATCGCGTCATCGAGGATCCGGATCCGGGTGAAACGGACCGGCAGATGCTGCAGGCGATTGAAGACATCAGGCAGGGGGGCGATTTGTCGGAGGATGAATTTCGGTTGATCAAGGGACGTCTGGCTGGGCGGCTCAGCAGCCTGTCTTCGCATCCCGGAGCGACTGGAAAAACGGCAGCTTCTGCCGGCGTTCCCCGCGGTCTTCGCAGAATGAGCGTGGACGAAACCGCCGCGTCAACCGGCGAAGTCTGCAGCGAATCTGACGCAGAATCGGTTCAGCCTGCACAGACGAGCAAACCGACAAACATTCGCGGTTCGGATTTGAATCCAGGGTAAGTGATCGAAGAGCATTCGGGGGCAATTACCGAAAACAAGGTTGGCAGGGACGCCAACTCGAATGGAGTTTCTGTTCCTGCAAAAGACGCATCTGCGGGACCGCTTCTTCCCGACTTTTTCTCCGAAGTCATGACGAAGACGCGTTACCCGGCCAGATAAAGAAATCCTGAAAGCAAACAGATGGTATCGGGCAAGGACTTTGGTTCCGGCAAGACTGCACAGCAGGGCAAGCGCAACGCCAACTGTTCATTCTGCCGCAAGAACTACCGCGAAGTCGGGCCACTCGTCGAGGGCCCGGAAGACGTCTATATCTGCGGCGAATGCATCGAACTCTGCCAGTCGATCCTTGATCAGGAGCGCCGCCGCAGGGGTTCCTCGCGCAAGCTGTTCAACCGCGTTCCCACTCCCCGAGAGATCGTGCGGGAACTGGACCAGTACGTGATCGGTCAGGGGCGCTCCAAAAAGCTCTTATCAGTCGCCGTGCACAGTCACTACAAGCGGCTCATGCACAACCTCGAAGTGGGCACGGAAGAAGTCGAGATCGAGAAGTCCAATATTCTGCTCATCGGCCCTACAGGCTCCGGCAAAACGCTTCTCGCCAAAACGCTGGCCAAAACCCTGCAGGTCCCCTTTGCCATCGGCGATGCCACAACGCTCACCGAGGCCGGTTACGTGGGTGAAGACGTAGAAAATCTGCTGCTCAAACTCCTGCATGCCGCCGACTTCGACATCGAGGCCGCGCAACGGGGCATTATCTTCATCGACGAAATCGACAAGATCGGCAAGACCAGCCAGAACGTCAGCATTACTCGGGACGTTTCCGGCGAAGGCGTCCAGCAGGCACTCCTGAAAATGCTCGAAGGCACTGTCGCCAACGTGCCTCCGCAGGGCGGTCGCAAGCATCCCGAACAGCAGTACATCCAGATCGATACCACCAACATTCTGTTCATTTGCGGTGGCACCTTTGTCGGACTGGAAGACATCATTTCCCGTCGCCTTGGCAAAAAGGTGATCGGCTTCGGCGCGGCTGCTCAGGAATCAACCGCAGCGGACAGTGCTCACAGCCTGCTCGCTCAGGCCACTGTAGAAGACGTGATGGAATTCGGACTGATCCCCGAACTGCTCGGACGACTCCCCGTCATCGGCACGCTCGCACCGCTCGACGAAGACGCCCTGATGCAGGTGCTCACCGAACCCCGCAACGCCCTGGTACGCCAGTACCGCAGGCTGTTCGAGATGGAAGAGTGTGAACTCGACTTCACTCCCGGAGCACTCCGGGAAATCGCCAAACTCGCTCGGTCCCGCGAAACCGGTGCGC
Source organism: Planctomycetota bacterium (assembly GCA_046074585.1). Classification (GTDB taxonomy): domain Bacteria; phylum Planctomycetota; class Planctomycetia; order Planctomycetales; family Planctomycetaceae; genus SXXK01. Next base: position 9,837 of record JBJTOM010000057.1, on the reverse strand, counting down.
GTGGTCTTCGTGCCATTCTTGAAGACGTGATGTTCGAACTGATGTTCGAGCTGCCGGAACTGGAACGCGGACAGAAGTTCGTCGTGACCGAAGAAATCGTTCGCGGCGATCGCAAATTCAACAAACGAGATTCCGCCGCCGCCTGACCCCCCTCGCCCCGCCAGGGGAGAGGGGCCGGGGGTGAGGGGTCAGTCTCTCAGCCGTCAGCAATCAGGGGCCTCGAGCTTCCGTCAAAGAGTATCTTCGGGAGGGCGAAGCTCCTGCTGAGCCGCATCCCTGCCACGAGCGCTGCACCGGTCCCAGCGGCTCCGTAAAAAACGCTGGCAATCGATCACTGCGCGGACCAGCGTTCGGTGGCTCGGCAGGAGCCTCGCCATCCCGAGCAGTGGCACGTCTTTCAGGGGGATTCCCGAGAGTTTTGTGGTGATTCGCCGAGGCCCAGGGATCCGGGCCGACGGTGCTGAACCAACGCAGGAGCGTAAAGCACAGAGATCGCAGAGACCAGAAGCCAGCTGTCCTGCTCCGCCAGCGGCTCAGCCGTCTGGTCTCTCTTCGAAACAGCTGAGCTCACCGAGAATTGTCATGCCGAACGCGGATGCCGCCCATCTAAGGCTTGAACAGGAGTTGCAGGCACTTGGTCAGGTGCGGCTGCTGCATGTGCTGCGGGACGCTTCGCCTGAGCAGCGCCAGCGCCTGCTTGAACAGCTGCTCACGATCGACCTGTCGCTGCTTGGTGAAGTGCAGACCGCGGACTCGCATGCAGCCGTGGATGCTGCGGGCGATCGCGTGACCCGGGCCAGAGCGCCGTCTCAGGTTGTACGGCAGCCACGGACGCAGGCGGATGCACAGCGGTGGGAGGCCGCACGTCGCACGGGTGAACAGCGTCTGGAGTCCGGGCGAGCAGCAGTGGTGACAGTTGCCGGGGGACAGGGAACACGGCTGGGATTCGACCTTCCCAAAGGCATGTATCCGATTGGTCCGGTGAGTCAGCGAACGCTGTTCCAGATTTTTGCTGAACAGATTCTGGCCCGACGTCGCCGTCACTCTGCATCACTGCCATGGCTCATCATGACCAGCAATGCCACTCACGCGGAAACCGTTGCGTTTTTCCAGCGGCACGCGTTTTTCGGGCTGGCGGCGGACAGTGTGCGATTCTTTCGTCAGGGCAGTTTGCCGGCTCTGGATGCGGTGACTGGCGAGATATTGCTGAGCGGTCCCGGGGAAGTGGCGCTCTCGCCGGACGGACATGGTGGCATTGTGGGAGCGTTGCAGCGTTCCGGACTGCTGGACTGGCTTGAGCAAAGCGGCATTGAGCATCTGTATTATCATCAGGTGGACAATCCGACAGCGATCCTTGCGGATCCCACGCTGCTGGGGTTCCACGTCCATGCGGAAGCTCAGGCGACCACCTGTGTGGTGTGTCGTACGAGTCCTGCGGAGCGAATGGGGGTGGTGGTCGAGCTGTCGGGGCGGGCGGAGATTATTGAATACAGTGAGCTGACACCGGAGCAGTCGGCGGGAGTGGACGAGTGCGGCGAGTGGATTTTCTGGGCTGGCAATACCGCGATTCACGTGTTTGAAGTTGCCTTTCTGCAGCATCTGTCCTCAGCCGGCAGTCGCCTGCCGCTGCACCGGGCACGCAAGAACGTGCCCTTTCTGGACGCTTCCGGACAACTGCAGAAGCCGACCGATGCTGCCAATCCCAACGCCATCAAGCTGGAACAGTTCATCTTTGATGCACTCCCCATGGCCACACGGACACTGGTTGTGGAGGGCCATCGGGAACGGGAATTCAATCCGGTGAAAAACAGCAGCGGAGCGGATTCGGTGGAGACCTGCCGAAACGCCCTGCGTCGGATTGCCGCAGCCTGGCTGGCCGCGGCAGGGCACGTGGTTCCGGACGACGTCCCCGTGGAAATCAGCCCCCTGCAGGCGCTCGATGCCGACGAGCTGCGAAGACGTCTGCAGGATGGCTCGCTGACCATCAAAGACCTCCATCCCCCCGTCTCCCCTGCCAGGGGAGACGGGTCAGGGGGTGAGGGGTGAGGGTCAGGGGTCAGACCGGAATCGCGAGGTGGCGTGTTGAAGCGAACAGGCAGACCTGATTCGGCGGATGACCTTCAGGGAAGCAGCGTGGCGGAAAAGGATTTCCACCGTGCCACTGCGGTCTTCCGTCGGGGCTTGAGATTCTCTGTTGTTTACATTTTCCCCAGCGATTGCCTTTCCCCAAAGTCAGTAGTCTGTACACCCCGCGGTGTGATGGAGATGCAGGCATCACTTCCGGACTGCAGACAAGGACGACAGCATGGACGCCGCACTTTTTTCCGATCTCGCGTGTACACTGCCACTGGCTGAAGCCGCTCACGTGCTGCTTTGTGAGTGCCTCGATCGCGAGCGACTGACTTCGATCTACGAAAAGCACCGTGGAAGAAGCTACGAGCGAATCATCAGCTTCCCGGTCATGGTCGAGTTGATCAGCGACTCGCTCATGAATCAGGGTGGCTCAGCCTGTCGAACGTTTTCGCGCGCCCAGGAAGTCGGTGATCCTGAGACATCCCGGGTGGCTGCGTACCGCAAACTGGGGCGCACTCCGATTCCGCTGAGCATGGCATTTTTCACGGAATGCAATCAAAATCTGCTGGATACCTTCACAATTCAGGCCAGACGAGATTCACCGCAGTGCCTGCAGAGTCTGGAAACGGTCATTCTGGATGGCAGAGCCATTAAGAGTGTGGCGAAGCAGATGCGGGCTTTGCGGGCGAAGAAGGGGGGCCGGCCCGGCGGTCGTGCGCTCATAGCCCTGCATCATGGGACAGGCAGAGTTGTTGGATTGCATGCCTGGGCCGATGACGATGCCGATGATTCGTGCTGCCTGCCAGAGCTTTTGCCCGTGATCCAGCAACGAATCAACGGACCAATACTATGGCTGGCGGACGGGGGATTCTGCACCCATGATCGCCTCGAAGATTTTGCCAGGAATGGGCATCATTTTCTTATCCAATACCAGAAGACAAACAGCTTTCACGCCGATTCGCAGGGTCCTGCTGTTCAGGGTACGGATCAGGAAGGCCGGACGTACACGGAGGAGTGGGGCTGGCTTGGCGCCGAAGATCATGAGAATCGCCGTTACAGTCGGAGGATCACACTGATTTGCCCGAAATCGTATGATGTGATCCTTGTGACGGATCTTCTGGATGGTGCATCATTTCCGGCAGCAGATCTGCTGGAACACTATTTGAGCCGCTGCGGTATCAAGGGTGTTTTTCGACAGGTCACCGAGATCTATGGTCTGGAGGGGCTGATCAGTTCCAGACCAGAAGCAGCAATTTTTCAGTTTGCATTCTGTTTACTTCTTTACAACGTACTCCAGGTCACTCGAGGCTTCATCGCAGCGAGTTAAAAGCGGCCCGTGAGAGACGTCGAACGCCCATCGGCATTCGTGGGCCGCAGGACGGCAGTCCTCGTAAAGGGCCGTGACTCGGGAGAGCGAGGCTCCCGCCGAGTCGTCGCAAGCTGGCCCGCGCTGTGCGCCTCCGCCAGGATTTTGCGGAGCGGCCTGGATCGTTGCAGTGCTCGTTGCAGTGCTCGTTGCAGGATTGCGGCTCAGCAGGAGCTGCGCCCTCCCGGCCGTGCCCATTGCCGGAAAGTCAGGGCGATTGGGCTTGTGCCCGTCGGCTGTACCTGAGGCCACAGCTTTATGGCTGTGCCAGCTGCCGGTACTTTTCCTGGTACTTCTGGTACAGCTGTGAATGTTTACTGGAGAGATCAACGCGGCGGCCCTGGATCCAGGCGTTGGTGACCTGAGGTTCGGTTTCCAGGGGATCGCCGGTGGAAACGAACAGGGTGGCATCGCGACCCGGTTCGAGGGCTCCCAGTCGATCGGCCATACCCAGAATGCGGGCGGGGTACAGGGTGATGGCTTTGAGTGCTTCGTCTTTGGGGAGTCCGTAGGCGGCGGCAGTGGCGGCGTGCCAGGGAAGATTGCGAGCGTTCCAGGTTTCGGACCGTGCGGAGCCGGAGATGCAGAATCGGACACCAGCCTGTCGCAGTCGTTCGGGGAGGGTAAAGCTGGCGTCGTAGTCGTCATGGTTCCGGAGCGGCTCACGGTGAATGGCGCTGACGATGACGGGCACGTCGTATTGTTTCAGGAGAGCGGCGCATTCGGGGGCATCGTAGCCACCGAAGATGATCAGGGGAGTCTGCTGTTCGACGGCGAAGGCGACAGCGGAGTTGATCTGATCCAGCCGGTCTGCGTTGACCAGCAGGGGGATGTGATTTTCGAGGACGCTGTGAATGGCGGCCAGTCGAGCGTCGAATCGCTGTTCAGCGGGGTTGGCTGCGCGTGCTTTTCCGTAAGCTCGCGCCTGGGTGAAGAGATCGCGAAGTTGTCTGACGGGATTCTCGGCTGAGGCAGGTTCGTTGTTTTCGGAGCGACTGAGGGAGCGGCGGGTGCCGGCAGAAATTCGCGGCCAGTTGATAACGAGTGCGGCGCGGGGTTTGAGTGTCATTTGTTCCCAGGTCCAGCCGTCGAGCTGAATGACGGCGGCCTGACCTGAAACCAGACCACCTGAGGGGGCTGTGAGTGCTGTGAGAACGCCGTTGGCTCGAGTGACGGGGATGAGTTCACTGTCGGGATTGACAGCGACGTGGGCAGCGACGGAGGGGTTGATGAAGCCGGATTCGGTGTGGTCGACGGTGGCGCGGGTGGAGGAGATTTCGGTGAGTCCCAGCTGGGTGTGGGCTTCGATGAGTCCCGGGTAAACATGTTTGCCCTGCAGATCGATGACTTCTGAGCCGTTGGGGGGCTGCACATTGGCGCCCAGTTCGGCGATGCGGCCGGCGGTGAACACGAGTGTGCCGCGTTCAATGACGGGACCGGTGACCGGATGAATGACGGCGTTGGTGAGTGCAACGGGACGTGTCTGTCTGGCCCCGGGGATCTGATCAGAGGCGATCGCAGGCCCGGTCGGGTGGAACGCGGTGATGGCGATCGCTGCGGCGAAGAGACTTTGACGGAGCTGGGAAATCTGGAAGCGGGGCATACGGGCGTCCCGAAGATATGCAGGCAGCGAATGGAAGAGGAAGAGTGTCAATGCGGTTGTGGTCTTGGGGGGGGGCTGGGGTCGGATGGGTATGACCGCAGGATTCAGGGGGCGCTGGCGTTTCGTTGCAGGGCATCCTGCTGTTCCTTCAGCTGAGCGGCTTCCCGCTGCTGCTGGAGGGCAGCCTGATGACGGAAGTGGGCACAGTATTCGTCCTGGCGAGGCCATTCGGAGGCGGAGTTGCGTTCCTGTTCGCCGGGTGCGAGCGTTTCTTCGCCGGAGCTGAGGATTTTCTGGATGAGGGTATTGCGTTGCTGTCGGGCGGTGGCCCGCAACTGTTCGTCTTCGCCGCGGTGGAACCAGCGGGCGCCATCGATCCAGGTTTGTTCGCAGCGGCTGAGTGTGGAGAGGGGGTCACCGTTCCAGACCACAAAATCCGCCTGTTTGCCGGCTTCCAGTGAACCCACCAGATGATCCACTCGAAGCTGTCGAGCGGGGTTGAGCGTGACGAATTTGAGTGCTTCTTCGCGGGGCAGACCGCCGTAACGGACGGCCTTGGCGGCTTCCTGATTGAGGTGTCGTGCGAGTTCCCCGTCGTCGGAATTGAAGGACACGACGACACCCTGCTGATGCATCAGAGCACCGGCCCAGGGAGTCGCGTCCTGAACTTCGAACTTGTAGGCCCACCAGTCAGAGAAGGCTGATGCCATCGCTCCGTGTTTCGCGAGTTCGTCAGCGACTTTGTAGCCTTCCAGGATGTGCTGGAGGGTGCCGACCTGGATGTTGTATTCTTCGAGGATTCTGAGGAGCGCGAGGACTTCGTCCTGGCGGTAGCTGTGACAGTGAATCCAGCGTTCCTGGCGGACGATTTCGGCGAGGGCTTCGAGTTCCAGATCGCGGCGCGGCGGCAGTCCGCGACGGCTGGTTTTCCAGTTCTGCATGCGGCTGGAATAGTCGCGTGCGGCTTCGAAGGCGTCGCGGAAGAGTTGTTCGACGCCCATGCGACTGGCCGGGAAGCGTCCGCCACCATCCGGACGGTTGGCCTGTGTGACGTTTTCACCGAGAGCAAACTTGACTCCCGGCGGGGCTTCTGTGAATTTCAGACCTTCACCTGTCGCGCCCCAGCGGAGCTTGATGACCTGGTTCTGACCACCGATGCAGTTGGCCGAACCATGCAGAATGTTGGCGGCTGTGACACCGCCCGCCAGTTGCCGGTAAATGGTGACATCGGTGGCATCAACAAAGTCGCCGACGCGGACTTCGCAGGTGATGGATTGAGTGGCTTCGTTGACACCGCCATCGGTTGCCATGTGCGAATGGCAGTCGATGATCCCAGGGGTCAGATGCATGCCGCGGAGGTCGACGACGGTGGCTGTGGGTGGGATGGCAACGTCCCTGCCAACGGCCACAATCCGACCGTTTTCGATGAGCAGTGTGGCGTCTTCCAGGAGGCCGGCCGGACCGCAGGTCCAGATGGTGGCATGGATGAAGGCGGTGAGCGGAGCGGGTTGTGGCAGAGCCTGGCGACCGAAGGCGCCGAGCGGATAATTGACGGCGAAGGAGGCGGGCGTCGGCGGAGCGGACTTGCCGGGGGAGTTGTTGTCGGGTGTGGTGGGTGTGGCGTCGGGGCTGGCGGGTGCCGAGGCCGGTGTCGCTGCGGGTGCGGGGGCTGGGAGCACTTCGACGGAGGCGGGGGGTGTGCTGCGGACAGCGGTGACAGCGACGCTGGTGCCATCGGGCCAGACGGCGGTGCCGAACCCTGCAGGTCGGGCGGGATCGGGCTGAGTTTCGGTGAGGGTGAAGGAGATGCGGACGAGTCCTTCGGTGCCGAAGGCTTTGCCATCGAAGGAGGCATCGACGCGGGTTTCGGTGAGGGAGATGGACTTGAGTTCCAGCGGAGCATCGGCGAGGGCGACGGGTGGGGCGGGGGTTGTTGCAGGGGCGGGTGCTGCGGCTTCGCTGGGTTTGGGAGGTTCTTCAGTTTTGGGCGGTGACTGTTGGGGGATGGGATTTTTCGAGATGCGACCTTTGAGGCGTCCTTTGGAATCGCGGACATCGAGATAGAGTCTGGTGGGGAATTGTGCGGCTGCGGCGAGCTGCAGTTCGAATTGTCCGGGAACGGAGCGAGCGGGCGCGGGCTGATGTTCATAGCGTTTGCCAGCGACCCAGGTTTCGACGATTTCTGTGGCATCGCGGAACAGGTCGCCGTCGGTGACGACGAAGCTGGCGAGGCGACCGGGCTGGAGTGTTCCGAGTCTGGCGGAGGCATTGCAGAGATCAGCGGGGGTGCTGGTGAGTGCAGTGAGTGCTGCGGCGGGCGGCAGTCCGCGGGCAACGGCTTTGCGGAGTGCTTTCAGGAATTCTGAGGGGCTGGAGAGTTGGTGGGTGGTGAAGGCCAGACGCACGCCGGCGGCGTGGAGGCGAGCGGGATTTTCGGGGGCAATATCCCAGTGCAGGAGTGATTCGAGGGGCACATCGCGGGCTTCTTCGGCCGATGCGACGGCGGGGGGTTTGGGGAAGCTGAGGGGCAGAATGACGGGTCGGCGAAGGGCGGCAATTTCGGACAGGCGGCGATATTCGCGGCCATTGCCCAGCAGAATGGCTGACAGTCCGAATTCGGCGGCGAAGCGTTCGGCACGGAGGCTGAACTGTTCGTCGCTGGTGCTGATGATGACAGGCAGGCTGCCGTCGATGACGGGCTGCAGTGCGGCGAGGGCGTGGTTGTGTTCGATGGGGGGCAGTGTGGGATCAGCGAGCAGGGCGACGCGGGCATCGCGAAACCACTGTGCGTCCAGCATGGCCTGGCGGGCGAGGGCGACCGCACCCATGGGGCTGCCGGGGTAACCGCTGCGCATGCGGCGGGGAACGGTGAGGGTGAGGTGCTGAGCGACGGTGGGAACGAGCAGATTGGCGGCAGCGTCGCCGTCGCCGGTGGACAGCAGCGCACTTTGCCCCCGAATCACTCCATCAGTTGGCGCCACAAGGCGGGCCACAAACCCCTGACGCCGGAGTGTGGCGGCATCGGTGAGCGTGGGCTGATCGGCGACGGACAACTGTGGAGTGACCTGGCCATTCCAGTACCGCGCTGTCCCGGCCAGTCGGTCGGTGTTCAGTTCGGCTTCTGAATAGGCGTCGATAAACCCGGGGTAAATGATGCGACCATGGAGAGGAATTTCGCGGGCATCAGGCGGAATTGGCAGATCGCGGCCAATGGTGGCAATTGTGCCATTGCGAATGATGATCACAGCCGGTTCCGGCGGGGCATCCGCCTGCAGCACCACACTGGCACCGGTGAGGGCGTAGACGGAGGGCGGGTTGCTGCGGAGAGGTTGCTGAGGAACGGACGTTTCGTCCGCCCGCAGATGGCAGGCGCAGGTGGCCAGAAGCAGCAGAACAGCGGAACCAGGGGTGCGCGGATGCATAGGGAATGATGACCAATGGAACAGGAATTGGAACCCCCCAAAAACCGCAGCCTACCGTGAGTCGTGGCCGTGTCCATGATGAAAGTGGCGAAAGTGGGGGAATCAGGGGAAAATGCTGGCGTTTCACGGTCTGCGGGCTCACGGACTTCGGACGGCCAGCCGGGGAACGCTCCGGCGCGGAGCGGGAAAGATCGTTGGCCGACCGGATCGGGGCGTTGTGGGGTCGCGGCCGATACACCTGCGGAAGCCCCACCGGGCCGTACCGGCTGATTGCCATCGGCCGCAGGTGCAGACAAAGGTGCATGGCACCAAAACGCGGAAGGTGTTTGGTGGGTATCTTTTACGACGATGGCTCAGCAGGAGCTTCGCCCGCCCGGCAACGGCTTTCGCCAGAAGTGGAACGGCACGGAGGCGGCTCCGTCGGTTCTGCAGGGACTGTCCCCGGTGGCCACGCGGGCCGGATTCCGGCCGCCCCCCCCCCCGTGGCTCTGCAATTGCGGTTATCGCTGGAACTGCCCAAAGCCAACCAACCGAACTATCGTCCCAACCAACGCACTCAAGTCAGACGCTCCGCATTGCTCTCGCCGCAGGGACTGTCCCCGCTACGCGGAGCTCCGGGGGCGTCTCGCGGTCTCCACAACCGGCAGAACATCTCCGTCCGCAGGCTGCGGGGACTGTCCCCGGCAGGCCAGGAACCCGGCAGATGCAGACGAAGGTGCATAGACGAAGGTGCATGGCACCGAAACGCAGAAGGTGTTTTGTGGATATCCTTTACGACGACGGCTCAGCAGGAGCTTCGCCTGCCCGGCAATAGCTATCGCCGGAAGTGGAACGCCACAGAGGCTGTGGCGCTGGCTCTGCGGGGACTGTCCCCGGCGGTCTCGCGGGCCGGATTCCGGCCGCCCCCCCCCGTGGCTCTGCAATCGCAATTATCGCTGCAACCGCCCAAATCACGACAAACCGAAAAATCGGCCCAACCAGGGCAGTCAAATCAGACGCTCCACCTCGGTCTCACCGCAGGGACTGTCCCCGCAACGCTTGGCTCCGGTGTCGTCTTGCGGTCTCCACGACCGGCAGAACGTCTCCGTCCGCTGGTTGCGGGGACTGTCCCCAGCAGGCCAGGAACCCGGGCAAGGTGCATGGCACCTAAAGGCAGAAGGTGTTTGGTGGAGATCCTTTACGACGACGGCGGCTCAGCAGGAGCTTAGCCCTCCCGGCAACCGCCTTCGCCGGAAATGGAACGCCACCGAGGCGGTGTTGTCGGTTCTGCAGGGACTGTCCCCGACGGGCTCGCGGGCCGGATTCCGGCCGCCCCCCCCGTGGCACTGCAATCGTGGTGATCGCTGCAACTGCCCAAATCACTACAATCCGAA
>JBJTOM010000056.1:0-9112 GCA_046074585.1 Planctomycetota bacterium | reverse complement strand
GCTCGAAGTACTTCAGGCCGACAATGTCTTTGTCGGTGATTTTGGGTTTCTGGTTTTGCGGCTTGGGAGTCTCCATGCGCGAAGCCTGGCAGATTGGCGCAGGGAGCGCAAGTTAAGATTATGTTAAAACGCTTCTCGCACTGGACCGCAAGAAACGTGCCGAACAGTACTGGGACTGTCCCCGGCAGGCCAGGAACTCGGCAAAGGTGCATGGCACCGAAACGCGTTTCTCACTTCTCACTTCTCACTTCAAAACGCAGCCTGTGCTGGGGTAGCCCGCTTCCTCACGGGCGCGGCTCGGGCGTTGCGTTTTGCATGGTTTTGTGATGGGACACATGGGACGCAGGGGACGCCGTTTCAGGGTCCTTTTCGTTGCAGTCCCGGTCCGCTGAGGGTCCCACGCATGCCGCGGCAGTGCTGTTGCCCGCGGACTGCCGTCCGAAGGCTCAGCAGTGCTACCGGGGGATTGACATCCACTGCACGCCTTGTCATGTGGGGTGGAGTCAGAAAGACGACTTCCGGTGTTCTGAACACCGTTTCGTAATCCCAGGGCGAGGCTCCTGCCGAGCCACCGAATACTGGTGCGCGCCCCGCGTTGTCACCCGCGGTTTTGCGGAGTGGCGGGGATCGGCGAAGTGCACGTGGCAGGGATGCGGCTCGGCAGAAGCTTCGCCCTCCCTCGGGCGCCCTGCGGCAGAACGTCAAGGCAATTGGGGGCGAGGCCAGGGTGCATGGCACCTGCAGCGCACCCTGGCACCTGCAGCGCACCCAACGCCCCTCTGCGATTCCGGCCTGTGAGGCCAGCTCCGTCAGCCCGGGGTGAAGCCCCGGGTCGAGAGCTCAGTGGGTTTTTACGCCCATTAGGGGCAGCTCTCAACCAATCCCTGGCAACGCGCTGTCTATGGGCCGGCAATTTGCGCGCTTGGGCGGCATTGGTATCGCGGTCGCAGATCGTTGCGGTGCACCGGGAACGTCCCCGTAGCGTCGACGACCTCCACGACCTCCACGCAACCGCCGGCACCCGCACACGCATCCGGCCCGCGTGCCACCCGGGAGTATCGCGGAATCTCCTGAGAACTGCCCCTACAGGGCGGCGAGCTCGCGGGGGGGCGTTGACCTGGCATTTCATGCCAGGCTGGTGGAGCTGGCCTTACAGGCCGACATCGCAGAGGGAGCTCAGCGGTGCAAATGGAGGGCCGGATCATTCGCGGGTGGCGAACTGATCGATACCGCTTTTTCATCGCAGTGAGCCTGCTGTGCAGGGCGACGCCGACGCTGCCATCTGTGTCATGACAGTGTCGGTGCCTCGGCAGGCTGAAGCCGTTGCCTCCCCGTGTGTCGGTCCTTCGATCCTTGCGAAGGTGAACCATCGATCGGGGAGCCGTGTGCGCGAAATGCGTCTTCGTCTGTCCTGGGTGCGATGCCCGATCAGGTCACGAGCGACCACCGCAATTGTTGGGATCCTGAGTGTCCTGGTCGACAGACTGAAAGTTTCCGTACGACAAGGCGAGGGCGGCTGACCGGGGCCTAGACTGTGGCGGAGGTGTCCGGTTCGTATTCGTCGACGAAGACGCGGGTGAAATCGTACACGCCGAGGAAGTCGTCAAGCCGGTCGTCGGAGGTTTTGCGCATATCGCCGTCTTCGATCATTCTGAAGACGATATGTCCGAAGTCGTCGGTGGAGTGGACGCCCCATCTGCGAAAGACGAGGGGGCAGAGCATGCCGTATTGCTGGAGACCAAGTTGCCGGACGCCTTCGAGAAGTTCGCTGCCGGAGATATGACCAGTTTTTTCGGAGTAGCGATCGCGTCCCAGTTGTTCCTGGATGAATCGCAGGGCAGCGAAGACGAATTTGTAGGCGGAGGGATGATAGGAGCGTGTGGAATGGCTGCTGAGCGATGTCATGGACCACAGACTTTGGTTGGGGGGAAGACACCAGTTGCCGGATTGCAACATCCCTGCGGTGTCGAGATCATACAGGACAAGTCATCCGGAAAGAAGGGCGCAACTCAACAAATCATTCGGCATCATCATCAGATTCTCGTTTTCTGCTGCCGCGGGAAATTACGGTGACAATATCGGTGGCATCGGTCATGAGTCGCCGTCCGTCCTCAAAGGCGACCACCAGTTTCCGCGCGAGCAGTTCCAGAGAGAGTACTCGCCCCTGCCCCATTTTCGTCAGCACGGTGGCCCCGATGGGCGGAAGCTCGCGGCGATGTTCTTCGTACGTATCGTATTCGTACCGAAGGCAGCATTTGAGGCGTCCGCAGCGTCCGGAAATTTTGCCGGGATCCAGTGTGGCTTTCTGAAGTTTGGCCATTTTCATGGAGACGGGCGGCATTTGCTGCAGGTGAGTATTGCAGCAGACGGGTTTTCCGCAGTCGCCATAGTCGGCCAGCAGTCGTGCCTCGTCGCGGATTCCGATTTGACGCATTTCGATGCGAGTATTGAGGTCACGGGCGAGAGATTTCACGAGTTCGCGGAAGTCGACGCGGGATTCAGAGAGGTAGAAGAGGATGAGTTTTTCGCCGCCGAAGACAAGTTCCACGTCGATCAGTTGCATTTGCAGCGAACGTTCGCGGATGTGGTTCACTGTGATCTGGAAGAGTTGTTTTTCGCGTTCAGCAGCCGCGGCGCGGTTGCGGCGGTCATCGTCAGTCGCCAGGCGGAGAATGCGGCCCCCGTGACGGCTGCCGCCGAGGTATGCGGCGGTGTTCTGCGTGGCTGAACACAGAACAACGCCCCAGTCTGTCCCGCGTTCGGACCGTACGATGACCTCGTCACCACGCTGGTGGCTGAAGCCCCGACGCGCCTCGAAATCGGCGAGCAGACGCGTGGTGCCGTAGCGGACGACATAGTGGTTCGTTTCAGGAGCTGACGAGGGTTCTTCCATAGCCGGGGGAGCCTGGCGGGAGCAAGGAAAAAGGGTCGGGGTGCCGTGAGTATACGCAAAGGTCGTCCCGCAGCATACTCAATCCCCCCGCGAATGCCACCCGTTCCAGCCTTGTCGAAATCCCGGCTTCCCCTCTCTCCCACGCTGCTGTTTTCTCCGGCACTCCTGCCGCTGCAGCGGGCCATGTGCACCCATCTCGGAGTTCGTCCGCCCGGTGACGGCAGACAGGCGATTCACGGTCGTGCGGCCCTCGTGCGTTCCTGATGCGGTCCTCGCCGCGCGGGCACGCACCTTCTCACTTCTCACGCACGCGGCTCGGATAGCGCGGTTTGGATTCCAGGACAGATGGGACGAATGTGACACGTGTGACGTATGAACAGTGGCATGGCGTGTGGGTGTGGCGTCGTGCCCGGAGCCCTGCCAGCGCCGTTGCCCGCGGACTGCTGTCCGGCGGCTCAGGAGCGTTACCGGTGAATTGACATCCACTGAACGCCCTGTCAGTGAGGCACCGTCCGAAAGACGACTTCCGGTGTGCTTAACGCGGTTTCGTCATCCCAGCTTCGCGCTCCCGGCAGTGCCCGTTGCCCGAAAGTCAGGGTCATCGGTGAGGCCCCGGGCATTTGACGGTGGAGTTCCCAGGGGCAACCGGATAGAATCTGCTCCGACCATTGCAGCAATCAGTCTGTCTTCCGGAGTCATCTGTGAGCCTTGACGTCGTCCGTCGCCTGATTTCCAGCGTCGAAACCGCGGTGCTTGGCCAGTCGTCCACTGTGCGTCTGTCGGTGGTGTCATTGCTGGCTGGTGGACACATTCTCCTGGAAGACGCTCCGGGGCTTGGCAAAACATCCCTGGCCCGCGCCATGGCCAGAACACTGGGCTGCAATTTTGTCCGCATGCAGTTCACCCCGGACCTGCTCCCCAGCGACATTCTGGGATCCAGCGTCTATCGTCCGGCAACGGGCGACTTTGAATTCCGGCCGGGCCCCATTTTCACCAATGTGCTGCTGGCCGATGAAATCAACCGCACCACGCCGCGTAACCAAAGTGCACTGCTGGAGGCCATGAGTGAGCGTCAGGTGTCCATCGAAGGTGTCACTTATCCGCTCCCGCAACCGTTCCTTGTCATCGCCACTCAGAACCCCTGGGAATTCGAAGGCACCTACCCGCTCCCGGAGAACCAGCTGGACCGTTTTATGATGTGTCTGAGTCTGGGTTATCCGCGACGCGAATCGGAACGAGAAATTCTGCGTCGTCATCGCACCGGTCAGCCGGTGGACGAACTGCGTCCGGTGGCCTCTGCCAACGAACTGCTCGCCATTCAGAAACAGGTGCAGCAGGTGCGTGTGGATGAGACGCTGGCCGACTACATGCTCGATATTGCCGATCGAACCCGCAACCACCCTGAACTGACGCTTGGTATCTCCACCCGCGGAGTGCTCACGCTGTACCGCGCCGCTCAGGCCCACGCCTGGGTCGATGGCCGCGAATTCGTCATTCCCGACGACATCAAGCAAACGTCCATCCCGGTGCTCGCCCATCGTCTGGTGTGTCGGGGTGTGGTGACGGAAAGTCGCCGTCAGCGAGCCGCGCGGATCCTGAGAACTCTGCTGGATGCCATTCCCGTCCCTGGCTGATTCCGTTTGGCGGCAAAGTCCTATGTCTGTCCCGGCTCCCAACTCAGTCCCGTCGGCCGTGCGGCGGCGTCGCCGGCGTTCGTGGCTGCGACGAATCGGTCCGCTGCTGCTGCTCCCGGGCGGTGCGGTTGCGGGCATCGCCGGCATTCTGTGGTGGCATGAGCGTCCGTTGAGGCAGGCTGAAGCTCTGCTTGTTTCAGATGTCGCCAATGGCCCCGCAGAGGCGCTCAAAATCGTCGATGAATGGCTGCTGTCCAACGGCGAACGCGGCGCCGGACAGGCTCTCAAAGCCCGTATCCTCGTCCGCATGGGCGATCCCGCGCAGGCTCTGCGCATCCTCCAGCAGGTCGGGGCTGACCAGCCGGAAGAAATGCAGGCATGGACAGAGGCCTGCCTGCTGCTGGAACGCTGGACGTCCGCACTGCCCGTGCTCGAACATCTTGTCCGGCTCCAGCCTGACAACCCGGATCTGCTCCACCAATTGTCTGCCTGCCGGGCCAAACTGGGACGCTACGATGAAGCCGTTGAGGCCGCCCGCCGCTTCGCTGCTCTCCCTGCCTGCGAAGCCCGCGGACACGCACTCATCGGCATGCTTGAACGCGATCGAGCCAACTACCAGAAGTGCGTCGAAGCCTGGGACCGACTCTTCCGCATTCAGCCAGATGCTGTCGGACTGCAGGTCACCCCCGCAGAACTCTTTCTGGAGTACGGCAAAGCGCTGCTCCAGCTGGGACGCAGTGAAGACGCCGTGCGCGCACTCTCGAAGAGTGAAAGCCTCCAGCCATCTGCCGACGCCGCCGCCTTTCTTGGCAAGGCATTTGCCGGCACTGGCCGACAGTCACAGGCACAGTCCGCCTGGAAATCTGCTGTGCAGCTCAATCCGGAAAGTCGTATCGCCCGCGAAGGACTCGCCGAACTCGCCCTGCAGAACGCCCGCTTCGACGAAGCCCTGCAGTGGCTCACACCCCTCGAAAACAGTCCCAGCCTCCGCAGCTCCACCGCCTTCCTCCTGCAACGCACTTACACCCTGCTCCGACAACCCCAGCAGGCCGAACGCTGGAAAGCCCGGATCGTCGGGCTCAAACGCGAAGAAGATGCCCGGATCCAAATGGAACAGGTGATTTTCACCAGCCCCGATTCCCTCTGGGGCCAGGTCTTTCAAGCCTGGCACCTCGCCGAACAGAACAACCCCGAACAGGCCAGAACCATCCTCTTCCCCTTCGTCCGTGACGATTCCCATCCGTTCATCAAAAACCTCTGGACAGCGCTGGACCAGGGCTCAGCGATACCGGGACTGAAGGACGTTCCGATGGATGTGCACTGAGCAGACTGCGGGCAATTTCCCGAACGATCGGGGCCGCCGCCCGGCTCCCGGAACCACCATGCTCCAGCACTGCCACCACCACATATTCCGGCTCCTCGGCAGGGAACCAGCCGGCAAACCACGCGTGATCCGGTTTTCCCGGTGCCGCTTCGGCGGTGCCTGTCTTTCCGGCAATCTGCAGGTCAGGAAGTCTGGCAGTGCGATAGCCTGTGCCAATCGGATCATTCACTGCCGCAATCAGTCCCTCACGAATTGCCTGAAGCTGCACGTCATCAACTCCCTCCACTCGCCGCCGCTCCGCGATACGCGTCCCGGATGCGTCCTCCAGCAGCATTGACCTCCCGTCATCGCTGGCAATATGCGGGGTCACCAGCCACCCACCGTTGGCAATGCAGGCCGTCAGCCGTGCCAGCTGCAGCGGGGTGACGGTGAGTTGTGACTGTCCAATCGAAAATCCCAGCGCTTCGCGGTCGAATCGCCTCCGCTCCCGCTCCGAAACCTCCCGCTCAACGCTCCCCTGACGCAGTCGCGGAACCTGGCCGGCAGACTCGAACGGCAGGTCAATCCCCGTGCGCTGTCCGCAGCCCAGTCGTTCCGCCCAAACGGTTTGGGGTTCCGTTCCCATCCGCGCCGCTGCATCAAAGAAATAGACATTGCAGGACTGGGCCAGCGCAGTCCGCAGCGTGACCGGACCATGCCCGTGACCAGACAGGCGGTACGTCAGGCAGCGGTGTTCCTGAGTGGTTCGCAGGTATCCCTGGCACTCAAACCGCTCGTCCGGCGTGATCACACCGGCGTCCATGGCGGCGAGTGCTGTGGCCATTTTCCATGTGGATCCCGGCGGGAGTGACATGGCGAGGAACCTCGAAACAAACGGCCGTCGCACATCGCTGTTCACAGCCTCCCACTGAGCTGTGGTGCCGTCCGTAAAGAGTGACAGGTCGAACTCCGGAGCGCTGGCGAGCGCCGCAATGCGGCCACTGTCAGCCTCCATCACCACCACCGCCCCCCCCACGGGAATATGGTCCGGCTCTGGCAGCTCCACTGATTCCGCTGATGACTCCGGAGTGGCTGGTGGTCGCAGCAATACAGGTTCACTGTCGCCCAGTGCCTCAGCCAGCAACTGTTCACAGGTGAGCTGCAGATTCCAGTTGATCGTCAGCAGTACATCATTGCCACTGGACGGTTCACGCACCACTTCCGTACGAATCACGCGCTGGCGACGGTCGCGAATGATCCGTCGCAGCCCGGGAACTCCCGCCAGCTGCGTGTTGTAACTCTTCTCCACTCCGAAACGGCCGACGCGAGCGACTGCGGGAGCATCGGAATCGCCTGGACTGCCCTGGTCAGACGGACCGTCACCGGCGGCTGCCGCCGTGCGGGCTCCCGTCAGATGCACGGCCGTATCAGGATGTCCGTACGTCCGCCGCGTTTTCTGCACCAGCCGCACCCCCGGAAATCGCTCGGGCTGTTCACTGATCATGCCCGCCGTCTGACGATCCACATCCTCGAGCACCGCATGCCACGATTCCTCCTCCTTCACGACAATTCGCTGCTCTTCATCACGTCGGGGAGGGGTGGTGAGTGCCGAGCGAACAGCGGCGGCCCAGTTCAGCAGAATGCCACCGGACTCTGCTGACAGCCCGGATTCCTCGTCAGCATCGCCGTTCGCTTCCGTGCCCGCAGAACGCTGCGAACGCTGTCGAGCTCGCTCATTCACCAGCTGCTGCAGTCGCTGCACCTGCCCATCAATCCGATCGCGACGGGCACGGAGTTCGCTGAGTGGTATGCGGGTAACGTCGGCGAGCGTCGGCAGGAGCTGCTGACGCTCAGCCAGCAATTCCTGCTCGGCGGCTGCAACACGCTGCGGGTCACGCCGCTCCTCCCGCGTCAATCGCTGCCGCAGCTGCAGTCTGACCCAGTTGGGATCCGCCTCCGCCTGCAGCCAGCGGTAATGCACCTGAATATCGGTCAGATCAAGATCCTCGGCAAGCACCTGAGAATCGGCCAGGATCCGACCATCCCGCGCCGGAAGCCATTCCTCCTCCACACTGGTGGCCTGCAGGGAATTCAGCCAGACACCGGACGCGTCCGCCTGTATCTGAGCGGTCCGCCAAAGAATCACGGAAGCCGCCGACAGAAACAGGGCACCAGGCAGAACCAGCCGCCACAAGCTGCCGGCAGCGAAAAGCTGCGGCGCGGCCTCCGGCCCGGAGAAGATGGCTGGGAGCAGTGAATTCCGCAAACCAACCTCCCTTACCCTGACACCGCTGACCGCCGCAAACCCAGCTCATCACCCAACTGCAGCAGCAGTGCCAGAACACCGCTCACAGGCAGCAGCACCAGCAGTGCCGCACGAACGTGCACCAGCACTGCCGCGACCGCCACCGCCGGATCCTGCCATGCCTGCCACGTATCATGGCTCGCTGACTGTGCCGCCAGCAGCAGCACTGCCAGCAGTGGCAGCAGCAGCGGAGCCGGAATCCTCAGACGCCGTCGCTGCAGTCCCTGTGCATGTCCTCCTGCAGCTCCCGTCAGCAGCAGCGCCACAACCGGCAACAGCAGCGGAGCGGCCGGAAAGCACGTCGGCCGAGCCATCCAGTCCACGAGCAGCAGTCCGCCTCCCAGACACAGCCCACCCGCCGAACCCTTCCACAGCACAATCGCAGAGATCACCGGCAGCACTGCGCCCCCCCGCGGCAGCCAGAACGGCAGCGCCAGTTCCAGAACTTCCGCAAACCACACCAGCAGCACACCCAGTCCCAATCCCCGCACGCTCATGGCACCACTCCCGCCTTCAACCATTCCCAGCGGAGCACCTGGACGGATTCCAGATCATCCATCTGCACGGCAGGAGCCACCTCCACGTCCCATGTCCCGCCCGCCTGGAAATCCGCCCGCACCACGCGGCCGAAATACAACGGCGGACCACTCAATCCCTCAACACCCGCAGCCAGCACTTCGTCACCTCTGGCAACAGCATCCGTCGGATCCAGACCTGTCAGCCGACAAACTGCCCCCCCGGTACCCTCCAGCAGCCCTGTAGCCCCCGCCTGCCGCTCTCCCCCAGTCATCCGCAGCAGCTGCACGCGCGCCCGAAACCCGTCTGCCGTCACCGGCTGCACCAGACTGATCCACCGTGCCGATCGTTCAATGCGTCCAACCACTGTGAGTCCATCCAGTACGCGATCACCCGTCTGCACTCGCTGCTCACGCCCCGCATCAATCACTCGACCTGCCCCCTGAACGACAAGTTCAGAA
>JBJTOM010000055.1:0-4539 GCA_046074585.1 Planctomycetota bacterium | reverse complement strand
GACAACGACGCCTCTGTGGCGTTCCATTTTCGGCGAAGGCCGTTGCCGGGAGGGCGAAGCTGGGATGGTGAAACGGTGTTAAGGACACCTGACTTCGGACTTTGAATCCGCCCCACCATGACAAGGCGTGCAGTGGATGTCAATCCCCCACGGTAATGCGCTGCTGAGCCGTCGGACGGCAGTCCGCGGGCAACAGCACTGCCACGGCCTTCGTGGGAAGCTCAGCGGACTGGGGACGCTTCGACAAGGGCATGACGAAAGTCAATTTGGGGGAATGAGTTGCGGCGTCACTTAGCGGCCCAACTTCCTTCTGACTGCATCGCTGAGCGCCAGTCGAGCCTCGACCGTGAGGGAGCCGGGCTACACCTCGACGACGCAATTTTTTTCGTGAAAGAGTCTTGCGCTGTTCCGGTGCCATGTACCCCGCGTTGGGTGTGCACTCCGGGGCAGCGCGCACCTGCGGTGTGAGTTGCAGCCGGGGGCTTCCGCCCAACCGCTCACCGTTTCGTCATCTTTGATTCACAAGGCTCGGGGCTCGCCCTGCACCTGATTCCCCGATAGAATACCGGAACCACGCTCCTGCCGGGGAAGGTATTTGCCACGGCGGGCTGTGCTGCATTCTTCCCACTGTTTCCATGAAAGGCTTTCGCACGTGATCACACCGCACTTTTTTCGCCTTGCGTCCTTCGCTGTGTTGACATTGCTGCTGGCGCCTGCGTCGCTGCCAGCCCAGGACAAATGGGTTTCTCTGTTCGACGGCAAATCGCTCGATGGCTGGGAACGCATCGGCAGTGAAAAGAGCACATGGCAGGTGAAGGACGGAGCCATCGAGGGCAGTGGCGATCCTTCAATGCTGGTCTGCACTCAAGGGCCTTTCAGGAACTTCCGTTACCGGGCCGAAATCCGGATTAATGACAAGGGCAACAGCGGGCTGTATTTCCGCACCACGCGCCGCCCGGGATTTACGGACGGCTACGAAGCTCAGATCGACAGCACTCATACGGACCCCATCCGTACGGGTTCGCTCTACGGCATGAATCACGTCTACCGTCGTCTGGTCGAGCCGGACGCGTGGTTCACTTATGATCTGGAAGTCCGTGACGACGTCTGGCGTGGTCGCCCGGTGACTCGCATCCGCGTGACGGTCGACGGCGTCGAGCTCTATGAATACCTCGACTTTGCCCTCACCTTCAAGGAAGGCCACTTCGCCTTCCAGCAGCACGACCCCGGCAGCCGCGTTTCCATTCGCAAAGTGGAAGTGATGGAACTCCCCGCGAAATAGTCACGGACTGTTTTCTGCTTCGTCCCCGTCTTCCCCAAACGTCCCTGCGGCCCCCGGGCCCGTCAGCCATCTGTTTCCGGAACCTCGTCAACCCATGCCCCTGCTCAGCCTGCGCAATCTGTCTTTCACGTGGACGAAACCTGTTCTGCTGGACAACATCACGCTGCACTTTGAACGCGGAGAGCGCGTGGGGCTGGTGGGCCGCAACGGGGCAGGCAAATCCACGCTGATGAAATTGATTGCCGGGGTACTCAAACCCGACGATGGTTCGATTGACTTTCTGCCTGAAACCGTCATCGCTCGACTGGATCAGGAGGTGCCTCATGGGGGCGACCGGACGGCGTTTGAGGTGGCGGCGGACGGGTTTGATGCTCTGGGTCCCCACGTGGCCACTTATCGCTCGCTGGGTCTCAAACTGGCAGCCGCTGAACCGCTGACCCCGGCAGAGCTCACGCGGTACGAAGCGGCCGGCACGGCGCTGGCCAACGCGGACGCGTGGTCCGCAGCCGACGACCTTGAAACGCTCATGGAATCCATGCAGCTGCCCGCTGACCAGCTCTTCGCAAAACTCTCCGCCGGCATGAAACGTCGCGTCCTGCTTGCCGCAGCTATGATCCGCAACCCCGACGTGCTCCTGCTCGATGAACCCACCAACCATCTGGACATCGAATCCATCGTGTGGCTCCAGGGGTTCCTCAAACGCTACACCGGTACACTCATCTTCGTCACTCACGACCGCGTCTTTCTTCAGGACATCGCGCAGCGGATCATTGAGGTGGACCGTGGGCGTGTCTTCGACTGGACGTGCGACTACCGCACCTTCCTGCAGCGGCGCGATGCGCTTCTGGCCGCAGAAGCCATCGAACAGGCGCAGTTCGACAGGAAGCTGGCCGAAGAGGAAGTCTGGATTCGCCAGGGCATCAAGGCGCGGCGCACCCGCAACGAAGGTCGCGTTCGGGCACTCAAAGCCATGCGCGATCAACGCAGCCAGCGTCGTCAGAAGCTCGGTACGGCCCGGATGCAGCTGCAGGAAGCTGAACGTTCCGGAATGCTCGTCGCCCAGCTCGAAAATGTTTCTCATGCATTCGCCGGCCAGCCGATTCTGCGAAACTTCAGCACCACGATTTTTCGCGGAGACAAGGTGGGCATTATCGGGCCGAACGGCATCGGCAAAACCACGCTGCTGCGAATCCTCCTGGGACAGCTCAAACCCGATTCCGGGACCGTGCGTCTGGGCACCAACCTCGCCATCGCCACCTTCGATCAGCTCCGCGATCAGCTGGACCCCAACAAAACAGCTCGTGAAAACGTAGCCGACGGGACAGACTTCCTGATGATCAACGGCCAGAAAAAACATGTTCTGGGCTTCCTTCAGGAATTTCTGTTCTCGCCGGACCGCGCCCACACGCTGGCCAGCTTCCTCAGCGGAGGAGAACGCAACCGACTGCTGCTCGCCAAAATCATGTCCAAACCTGCCAACGTGCTTGTGCTTGACGAACCCACCAACGACCTCGACGCGGAAACGCTCGAACTCCTCGAAGATCTCCTCCCGCAATTCAGTGGCACCGTCTTCCTCGTCAGTCACGACCGCGCATTTCTCAATAACGTGGCCACCACCACCATCGTGTTCGAAGGCAACGCCCAGGTCGGCGAATATGACGGAGGCTACGATGACTGGCTGAGATTTCGAGACCAACGGGTCGCAGCCGCAGCCACCGCCGCAGCCACCGCCGCAGCCACCGCCGCAGCCACCCCGCGCAGCGACTCACCGCAAACCCGCGGAGCATCTGTCTCACCCGTCGCCCCGACGAACACCCCAACCCCCGCTGCAGGGGCCGTCCCGTCCCTGTCCGCCAGTGGCTCCCAGCCGGCACGTTCCCGACGCCTCTCCTTCAACGACCAGCGCGAACTTGATGCCCTGCCGGATCGCATCGCCCAACTCGAATCCCGCCAGAAACAGCTCGAACAACAGCTCGCTGCTCCTGGCTTCTTCCAGTCCGGCAGCGCGAAGATCACCGAAACCACTACAGAACTTTCCCGCGTCGCCGAAGAACTCAGCCACTGCTACCACCGCTGGGAAACTCTTGAAGGCTCCTGATTCGCAGGCCCGCTATGCTTCAGAAAATTCGCCTTGCCGCACTCGGAGTGATCTTTGTGCTGGGACTGTTCGCCTTCTTCCAGCGTTCCATCATGTACCCGGCCTCACGCGCCGAACGACTTCCCGTCGCCGCCTTCCCACAACTCAGACAACTCTTTCACACCACCACCGATATCGAACTCCAGACGCCCGATCAGCTGCGAATTCGTGGCTGGCACCTCCAGTGCAACGCTCAGCCTGCCCCCCGGCTCTGGCTGCTGTTCCATGGAAATGGGGGCCATCGGGCTGGACGCACCCGCTGGTATCAGCTCGCCGCTCAGCTCAAATGCGACGTCCTTGCAATCGACTACCACGGTTACGGTGATTCTCAGGGCCGCCCCACACAGACACTGCTGCAGCTCGATGCACGCACGGCCTGGAACCATGCCACACGGCAACTGCGGCTGAAGCCCGAACAGATCATCATCGTCGGTGAATCGCTTGGCGGTGCCGTCGCTGTGCAGCTGGCGGCAGAAACCAGTCGTTCCAGGGAAGTCCCTGGCGCCCTTGTCCTCGCCTGCACCTTCGACTCCATGCTCAATACCGCACGCCACCACTTCCCGCTGCTCCCCGTCCGCTGGCTCCTCCTGGATCGCTGGGAATCTGATCGAAGCATTGCCGATGTGGCCTGCCGAATCCTCCAGTTTCACGGAGACCGCGATGATGTCGTGCCACTCCCGCTGGCACAGCGGCTGCACCAGCAGGCGCCCGACAAAAGCCGCAGCGGAGAAGCCAAACAGTTCGTCCTGTTCCCCGGTGCCGGACACAATGACCTGCTCAGCCGTGAAGCCAGCAGCATCGCCAGGCAGCTGAGCGATCTTTGTGACACCAGAGGCCGCTGATTACAAAGCAGCTATGGGAAGCGAGAAGTTGAGAAGGCGTGCAGTGGATGTCAATCCCCCGGTAACGCTCCTGAGCCGCCGCACGGCAGTCCGCGGGCAACGGCGCTGCCACCGCATTCGTGGGACGCTCCGGGGAAGTAAGGTGCGGAAACCGGGAACCAGGAGTTCACCCCTGTTCCGTCACGCGGGCTATCCGTCCGATGAGTCTCATACGTCCCGTATGCCCCATATGTCCCATCACAAAACCCTCGCAAAACGCGATCCCCGAGCCGCGCCCG
>JBJTOM010000054.1:0-1282 GCA_046074585.1 Planctomycetota bacterium | reverse complement strand
GCAAGATGCCCGCCGGCGCGTCTGCATGAAATCCGACAGACGATCTCAAGTGTCCTTACCACCGTTTCACCATCCCAGGGCGAAACTCCTGCTGAGCCGCCACGATCAAACAGGCCACCACAATGGTTCACCTGTCGTCGTGGAAGCGGTCCGGCAACACTCTGCGTCAGCAAAAGGACCGTCCATCGGATCACCTGGCTCGCCGGCCAGCCAATGAACCGTCCGCTGGCATCAGAATCTCTCAAAAGGCCAAACTCCAGGTCACAGTGTGGGTTCCTCCCTAAGAAAGTCAAAGCCCTGGACCTCTGCCCCTGCGTTCCCCTTCCTTCGCCCGATTGCGAAAACAGCGACTGCCGGATTACCGCCAGCCGATCCCCAACTGGAATCCCCGTTTCACCGCGTTGTTCACGTTCCGGCGCGGCGGAGCACGGTTATGTGGCAATACCGGCCCGTGTCGCTGGTGGCGAGTGCTGCGATCAGCAGCATCACCTCGCTCGTCCTGCTGGTGCTCAGCCTCCGGAGCCAAAGGTTGTGGGTTCGAATCCCGCCCGGGACAATCAATCGCCACAAGGGTTGACGTCAAATCCTTGAGGCGATTTTTTTTGCAGTGTACCCACAACATGTCCCCTCCAGCGTTTTCAACGCTGCGTTCTTCGTCGCTCGTCAGGCACCTCAGCGACTCTGGCAGAACTGTCCCCGGCCCAGTCAACAGCCAGTCAATCTCGACCTTCCGAAAATGCCTCTGCGATTCCGTAAGGCTGCAAAACTGAGAAACATTGGTGGTTTTCACGGTCGCCTTCGGTAGACCCGGTCGGGTTCAGAGATCGCGGCGCGCCGTTGATGGAACCTGATTGTCGTGTTTTGGCTTCAATCCTCATCTGTACAGCGTGTGAAGGTTGTCAATTCCTCAGGCATGATGCGTGTCAGCATGACCAATGCCAGACCGTACCGGCCCATTGACATCAGCCGCACGCCATCGGGCGTCTGAAAGGGATCAAAACACGCCAGTCAGCCGTCGAAACTCCCGCCATCCAGCAGTTTCAGCAAAATCGAAATCCACCGACCGCCGGGCTTTGAGACTCAGCCGAAGCTGCAGCCCACGCACTTTCCGCAACACAATGCCAACGCTGGTAACCACTTCCGCCGACACCCGAGATCTCAGACTCTCTGCCGCCAGAGCAATCGCGACGTCACCACCCGCCCCGCCACCCACCTCCCGGCCCCATTTCCCACACAACTCTCGCCCTTCTCGGACTCTCACATCGCCCCGGGTTATCATCCG
>JBJTOM010000053.1:0-9614 GCA_046074585.1 Planctomycetota bacterium | reverse complement strand
GCCTTAACCGCCACCGTCGATCAGCTGCTGCATTCCCCACAATACGGCGAACGCTGGGGGCGGCATTGGCTGGACGTGGTTCGATTTGCCGAATCCACCGGTGGTGGCCGCAGTATGATGCTCCCGGACGCCTGGCGTTTCCGCGATTATGTCATTCGGGCTGTCAATGCCGATAAGCCGTTCCCCCAGCTGATCCGCGAACACATCGCCGGTGATCTGCTCCCTGCCACCAGTGACGCTCAGCACGATGAACAGGTCACTGCCGCAGGTTATCTCATGCTGGGCGCGATCAACTACGAAGAACAGGACAAGGAACAGCTCCGCATGGACGTGGTCGACGAACAGATCGATGCCGTCGGACGCACCTTCCTCGGCATGACTCTGGGCTGCGCACGCTGCCACGATCACAAGTTCGATCCCATTCCCACAGCCGACTATTACGCCCTTGCCGGCATCTTCCGCAGCACCCGATCGCTCACGCCCGGCAACGTCTGTGGCTGGGTCACAAGACCGCTGCGACAGGGCGTCGACCACGCCGCTCAACAGGCATGGCAGGAGCGCGATCAGCAGCTCGAACGCCACATCGCGGAACTCAAAAAAAAGTCGTCCGCCAGGGCCGCCACAGCGGCTGCCAAACCCCGAACCGTTTCCAGACCCACCATTCCGGGAATTTTCGTGGATGACGATGACGCTGTGCTCGAAGGCACGTGGACGCAGTCCAGCTTCCAGCAGCCGTTCGTGGGCCATGGCTATCGCCACAGCGGAATGCCTCGCACCGGCACCAAAGCCGTCTACTCCGCTCAGCTTCCGGTCGACGGCGAATACCTCGTCCGCATGGTGATCAATCACGGCCAAAGTCGCTCCGATCAGGTGCCAATTGTCCTGCGTCATGCCGACGGTGAAACACAGCTCACGGTCAGCCAGAAAGTGGCCGCTCCAGACCCAGGCGGATTCCTCCAATTGGGGCGTTTTCGCTTCTCCACCGCCCAGCCTGCCGTCGCGGAAGTGCGGGCCGCGGACGCAGCCCCCGGGCACGTAATCATCGATGCCCTGCACTTCATTCGCACCAGCGACATCCCGCCGGCTGGGTTCGCGGACCCCGAAACCGTCGCTGTCGCCAGTGATTTTGCTGCAGGCGATGTCGCCACCCAACTCAAAGAGCTCGAAGCCGAACGCAAAGCACATGCCAAATCCAAACCTGCGCTCCCGATCGCCATGTGCGTGGAAGACGAGGCTCGGCCTGCTGACTGGCACCAGCACATCCGGGGTGAAATTCGTAATCTCGGCCCCATCATTCCCCGTGGTTTTCTGCAGGTTGCAACGCCCGCCGACAAGTCCCATGCGGCCTCCATCGGTCAGACAAAAGCCAGTGGCCGACTGGAACTTGCTGAATGGATCGCTGCCCCCGATAACCCGCTCACCCCCCGAGTCAAAGTCAACCGCATCTGGCTGCACGTCATGGGCGAAGGCATCGTACGCACTCCGGACAACTTCGGCAGCACCGGTGAAACGCCAACCCATCCGGAACTTCTGGACTGGCTGGCACTGACCTTCGTCCACGAAGATCACTCCAGCACCCGCGCCATGCTCAGACGCCTGTGTCTGTCCCGCACCTTCCGCATGGCGTCAACAGAAACTCCCGCCGCACTCCAGGCAGACCCGGAAAACCGACTGCTGACGCGAGCCGTCAGACGCCGCATGGACGCCGACAGCCTCCGCGACTGCCTCCTGCAGGCGTCCGGTTCGCTTGATCTGTCCGTCACAGGCGGCCCGCGAATTGCAAAGCTCTCCACCTACGACAACGAATACCGCCACGAAGACTATGACATGCTCTGCCGCAGCATCTATGTGCCCGCCTTTCGCAATACTATGCTGGATCTGTTCGAGGTATTCGACGCGGCCAATCCCAACAGCGTCACAGGACGACGCACCACCAGCACCCGCCCAGCTCAGGCGCTCTACATGCTCAACAGTCCCTTTGTAACCCGCAGCGCCCGCCGTGCCGCCGAACACCTCCTTCAGCAGGCCACCGCCGAACAGCCTGCCCCGGCAGCCCTCACAGACCGCGCGGTGCGACTCTGTCTGGGACGCCCGGCCACCCCCGCAGAAATCCAGCTTCTCACCCCAACATCAGCCGATGCCGATTCAGTTGACCATTGGTCGATAATCTTTCATGCTTTGTTCTCCAGCGTCGACTTTCGATATATCAACTGAATTCACTTCGTTCCCGGTTTGGGCCCCCCATGGCAAAAAACGTATTCGGTGGAGACCTGCTCGTCTGTTCCGCAGACCCACTCACGGGCTTCTTTCGCAACGGCAAATGTGAAACGTGTGGCGAAGACACCGGGATGCACACCGTCTGCGCCGAAATGACGGCCGAATTCCTCCAGTTTTCCCGCCGCGTCGGCAATGACCTCAGTACCCCGGTGCCCCAGTGGCGATTCCCAGGACTCAACCCCGGCGATCGCTGGTGCCTCTGCCTCCCCCGCTGGCTGCAGGCCCTCGAAGCCGGCTGCGCCCCACGACTCTACCTTAAAGCCACCCACATGTCGGCCATCGAACATATTCCCATGGAAGTGCTCCTCGAATACGCAGCCGATGCAGAAGACTACGTCCCCGAACAACCGGACGATCAGGCCGACTGACCGGCCCCCCGGGGAACTGCGGGAGGGGGGATTTGAGCCGCTGAATCGCGATGGATTCAAGAAGTTCAAGGACATCGCAGACGGGCGAGGCAGGGATGGCGAAACGGTGCTGAAACAGACAGACTGGGATGTTTCAATCCCCCCGCGATCGTCAGGCCCCACTGCCCGAACGA
Organism: Planctomycetota bacterium; assembly: GCA_046074585.1. Lineage (GTDB taxonomy): Bacteria > Planctomycetota > Planctomycetia > Planctomycetales > Planctomycetaceae > SXXK01. Next base: position 6,796 of record JBJTOM010000053.1, on the reverse strand, counting down.
ATTACAAAAAACGTCCTGTGGCGTGCGGTCAATGTCAATCGGCCGGTAGGGCTTTGGTGCGGTCCTGATGCGGTATTGACCGCGCCGGCACGCACCGTTACCCGGGGGATTGACATCCATTTTTTGACGGCACCTGCCGTCAAAAAATAGAGCAGGAGAAAGGAGAAAGGAGAAAGGAGAAAGGAGAGAGGAAACTCTCGACTTTCTCCATTCTCCTGCGGTCTCCTCTCCACTTTCTACTCTCTTCCCCGCACGCATTGTCACTTCTCACTTCTCACTTCTCACTTCTCACTTCGAGCCGTCATTTGGGGCTGCGGGTCGCTCGCTTCCTCACGGGCACGGCTCGATGGTGGCGTTTGCAGCGCCCTTCGCCCGCGGACTGCCGTCCGGCGGCTCAGGAGCGTTACCGGGGGATTGACATTTGCTGCACGCATTGTCGTGTGGAGCAAAGTCCGAAAGACGACTTCCGATGTTCTGAACACCGTTTCACCATCCCGGCTTCGCCCTTCCGAGTTGTGGCCCGTATTTTCGGAGATGCGAGACAGGCGGGCAGACTGCACTTAGCAGCGCGCACCGTTGGTGCGAAACACAGTCGGGGGCTTCCGCCCATCCGCTGAGGTGCGTGGGTGTCAGGGGTGTTGTTCGGCGAGGGCGAGACTGCCCCAGAGTCCGGCGTCGTCGCCGAGGGCTGGTGGGACGATGAAGCTGCGGAGGCCGGATGGGGTGAAGGCGGGTGAGGCGAGGTAGTTGTGGAGTTGTCTGCTGACGGCAGCGCGGAGTCGTTCGAAGAAGGCGGCTTCACCCAGCAGACCTGCGCGACGAACGCTTCCGCCGAGGAGGATGCGTCGGGGGGACAGAACGCAGATGATGTTGACGAGTGCGTGGGCCATGGCGTGGATGACGGCATCCCAGGCGGGGTGATTTGCCGAGAGCCGCTCCACGGGGATGCCGGTGCGGGCGGTGATGGCGGGGCCGGAGCAGAGACCTTCCCAGCAGTGACCGTGGAAGGGGCAGACGCCGGGAAAATCGTCTCCAGGCTCCTGCGGAATGCTCAGGTGCCCCATTTCGGGATGCATCAGCCCGTGCAGCAGTCGCCCGCCACTGAAGCCCCCGCCACCGATGCCGGTACCCACCGTGATGTACACGAAATCCTCAAGCCCCTGACCGGCTCCCCAGCGGCGTTCCCCCAGAGCAGCTCCGTTGACATCGGTGTCGAAGCCGAGTCGCACGCCGGGAAAGGCGGCGCGAAGTGGTCCGAGCAGATCTGTGTGCTGCCAGCCGGGTTTGGGAGTGGTGGTGATGGTGCCGAACTGCGGGGAGCGAGGATCTGGTTCGACGGGGCCAAAGGAAGCGACACCGAGCGATTCGAGGCGTCCAAACTGTCGCTGTGCGTCAAGGAACCAGTCGACGACCTGGGTGAGCAGTTGTTTTGGGTTGGAGCCGGTGTCGAAGCGGGCGCGGGCGAGGAATCCGTGTTCGTAGCCATGGCTGACGGCGCACAGAAACTTCGTGCCACCGGCTTCGATGCCGCCGCGGAGCGGTCCAGGAGGCAGGTTGTTCATGGGGTCTGTCCTGTCCCGGGCGGGTTGATGACGCAGCGGAAGCCGGTGTGGAACGCGCCGCTGTCTTCTTCGCCCTTCATGCGGGCTGAGGAGCGGTAGCCCACACAGTACTGATCACTGCACATAAAAGATCCGCCGCGCTGCACGCGCTTGACGATGCCAGGTTCCTGGGGATCGTGGCTGGAGCCTGGTCCGGGCGGATTGGATCGAGGACTTTCGGAGTAGTATTCGGGTTGATAATAGTCACTGCACCATTCCCACACATTTCCGGACATGTCAACGAGTCCGAAGGCATTCGGGGGGAAGCTGCCGACGGGGGCGGTGCGCGTGAATCCATCTTCGCCGGTGTCGCGGATTGGAAATTCGCCCTGCCAGATATTCGTCAGCCAGCGGCCTTCGGGAACCAGTTGGGAGCCCCAGGGGTAGTCGCCGGGATTGCCGGCGCGGGCTGCGTATTCCCACTGGGCTTCGGTCGGGAGCTGTTTACCTGCCCAGCGACAGTAGGCCTGAGCATCCACCCAGCTGACGTGGACAACGGGGTGATCGAGTCGATCGTCGATGCTGGAATCGGGCCCTTCGGGATGCTTCCAGTTGGCGCCAGGGACGTACTGCCACCAGCTGTAGGCGCCCCGATTCGGGTCAATTTCGCTGCGGCTGGAAAGCTGCAGACTGCAGATGGACCCGGGGGTGTTGAATTCCGGGAGGATCTGCGCCTGGGACAGGGCGGAGTCCGGCTGGATGCTGCGCAGTTTTGGGGGCTGTTCGGCGAGGGTGACATAGCCGGTGGCGTTTACGAATGCCTGGAACTGGCGATTGGTGACTTCGCTGTGATCCATCCAGAAGCCATCGAGTTGAACGCGGTGCGGCGGGAATTCGTCGGGCACCGTATTGAGTGCTCCCATTTGAAACTGTCCGGGCGGAATCCAGAGCATTCCCTGCAGGCGCGGATCACCGGGGGCGGGTTCTGCGGGCGGACCGGTGGAGGCGATACGGTCTGCTGCCGTCTTCGGTGGTGTCGGGACCGGCTCGGCGGATGCCACAGACGTGTCGCGGGCATCGGTGTCGCGGGCATCGTAGGCATCGCCACTGGTGGACAGGATTGCGGCGATCAGCGCCAGCAGGGCTGTGAACATCACGAGTGCCGCAGTGACGGGATGTTTCATGGGCAGTCCGATCGTCAGTGGAGCCATTCGAGGAGGAATTCGAGGGCCAGGGTGGCGGCCTGCTGCTGGCGCATCCAGCGGAGGCTGGGGAAGTCGGCGACCGATGCGGGGGCGAGTGTGATGCGTTTTGTGGCGGAGCCGGTTTGGCGGCTGGCGACCGCCAGCCAGGCTGTGCCATCCGTCTCTGCCGACGCGTTCGGGCCCAGATCACCTGTGATGGCCAGGGACACGGCGGCGTGTGGCGTGTGCAGCAGGGCCCCGGCGGCCATTTCGCGAGCCACGGATTCGCTGACGACGCCCCACGTGCGAATGGTTTCTGTCTGGACGCCGATCCACGCCGTTTTGCTGGCAATCTGGTAGACGACAAAACTGCCGGCAAGGCAGGCGGACACACCTGGGATGCGAGCCAGCGTGGAGGCGATGAGGCCGCCTGTGCAGCTTTCGGCCAGCACGACTGAGCTGCCGGCCAGCTGCAGCCGTTCATTGACTGCCAGCGCGGCCTGTTCCAGCTGTTGAAGATGACCTGTGTCGGGCTGTATCATGGTTTCCGCGGACGCACGAAGACTCGGAGACGTTTGGAGGCCCATCCGCGGGAGCTGCCGGTGAAGGTCCAGTCACGGGTGTCGCCGGGACTGTTGCCGATACCGAGATCCGCGGCAGCCCCGGCGCGCCAGTTGTTGATGGCGAACACGGTCTGGCCGGTGGCGTGATTGTGAATCTGCATGGAGCCATATCCTGCACGGGGCTCGACCATTTCGTCGCCACCGTCGTAGGCCGTGTCGCTGGCGGCCGGAATCCCGGCCGAGTTGGCAGTCGCATAGTTGTGGGGCCAGAATTCAATGTTGCAGCTTTGCAGCGCGGTGCCGGAAGCCAGCCCCGTGACGTCTGTAAAGATGTCAACGCCGGACACCGCCTGCTGAAACACGGCGGAACTGGCAACAGTGGGAATGCCGATTTTCGTGGCATCTTTGGTGAAGGCATCCATGGAGACAAAGACGTTCTGCTGAACGCCGGACTCTGATGTGAGCTCCAGCAGCCAGGCGATGCGGTCGAATTCCTTCACGGAATCGCTGGTGTCAGCATCGTAGCGAATTTCGTCAGCCAGCCTGCTAAGGTCGAGGTCGTAGACGAGCTGGTATTCGCGGGCGACCGGGAGCGTGTTGAGGAAGGACGGGATTTCGCCTCCGCGAGCGGCCCCGACGGGCAGACCGCTGCCACCGCACAGATTGGGTTCAGCGAGCATGTGCCATGCAAACCGCCAGGCGGTGGGTTCGGTGACTTTGGCGGAACTGAGCACCACACTGTCGCCGTCAATCACGGCATCCGCCGGCTGGAAGCCTCCGGAACCGGGCCCCGTGATTTCAAAGTGACTGGGAGCTTTGTTGTCTCGCGTCCGCAGACCACCGGCGGTGTTGCGAAAGGTGATGCGGAGCTTGCCTGGTTCGAGGCTGAGCTGGTGGGGTTCGGGGCTGTCGGCGACAAGTTCCGTCCGGCCGTAGTCGTAACGGAGTGCCAGTCCGGCGAGTCGCTGGCCGACGTCCTGCTTGTTGGGCGGATGAATGTCGCCGATGGTGGCAATGTCATTGATGACCACCATACCGGTGTGGGGGATGCTGCGAGCCTGGGCCTGAGCTTCCCAGAAGCGTGGCAGCAACGTCGGGTCCTCCGTGCCATACCGGAACGGAGCAATCTGCACGTAGTAGAAGGGGAAATCACGTTTCCAGAGCGTTCGCCAGCCGCCGATGAGGGCTTTCATCTTTTCCAGATACAGCAGACCTTCCGTGTGGTTGCTCTCACCCTGATACCAGATCGCTCCACGGATTGGAAAGCCGACCAGCGGGTGAATCATGGCATTGTAGAGCATCGTGGGGTCCTGATTGCCGGAGAACGGCGTCAGTTCGGCCGGGAAGGCAGGACTGGGGGTGACAGGTTCGGACCGCAGGGCGGCCTGTCTGGCCGTGGCCAGCCAGCGTTCGGTGTCTTCGATGTGGGCCTGCAGTCGCTGTTTCCATGGTAGTGTTCCGGGCGTGCGTCCGGTGATGGAGTTGGCGAGGTCCTGTAAGGCGGGCACCTGCTGAAAGCCGACCGGGGGCGTCCAGGGTTCAATCCGCGTGCCGCCCCACGAGGAATTGATCAGACCGATGGGGACCTTGAGTTCCTGGCGAAGCCGGCGCGCCATGTAGTAGCCGCAGGCGGTGAAGCTGCCGACGGTTTCCGGTGCACACACCTGCCATGACGACCTGAAGCTGTTCTGCGGCATGAATGCCGCGACGAGGGGAACTTTGACGTGGCGAATCTGGTCATCCGTTGCGGCAGCGATTTCAGCGGCCGCATTGGCACTGATCGCGACCGTCCACTCCATGTTGGACTGGCCGGAACAGAGCCAGACTTCGCCGATGAGGACGTTCTGCAGTTCGATCTGGTTGCCGCCCTGCACCTTGAAACGCACCGGGACAGCGGACGCGGACTGGGCGGGCAGAGACACTTCCCAGTGACCGGAGTCGTTGGTCTGAGTGACGGCCTGAGCCTGGTGGAGGAAGACCGTGATCTGTTCGCCTGGGGTGGCCGTCCCCCAGATGCGGAGTGGCTGTTCGCGCTGGAGCACCATGTGGTCGGTGAAGATATCGGCCAGTTTCACGTCGGCAGGGAGGGAGCCGGTCCACCAGACCCCGACCATGGCTGCGAGAACGTGTACCAGCGTGCTGTGTCTGCTCATGAAACTTTTCCCGTAAAACACCGGGAACAGCCGCATGCTATTCGCCGGATTTTTGTGCCAGCTTGCCGAAAATCATCCGTCCTGCGCTGGCCTGGAGCACACTGGTTACGGTCACGCCAATTTCTTTGCCGACCAACCCTGACGCGGTTTCGCAGACGACCATTGTACCGTCGTCCAGATAGCCCACTCCCTGTCCCGGCCCTTCGCCCTCCCGGATCACCCGGATGTTCAGACGTTCCCCGGGAATATAGCGGGGTTTGAGCGCATTTGCGAGGTCGTTGAGGTTGATGACCGGGATCCCCTGGACGCTGGCGACTTTGTTCAGGTTGAAGTCGTTGGTGAGCACTCCGCCGCGAATCTGTTTGGCCAGTGCCACCACTTTCTGGTCCACCGTCATCATGCGGAAGTCTGTGCGTGAGGTTTCCATGACCTTGATGTCGATGTGGGCGCTTTGCTGGAGCTTTGCCAGCACTTCAAGACCGCGACGACCCCGCGTGCGACGATTTTTGTCGCTGGAATCGGCGACCTCCTGAACTTCCGCGAGCACAAAGTCCGGCACGATCAGCTGGCTTTCTATGATCTGCGTTTCCACCACGTCAGCAATTCGACCGTCGATCAGAGAACTGCTGTCGACGACCAGTGGCCGGCCACCCTTGAGTTCCCGCTGGAATTCGACGTAGGGAATCACGAACCGGAATTCGTCCTTGGTTTGCAGGAGCAGCGAGACGCAGACGTAGGGCAGCACGAGCAGGGTGAGCAGGACCAGAGGCGTGTGGTACTGGCTGCTGACGGGCACGACCGGGGTGAGTGCCTGAATCATGAGGTAGGCCAGGAGCACCCCAATGAGGATGCCAAAGTAAATCGCCGAAATCACCTCGATCCGCTTGCGACGAATGAGCAGGTCGGTGATGGTGACGATCTGAGACACAAACAGCATGGCAAAAAACGCGGCCGTCTTGTTGTTTTCCACAATCTGTGGCAGGGCTGGGTTTCTTGGGTCAGTTGTTTCTGTGGTGATGTATGCAAGAATGGCGCCTGCACAAATGAGCAGGTAGGCCACCCGCAGAATGAGGAGCATCATGGACGAATGTTTCCCATGTGGAATCAGGAGCAGACTATCAGGAATCGTGGGGAATAATGCCAGAAAAGTGCAACGGGGCAACCAGATTCCACTTGAGTTTTCAGGGTTTCGTGCAGTTTGTCGCGGCGATGGAGTTTCCGGGAAAATTTGCAGAAGGCGTATTTTGGCGAAACTAATCCCCCCCTCTCCCCTGCCAGGGCAGAGCGGGTCGGGGGTGGGATGGCGAAATGACATGAAAACAGGCAAGCTGGGATGTTTCAGTCCCCCATACTAT
>JBJTOM010000052.1:0-32581 GCA_046074585.1 Planctomycetota bacterium | reverse complement strand
GTCCCCGGCAGGCCAGGAACCCGGCAAAGGTGCATGGCACCAGAACGACAAAGGTGCATGGCACCTAAACGCAGAAGGTGTTTGGTGGAAATTCTTTACGACGACGGCTCAGCAGGAGCTTCGCCCGCCCGGCAACGGCCTTTGCCGGAAGTGGAACGCCACAGAGCCTGCGTCGTCGGTTCTGCAGGGTCTGTCCCCGGCGGGCTCGCTGGGCGCGATTTCGGCCGCCCCCCCGTTGCTCTGCAATCGCGGTGATCGCTGCAACTGCGAAAATCACCACAAACCGAAAAATCGCACCAACCGGGGCGATCAAATCAGACGCTCCAGCTTGCTCTTGCCGCAGGGACTGTCCCCGCAACGCGGGGCTCTGGTGTCGTCAGGCCGAATCCACGGCCGGCAGAACGTCTCCGACCGCAGGCTGCGTGGACTGTCCCCGGCAGGCCAGGAATGCGGCAAAGGTGCATGGCACCTAAACGCAGAAAGCGTTTGGTGGAGATCCTTTACGACGACGGCTCATCAGGAGCTTCGCCCGCCCGGCAACGGCCTTTGCCGGAAACCGCACTGGTGCCATGCACTTTGGGGTCCTGCACCGTAGTGGCCGGTACGCTCAATCGTTCCAGCAAATCTGCGGGCAGGCATGACTTCGCAACCCTGAGTTTGCGAGGGCACGATTGACACGCGACGACCAGTCTGTGAGAAACCCGGGAGGAAATGTTTATGGTGTTCGTTGCATTCCACTGCAGACTTGTTTCGCGGCAGGAAGTGAACTCGAAGTCAAATGGGAAAGCCGGCACGTACGGAATTGGTCCTGCTCGTCGATGCGCTCCTGAGTGGAGACGTCAAGGCTGTCCGCGTCCGACTGCGGGGGATACCGAGCGTCAATGTTCGGTTGCCTCAGCGGAAGAACCGTCCTGCGCGCGAGACGCCGTTAATGTTGGCAGCCGAACGAGGGTACCTGCCTAACGTTCGGCTCCTGATCTCGCTTGGCACAAACATCAACGACACAAACGAATTCCGGCAGCCCGCTCTGCTATACGCCGTTCGCAAGAATCACGTATCAACAGTGAACCTGTTACTCAAATCCAAGGCTGACCCGAATCCAATGATGGTGGATGGTGATTTCGTTCTCCGTGAGGCCGCCGCCAGCTCAATCGATCTCCAGATTTGCCGCAGCCTCCTGAAATCCGGAGCGGACCCATGTATTGCAAACAGGATGGGTGGCACGGCGCTGCACATGGCAGCCTTTCATGGGCGTGCGGATGTGGCTCGACTCTTGATTCGCGGTGGCGCAAACGTGAATCACCGTGACCGTCACGGACACGGCCCATTGACGTGTGCGATCTCTCGCAATCACAAAAGCGTTGCCACGCTGTTACTTGAAAACGGGGCTGATCCACGACTTCAGCCCGAGGCACTTGGGGTTGCCGCCCGGGAAGGTCACCTGCGATTTGTGGAAATGCTGATCGAAAATGGCTGGGATGTTCATTCGAAGTCGCATCAGGGCCGAACGCCTCTGCAGCACGCGCGAATTCGAAAGCACAAATCTGTGATTTTCGCATTGACGAACGCGGGCGCAAGCTGAGTTCATAAGACATCCCAATCACAAACCGCTGGACACCGGGCCGCGGGTCGCACGGGTTTTGAAATCCTTGCCATTCGCCGTATCGGTGCCCTGCACCTTGCGGAAGCGTGTGGACGAGCGTCTCCTGAAATCGAAGTCTCGCGGCGGCAACCCGGTGATTCTGAACATCCTGCCTGATTTCAGGGAACCAGGACTATGCCTGATGGGCAGAGAGTGCAACGCCCGAATCTCCTGTCCGTCGCGCTGCTGGTGCTTTCACTCGCATGGCCACCCACTTTTTTCTGTCTGTGGCACGTCACATATGAGGGGAAGGGGGCGTTGTGGTGTTCTTTGCCCCGTGACCCTCACGCCTCACCTCCGACCCCTCACGCCTGGAGGGGAGAGGGGGGAATTTGGGGCGCAGTGGCTGTGCGGTGCTCGTTATCCGGCTCGCTGTCGTCGCTGCTGGCGATAGTACTTCAATCCGGGAAGGAAAAAGGTGATCGCCGAAACCACACCAAACAGGCTCACGCTGAAGTCCGGGATATCGGCGGCTTCAATGGCGGCCATGACGAGTGACGTGGCGAACATCAGGGCTGCTTCGATGTAGAACCGTCCGGAGAGAATCCCGGCTTTGGCGAGGAAGACCATTCCGGCAATCGCTCCAAGGCACGGCGAAAACTCAAGCACAGGTCGGTGCATGATGGTTTCAACGGCAAAGAGCATGGACGAGGCGAGCATGCTGCCGCCCCAGATGTGGGCGATCTGGCGTTCGACGGCTGTGATTGGTCCGGCCCGATGCCGCAGGTTCCAGAAAATGGCGGCCCAGAGTCCCAGTCCGACGACCCACAGTCCGACGAACGGCCAGCGTTGTGTGACGCCGTTGAGCTGCATGGCGTTGGTGATCAGGCACAGCAGCAGCACGACAGCGCTGTGCCACATCCAGAGCAGTCCCCAGTTCTGCAGAATGGCGGCATGGTGTGATTCGCGAAACAGCCGCGTCATGATTCGCAGCACCGTGGAAGATCTGGCAGTGATGGGTTCGTTGTTGAGCCATGCGCGGAGGTCAGCGGCCAGCGCCGTGGTGGACTCGTACCGTAGATCCGGCGGCTTCTGCAGGCACTTCATCACGATCATTTCCAGGTCGGCATCCACGGCGCGGTTGAGCATGCGGATGCTGGGGGGGTCCTGTTCAAGGACCATCAGGACGGTGTCGAGCGGTGAAGCGGCCTGAAAGGGGGGGCGTCCGGTGAGCATGGCGAAGAGGACGGCACCGAGACTGTAAATATCGGCTGCGACATCAATGGAATCCGTCTGCCCCGACGCCTGCTCCGGTGACATCCACGCCGGTGTCCCCAGAATGGCGCCGCTCGCTTTCAGGCTGTGGAGGTCTCCGGAGACCGACGCCGCATTCCCTGACGGACTGACTCGCTTTGCGAGACCAAAGTCGGTGACAAAGGGAGTACCGTCGCGGGCGATGAGAATGTTGGCGGGTTTGAGGTCCCGGTGAAGCACTCCGGCCCGATGGGCGGCCCCGATGGCTTCCACTACGGGAATCAGCAGCGAGACTGCGTCCCGGGGCGGTAACGGACCACTGGAAAGTCGCTGTGACAAGGTGACGCCATCCACAAACTGCATACTGAACCAGGGCTGTCCATCCTGTTCCCCGACGTCGTACACCGGAACAATATTCGGATGCTGCAGGCGGGCCGCAGCGAGGGCTTCGATGCGCAGTCGAGCGATGTCGTGGCTGGATGCAAACGCGGCGTTGGGGATCATTTTGAGTGCTACAGTGCGCTGCAGACTTTGCTGCCACGCCCGATACACGACTCCCATTCCCCCGCGACCAATTTCTCCCTGAATTTCATATTCACCCACGAAGGATCCCACGGCGGAGCCGCGGCCGGGGGGACGCTGAGGCTGGCGAATGGTGTCCGAGAGCGAGACGGAATGCAGCAGTGCGAGGTCGTCAGCCATCTGCGCTGTGGCAATCAATTCCCGCAGGTCCTGTTCCAGATCCGGATGCAGCCGAATCGCCTCCTCAAGCCGCTGCTGACCATGGCCACCTTTTGAGTCGTGCAGCAGGCGGTCGAGGATCACCGCCAGCCGCTCGTCCCGTTCATCTGCCGCATTCACCATGGAACACCCGCTCTCTGTCACCCCGAATGGGAAAGACTTCCGACTGCACGGAGATTATAGGCTGCCGGATGGCGAATTCGATCCACCCTGGGAGTGGCGGCGGCGTTCCGGCGACGGACGCGGTGTCGCTCTGTCGCGGGTGCCGAGCTCGTACCGTTCTCAGGCGTGGCAGAAAACGCGTCTTATTCCGGGAAACCACGGTGTTGCAGGTTCTCTGCGGAGCGGAGGGGGATTTGCATTCGACTGACTACCACGGACAGATTTTTTGGTTAGATTCCGAGTGGTCTGGCTGATCGACGCCTTTTTTCCGTGGTCTACTGCATGTCTCCGGCACCGATCGACACTCGATCTGATCAGCAGCTGGTGGAGGCCATCAACGGAGGCGAGCTGCAGGCCTTTGACGTGCTGTATTTTCGTCATCGTGACTGGACTTTGCGACTGGCACTGCGATTCACCGGACATCAGGATGATGCACTGGATGTGCTGCAGGAGACATTTGCCTATCTGTCGCGTAAGTTCCCCGGTTTTGTGCTCACAGCCGCGCTGACCACATTTCTTTACCCGGCCGTGCGAAATTTTTCGCTTGCCGTCCGACGCAGGCGACAGCGTGCGACGGGCAACGACGAACTGTTGCCGCTGATTCCGGCTCCGACGGATTCCGCTGTGTCATCGTCTGAGCAGGAGCGAGAGGACTGGCGCAGCAGATTTGCGTCGTTATCCGAAGAGCATCAGGAAGTGCTGCTGATGCGGTTTGTGGATGGACTGACCCTTTCTGAAATCGCAGCTGCTCTGGAACTGCCGTCGGGCACTGTCAAATCGCGTCTGCATTATGCGATCCAGCACGCTCGACAGCTGTATCGGGAAGAGTGAGTGGCAGGTTTTCAGGAGATCCTGCGAAACTGTTCGTCCAGTTTCGCCGCTGAGATGCTGATGGCGGTCCCGAGTTTCTGTGCGAAGAGCTGAACGCGGAATTCTTCGAGCATCCAGCGGACGTGCAGGAGCAGCGGATCAAGTCGACGCTGCTGCTGGTGTTCGCGGGCTTTCTGGTCGAAGCGTTCCAGCCACGGCTGCAGTTCGGCTGCGGCGGCCAGTTCGTTGCGAAGACCACCGGAGGTGAGTCGAGTGAGTCGCTGGCGGATGGCGGTCAGGTAACGGGGGTACTGGATGAGCCATGGCCAGGGAGTGTCGATGAGGAAGGTGGGGTGGATCAGTCCCTGCAGCTGGCGTTGCATGTCGGCGAGCAGGGCATCCCAGCCGGCGCCGCGGGTCTGATCGAGTTGTCGGCGGGTATCGAGCTGCTGCTGAAAGAGTCCTGGCAGGAACTGCGTGAACTCCTGAGCGATCAGTCCGAGCCGCTGGCGGCCGAGTTCGAGGGTTTTGTCGAAGGCCGGACGGGACCGTGGCAGCGGGGCGTCGTGCAGAAAACTTCTGTCGGCCATCAGCAGAGAGAGGTGCTGAGGAAAGTCAATGCCTTTGATCGTTGCCGCCTGCATCCGCATGGTGTTGGCATTCGGGAGGTTGCCGACCTGTGTGAGCAGGCGTTTTTTTTCAAGGAGCTGTATGAGTCGGCGGAGTCCGCGGCGAAGGATCAGTGTGGCTTCGTCAGCCGTCTGACACAGCGTGAGGGCGACGGAGTCACCATCATCCCGAAGCGCGAGGAATGATCGGATCGGAATTCCGGCGCGGACGAGGGAGATGTGTTCGGGGAGCTGATCAAATTCCCAGGCGCGAAAACCGGTCCGCATCCACTGGGCTTCCTGTGGAGCCGGTCCGTGCACGGCGGCCCGGTCATCAGCAGCGAGTGCGGCGGAGCGGGCGCGGTCGGCCAGCGAGGTGCGAATCAGACGCAGTTCGCGGCCTTCCAGAATCGGTCGTCCGGATGAATCCAGAACCCGCACGTTGAACTGCAGATGAGCCGGGATGGCGGCGCGATCGAATTCACGCGGGTCGATGCGTTCACCGCAGAGCTGGGTAAGTTTTTGAGCGAGGTTGGCGAGGAAGTCGCCTTTGCCGAATTCGAGCGCCGCGGCGGCCTTGCGGGCCGATTCCGGTGCGGGCACAAAGAAACGCCTCAGGGGCTTGGGAAGAGAACGCAGAGTGGCGAGAACTTTCTGTTCCAGCAGACCGGGAACGAGCCAGTCGAGCTGGGATTCGCTGAGCTGACCGAGGGCTTCTTCGGGGACCGACACCGTCACGCCGTCGGCTTCCTGACCGGGATCCAGCTGATAGGTGAGCGGCAGAGTGAGGCTGCCCACGTGCAGGCGTTCGGGAAACAGATCCGCGTGCTGCTGTCGCTGTGATTCGTCGGCGAACTGGTTGATGTCGAACTGGAGCAGCTGAGGGACGCGTGGGTGCGTTCGCTGGTACCAGCGTCGCAGGCGATCGCGGTCCACGCATTCCGGGGGAATCCGCGTGGCGTAGAACTCGAAGAGCACTTCATCGCCGGGGAGCAGATGGTGGGAGCGGGTGCGGGCCTGGAGTTCCTTGAGCTGCTGCAGGACCTCGCGATTGTGTTTGAGAAAGGGGAATTCATGACCCCAGCCGCGTCGGGGAGCGGGCCGTCCAGGAGCTGTCTGACGCCCCGGCCGTACACGCCACGCCCCGCGAGTGAGCGCCTCTTCTTCGTCTTCATAGCCGTGATCGGGATCTTCGCCGTCTTCGGAAAGTCTGCCGAAGAGCAGTCCCCATTCGACCAGTCCGTGCTGGATGAGCAGATCGCGGGATTTGGCGGGATCGATGCGGGCCAGTGAAATGCGACGACGGGGAACGATGGGGAGTCCCCAGAGTGACACCTTTTCATGGATCAGGGCATTTCCGGATTCTTCGTCCCAGTGGGGTTCGAAGTATTCGCGGGTGACGAGGTGATCGGCGAGCGGTTCGATCCATTCGGGCTGAATTCGGGCCACTGTGCGGGCAAAGCGGCGGCTGGTTTCGATCAGTTCACCGGCGACGAACCATTTCGCGCCTTTGGATGCCAGAGCAGACCCGGGCCAGAGGGCCAGCTTTGCGCCACCGGCGCTTTGGTATTCGCCTTCAGGAGTCTGGCAGCCGATATTGGCGAGCAGTCCGGTGAGGAGGGCGCGATGGGTGGCGGCAAAGTCGTTGTGTCGCGGTTCCGCAGGTGTCGGAGCCGTCCCGGGCTGGGCGGTCTTTCCGGACGGCGGGGACTTTGCGGGGGGCTTTGTCTGCTGCCGGGCGGAGGACTTTGCGGCGTTTTGGGAGGGCGGTGCAGGGGCAGCGGGAGCAGCGGTGGCGTTTGCCTGCTTTCCAGCCCTGTGATGGGCGGAGAGCGATTTGGCGGCTTTGGCCACGGCAGGATCATCGCTGTCTTCCAGAAGTTCGCGCAGCTGGGCATGCACATCCACCCATTCACGCATCCGCATCCACGAGAGGAAGTTCTGGCGGCACCATTTCTTCACCTGGCTGCCGGAGAGCGATCGCTGCTTTTCGTGCCAGACATCCCAGAGGTTCAGGATTGTGAGGAAATCGGAATCGCGGTTGACGAATCTGGCGTGGGCTTCGTCGGCGGCCTGCTGTTTGTCGACGGGGCGTTCGCGGGGGTCCTGGGTTTCGAGGAATGCGGCGATGGCGAGCACTTCGGGGAGGGCATGCTCTTCGACAGCGGCGAGGATCATGCGACTGATCCGCGGGTCCACAGGGAGCCTTGCCATGCGGCGGCCCAGTTCGGTGAGTTCACCGGGTTTGGGCGGTGGAGGATCGCGGCGCGCAGGCTGGGTGGGGGCCGCGTCCGGGCTGGCTTGCACCGGTTCCGGCGTCGTCTCGCGGGCGTTTTCCATGACGATCGCTCCCAGCTCTTCCAGGGTGCGATAGCCTTCGCGAACAGCCGCTGTCCTGGGCGGGTCAAGAAAGGGGAAGTCGTCCAGTCGTCCCAGTCTGAGACTCAGAGTGCGCAGGATGACGGCAGCGAGATTGGTGCGCTGGATTTCCGGAGCGGTGAAAGCTTCGCGCTGATTGAAATCGTCTTCGCTGTAGAGCCGGAAACAAATCCCTGGCCCGACACGACCACATCGCCCGGATCGTTGTCTGGCCGAAGCCTGCGAGATGGGTTCGATGGGCAGGCGCTGCATCCGCGAGCGAGCAGAATAGCGGCTGATGCGGGCCGTCCCGGTATCAATCACAAACCGGATGCCGGGAACGGTGAGCGATGATTCGGCGACGTTTGTGGCCAGCACAATGCGTCGGTGAGGCCACGCAGAGAAAACTCGGGTCTGCTCTTCCATGGACAGGCGTCCGAAGAGGGGCACGATTTCTGTGGGGTACTGCGGGGTGTCGCCGGGAAATCGCTGGCCCCCCAGTCGTTTGCTGGCTTCACGAATATCGCGTTCCGTCGGCAGAAAAACAAGAATGTGCCCGCTGTCGATGGCCGCGGCTTCGTGAACCGTATCGGTGACACCATCCAGCCAGTCTCGCGGTTCAGCGGTCTCATCGGTGGGATGTTCGTCCTGGTCGAGCGGCCGCCAGCGAATCTCGACAGGCCATGTGCGGCCGGCGATGTGCAGCACTGGTGCCGGCTGGCCGCCCGTGGAGAAGTGTTCGGCAAAGCGAGCCGCATCGATGGTGGCTGAAGTAATGATGAGCTTCAGGTCACGACGTCTGGGGAGCAGTCGGCGGAGGTAGCCCAGCAGAAAGTCGATGTTCAGCGAACGTTCGTGAGCTTCGTCGACAATGATGGTGTCGTACTGACTGAGCCAGGGGTCACCCTGCGTTTCTGCGAGGAGGATGCCGTCGGTCATCAGCCGGATCCGCGTGTCAGGACCGCTGCTGTCCGTGAAGCGAATGCGAAATCCCACCTGCTGTCCCAGCCGTGCACCAAGCTCTTCAGCGACTCGGACAGCCACCGACCTGGCAGCAATTCGACGGGGCTGAGTGTGGCCGATGATCCCACCGATGCCCCGGCCCATGTCTGTGAGGATTTTCGGGAGCTGCGTGGACTTGCCGGAACCCGTTTCACCACAGAGCACAATCACCTGATGGCCCCGAATCACCTCGGCTACTTCTTCGCGCCGGGCCGCGACCGGGAGTTCCGGGTCCCAGTCCAGCCGCGGCTGCCATGCAGCACGCCTCTGACGCCGCTCCATCGATCTGCAAAGCTGCTCTTCAAAACGCGATCGGAGCCGGTCATTGGGCCGGCCCGATCGCTCTGCTTCCCGCACGGATCGCAGCATGCGCCGCAGATTGTGCTGATCCTCGGACATGGCCAGAGCAATGGAGTGCTCGGGCTGATTCTGTGCCGACATGTGCTGACTATTCAGTTCCGACAAAAACCGCTGAAAAAGAGAGATGTGCGGTGATTGTAGGCGGGCCAGGGGAGAATGTCAGGCCCGCTGTTCAGGGAACCGGGAGTGATCAGCGGCAGTGACGGCCGTGAGAATGCCAGCCACCGTAAGACGGAACGCTGTAAAACCCCGGGCTGTAGACGGGGACCGAATAGACCGGGTATGGAGAATAAAACCCGGTGTGGCTGTGATGATGGTTTGAGTAGTGGCTGGGGCCGCGACCGTAATGGTAATCGTAATCGTGGTCACGAAACCCTCGGCTGGAACCACGCCCCCACGAAGCGCTGAAACGGTCACGCCCGTCCCCGTAGCTGATCGAAAAACCGACCCCCGAACGACTCACACCACGGTGCCAGTCGTCCGCACGACTCACACCCGCCACAAACACACCCATCAACGCCACACTCAACAGAAATGTCCTCATTGGTCTGTTCCTTCCTGAAATCGCACCGGTTGGAGGAATGGACCGCCCGGCACGCTGTGGCTGGGAATTCGGCTGGTCGCTGCTGCTGACTGCTTCGTGATCGACAGGATGACGCCAGCTGTTCTCAGCTCACTCCGGACGGTCCTCGACAACCCGCGTCCTGATAACGCCTGTCGCCGAATGCTAATTCCAGAGAACAAACACCGTGCCAAAACTCACAGGAAGACGATGCGAATGTTTGTAAATGGTTTCCGGTAGCAGACTTCGGATTTTTTGATCAGCCTGGTGAGAACGCTCACCGCCAACGGCGGATGCTGGCAACTGTCATCATTTCGACTTCGCGCGATATCCGATTGATGGCGTCTCTGGCGGGTCCAATTGTTTTGGCGACCGCGTCGGATTCGACCTTTCAATGAATCATCCTCAGGCACTTTATGGGGTTGGCGGGGACGACGGGGGTGTGTCCGGCATTTCGCGGGGGCGAATGAGCTGGAAGTAGCGGCGAATGAGCTGTTTCTGGCCGGGGGGCACGGGTTCTGAGTCGAGGCTGGATTCCTGGAGCGATTCATAGCGTTGCAGATTAGCTCGATATTCACGTTCAGCCGGCTGTTCTTCACGTTCGCCGGGGAGCATTTCTGTTTCGGAGTCTCCCTGCCCGGAGTTTTCGCCTTTGAGTCTCAGTTCGTGAGCCGTGGCGGCGTGGCCTGAGGCATCTCCGCGCGGGTCACCGGAGGAGCCTTTGCCAGCCTTGCGGCCTCCTCGCCCCTGGCCCTGCGCGATATTGCCGGCCTGGCTCTCCATGTCTGCTCGCAGCTGTGCCAGGCTTTCCGACTGCTGTTGGAGCATTTCTGAGAGCTTTTTCTGGCCGGCCTGGCGACGGGCTTCCGCGGCGAGGTTCTGTGTGCCTTCCCGGAATGACTCCTGACGGCCTTCCTGTAAACCCTCAGCCATCTGTCCGGCGGCCTTGCCAGCTGCGTCTGCTTTTCCTGACTGAGCGGCCTGTTGCTGGATCTTTTTGAGCTGTTCAGCGATTGCGCGGCGAGTTTTCTGATTGGCTTCGGGAAGACTGAGTTTCTGGAGTTCCGTCTGGGCCTTCTGGAGATCGCCGTCAGCGAGTGCTCGTCCTGCCGGCTGCATGTCCTCGGAAAGCTGCAGTGCCTCGCCAATCTCGGCGAGCGCTTTGGCTGAGGCTGGATCCCGCAGCTGCTGCTGAAGCTGCTGGAGCGATCCTTCGAGCTGTGACAGCTTCGCAAATGCCTCGCGCGGAGTTCCGGGAGTTTCCGAGAGTTCTGAAAGGGTTTGATTCATGGCCTGCAGAGCCTCCTGAAGACTTTTATCGACAGGCTGTTCCTGCTGCAATTGCTGCAGATCCTGCTGGAGCTGTTGAGCAGCTGCGGCAGTGGCGGCTGAACTCAGCTGCGGAGCTGGCGCGGCGGACTGCAGTTGCGGACCAATGATCGCCAAAAGTACCCCACAGGCCGCCGTGATCAGTCCCTGCTTCCAGAGACGGGGTGTATTGAGCGGAATCAGGGTGCGCGGGTTGAGCCGTTGCAGGTGGTCACAGGCCAGCTGCAGCTGGAGTGCCTGCACGGGAGAACGCCGCTTCAGGCTGCTGAATGCCAGCGCCGTTGCCGTACCGTCGTGCAAACCACACGTTGCATCGATCCATGTGGCCGTGTCAGCCACCGTGCGGCCCTGAAACAGGCGGTACACGCCGCCAAGCAGGGCACCCGTCACCGCCAGCAGCAACGGCCAGCCACCTGACAGCCGTAGCCCGGTGAGCAGACACGCAGCCGAAACCAACACGCCCGCGACCGCAGCGGCCCAAAGCCCGACAGCAGCTGCGGACCAGAGTGCCTGCAGCAGGAGTCGGCGGTGGAATGGCAGAAGCAGACGATGCAGTGGTACAGACATGGAAGGTGACTGGAGATTGGCTGGGGGGGAGACCTGACGGAAGTATAGCAGAGAATCGGACGGGTTGCATGTTTGCAGGCCCTGGCGAATCAGGGGCGTGTGGACGATGTGAATTGGCCGCTGTGGCCGGGCATTGCTGCCGCCACGACGCGCGACGCGCGGACACTTTGCGGCGCCGCGACTGTCCCCGACGGAACCCGGAACCAGAGCATCCCCGGCTCGACAGACCCGGTCCTGTGCATGGCACCCGCGGGCAAAGTGCGACCTGACGGCAAAATGGGACCTACTGCAGGAATTTCTGGATTCTCTTCCAATCCTTCAACTGCTGTTTCAGGTCACGGTTGCGATTCACTGTTCCATTTCCACAGTGATAGGCCGCGAACAACCGAACGCCATCAAGGATTTCAGCGCCGCGGGTGTCTTTGATTGCATCCTGCAATTTGATAACCGGTTGCTCAAACGCTCTGAGCACGGCATGAAGGGCAAACGCGCCAAGGGCCATCACGATCTTCGGCCGCACAATTTCAATTTGCTGCCGCAGGAAATTTGAACCACAGTTCCACGCCCACTCGGGTTCGATCCTGGCCTGAAGGCCACCGTTTTTCAGGCAAAGAACAGCATTGGTGAGGAACAGACCGCGCCCCTGATCCGCATAGGAAGTAACGCTGACCTTAAACCCAATGTGGTGGAGCAGCTTTTCCAGGTTGCGCATGGTAGGATTGTCAAGCCTGTCGAAGCCCTTGTTGTCCTGATAATATTTTACTCCTCCCCAGTCCTGACCCACAATCATCAATTGCGCATCGAGATCGCCATGGAGACGAGACCACGGGCCAATCTGGCTGGAATCGAATTGCCGCAACGCCGGCTCTGCCGGATTTGAGAGCCCCACGCAGAGGCGACAAGCTTTCCGCTTTTCAACAAGAGCTTCGTACTGCTGTTGTTTGGTATGCATTGGATTTCCTGACCAGATCAATGTGGAATGAAGTGGAGCAAACGACGTCGCTACAGAACGCTGAGCCCCGTGGCAGATCCTACGAAGACTTGAAACTCCGATGGATCCGGTATCGTCCGTCCGAAAATGACGCGTGCGAGCGACCGAGATTGATTCGTTCAGCCGCATTCGGGTTGTGGTTGGAGTTCCTGATCGCCCAGTCAATGTGGACAGGTTGATCCGCGTTACTCGTCGGACCCGAAAGGGTGACTCCCAGGTGCTCCGCGTACTGGCGCCGTTCAGCCACCACGTGTTCCTTCAGAAGCCCGTCTTCTCCCGCAGCAGCGACGACGGCCAGTTCACAAAGGCGACCTGCGCGCGAAGGGGAAAACTTCAAATGAGCGTCACACTGTTCGATCAGACAGACAATCGCGCTGCATCGCTCACATTCACACGCATAAATCTGCTTTTTCAAGTCTTTGGGGGTTGTCATTTCAAGTGCCTTCAGGCTCAGCGACAAAGACCGATCAGGGTATATGGAAATTCCATGTGGGAAAGGGCGACACGGCATGATGGAAGTGGAATCACGAGCACGCAGTTTTTAATGAGTCAGTAAGTACCACGGGAGTATTATACCTTTTATATGGGTGTTCGCACAACATCCCGATAAAGAATCATCAGGCAGACAGCATTTTGGCAACGAGTTGCAAAGTGCTTCTGCAGGTGCATGGCACTAAAACGCTGAAAGTGTTTTGGGGACGAGCTTTACGACGGTCGCTCGGCTCACGCAGTCGCGGCTGTCGCGGGGCGGTTTCCGGCCCGCAGGTGCCATGCACTTTTTCCTGCACTTTTTCCTTTGCCGATGCGTCACCGTGCTGGCCTCAGTTGCCAGCGCAGCAGCGGGAGCTCAGCGGGGCGGCACCTGCCACCAGGGATCACATCCAGCGTCCCCAACGCGTTGGCAGCGATTTTTGCCCGCGGACTGCCGTCCGGCGGCTCATGAGGTACATCCTGCGCACGCCCCGCGGGACTTCCTGTTCCCCACGATTTTCCCGGCAATCCGCCAGACAGCATGCCTGGCTCTTGACCGATACGCTCTCCCAGGTCACTCTATCCTGAGTCTCTCTACAGGGCTGCAACACGGCGCGGCTCTTCTCTCGCCCGCCTTCTCCTCCCTCCCCCACATCCAGCAGGTTCCTCCTATGACCAGCCTCGGCGAATCTCAGTCCTCTTCCCGCCGCACGTTTCTTGGTGCCTCGGCCGCTGTGGCAACGGCGGCTACCACGGTGTCAGCTGCGGCTGCCCCGCTGTCTGCGGGACTCTGGTCCGCCGGCAGTGATCTGCTGCGGGTTGGTCTTGTGGGTGTTGGCGGTCGCGGGACGGGTGCCGCCGAACAGGCCTTGAATGCCGACCCCGGCACTGAGCTTGTGGCCCTGGCTGACGTTTTCGAGGACTCTGTGGTCCGGGGTCGCCGACAGCTCAGCCGCATCTTCAACAAGGACGGTCAGAAGCCGCGGGTGACCGTGGACGATGCGCATTGCTTCGTGGGTTTTGACGGTTACAAGCAGGTTATTGAAAGCAGCGACGTGGTGCTGCTGGCTTCCACCCCACATTTCCGTCCGCAGCATCTGCGGGCCTGCGTCGAGGCCGGAAAGCACGTGTTTTGTGAAAAGCCGGTCGCGGTTGACGCGCCCGGCGTTCGCTCCGTCCTTGAATCCAGCGAAATCGCCCGCCAGAAAGGGCTCAACCTCGTCTCCGGGCTCTGCTGGCGATATCACCCCGGCAAACGCGCCACTTTCGAACAGATCCGCAGCGGCACAATCGGCGACATCACCGCCATGCAGTGCAGCTACATGACCGGTGGTGTCTGGGACCCGCGTCGCCGTCGCGAAGAGACCAAAAGCGAAATGGAATACCAGCTGCGCAATTGGTACTACTACACATGGCTGTCCGGTGACTTCAATGTCGAACAGCACATTCACAGTCTGGACAAGATGATGTGGGCCATGAACGACGAAGCACCGGTCACCATCAGTGGTTCCGGTGGTCGTCAGGTGCGGACCGACGCCCGATATGGCAACATCTTTGACCACTTCGATATCGTCTACACCTGGGCCAGTGGTGTCAAAGCCTTCGCCCGTTGTCGGCACTGGCCGAATTGCGAAAACGAAGTGGACGACTTCATCTTCGGGACCAAAGGTCGCGTCGATGTAATGGCACACACCATCACCGATCTTGCCGGCAAGGTGATCTGGAAGTATGACGGGCCGGATGGCGACATGTACCAGATCGAACACAACGAACTGTTCGCTGCCATTCGCGCCGGCAAGGTCATCAACAACGGGGACTACATGAGCAAGAGCACGCTGCTGGCGATCGCCGGCCGCATGGCAGCCTACACTGGTCAGCGGCTCACGTGGGATGCCGTGCTCAATTCAAAGGAAGACCTCAGCCCCAAAGCGTACGACTGGACCGACAACCCGGTGCCACCCGTTGCCATCCCCGGGCGCACGCCGTTCGTCTAATCGATTCCGCAGCTGAAAGCGTCCGCATGCTTCGATTCCGACTGTTGCCGACGATGCTTCTGCTGGCCGCCACGGCGATCCGCCAGGATCTCGTGGCGGCCGTGCCCATTTCTCCCATGGCAGCGTCGCCGGCACCACGCGGACCGGTTCGGCCGGCTGCCGATCCCTCTGCGGCCCTGCAACTGCTCAAATCCCGCTGCTGGTCCTGCCACGGCGCCGAAAAACGCGAATCGGGCCTTCGGCTGGACCAGCGCGAACACCTGCTCAGCGGTGGCGACAGTGGCCCGGCGGCTGTTCCGGGTGACAGCCTTTCCAGCCGCCTCATGGCGCGGATCACCAGCACCAGCCCCGACGACCGCATGCCTCCGGAAGGCCCGTCGCTCACCGCCGCCGAAACTTCTCTGCTTGCCGCATGGATCGACACAGGCGCTGCGTGGCCGGAAGGTGTCACGTCCACCGAAGCGCCCCGGCACTGGGCCTGGCAGCCGCTCAACCCGCAGCTCCCCCAACCCCCGCCCGACGCGCCCGCCGACCTGCACGAGATTGATCGGCTGATCCACGCCCGGCTGCGGCAGGCAGGTCTGTCCCCCGCTCCGCCCGCGTCCCGCGAAACACTCATCCGCCGCGCAACGCTCGACCTCACCGGACTGCTCCCTGCGCCTGCCGAAGTGGACGCGTTTGTGGCCGACCAGACGCCCGGTGCGTGGGAGCGAGTGGTGGACAGGCTGCTGGCATCGCCACACTTCGGCGAACGCTGGGGCCGACACTGGCTTGATCACGCCCGCTATGCCGATTCTGACGGCTATGAAAAGGACAATGCCCGCCCCGATGCCTGGCGCTGGAGAAACTGGGTGATCGACGCCTTCAACAGCGATATGCCGTTTGATCAGTTCACCATCGAACAACTCGCCGGTGATCTGCTCCCCAGCGCCACCCCCGCGCAACAGCTGGCGACCGCCTTCCACCGCCAGACACTGACCAACACCGAAGGCGGAACTGACCAGGAAGAATTCCGCGTCGAAGCCTGCTTTGACCGCACCGAAACGACCGGAGCCGTCTGGCTGGGACTTACCGTCGGCTGTGCCCGCTGCCATTCTCATAAGTATGATCCGCTGTCGCAGCGCGAGTACTATCAGATGTTCGCGGTGTTCAACAACGCCGATGAAACCACGGCCACTGTCCCGCTCCCGGATGCCGACGTTCAGGCCTGGCCTGAGCGGCAGGCAAAGTATCTGGCCGAAGACCAGTCCCTGCAGACTCAGCTCACGGAACTTCGCCGCCCGCTCCTGCCGGACTTCGATCGCTGGCTTGCCGAACACGAGGTTCCACCAGGCAGCAAACCTTCCCCGGCTCTCGCCAAAGCACCCGAAGACGTTCGTGCAGCACTGGCCGCCGGAAACGGCCGCTCTGCCGCTCAAACCGCAGTCCTTCTGGACTTCTGGGGCCGCACACAGCCCGCCCTGAAATCGCTCCATGACCAGATCGACACACACAGAAAATCCGCTCCGGGAAGACCTGAAATCACCGTGCGAGTGCTCACGGCCCGCACCTCCAATCCGCGTACCACATGGGTCCTCAGACGCGGCGAATTCCTCGAACCCATCCGCGAACTCGCCGTCCAGCCCGCAGCCCCTTCCATCCTCCCCCCTCTGCGTTCCCGCACCCCCGGACAGCCACCGGATCGGCTCGATTTCGCACGCTGGCTCGTCTCACCCGAAAATCCTCTCGTCCCACGAGTCGCCGTCAATCACATCTGGGCGCGGCTTTTCGGTCAGGGACTCGTCCGAACCGTGGGCGACTTCGGCGTCCGCGGGGAACAGCCCAGTCACCCGGAACTGCTGGATTGGCTGGCCGCTCGCTTTTCCGGGCGCCCCCATCCCTCGCTTCAGTCCCACTTACCGCACATCACTCCCTGGTCCCGAAAGCAACTCATCCGCCTGATTCTCACATCCGCCACGTGGATGCAGGCCTCGGCCCAACACCAGCAGGGGCAGCTCACCGATCCCCTCAACCGACTGCTCTGGAGACAGAACCGGCTGCGAGTCGAGGGTGAAATTGTGCGGGACATCAGTCTGCAGGCCGCCGGACTGCTCACACCGAATATCGGCGGCCCATCCGTCTTCCCGCCGCTCCCATCCGGAGTCGCGGAACTCAGCTATGCCAACAATTTTCGCTGGACCGAATCCACCGGTCCGGACCGCTACCGACGCGGACTCTATACGTTCTTTAAACGCACAGCGCCGCATCCCAGTCTGACCACCTTTGACTGCCCGGACGCCAACACCACCTGCATCGAACGCACACTCTCGAACACCCCCCTGCAGGCACTCGTCACACTCAACAACGACGTCTTTTCAGAATCCGCACGCGGACTCGCCGAAAGACTCCTTGCGATCCCGTCCGGCGATGCCCACCAGCCTCTGCGGGAAGGCTTCCGCATCTGTATGTCGCGGGAGCCGCTCGCTGAAGAGCTGCAGGCGCTAACCACTCTGCTCAAGGAATTCGAAGGCGATTACCAGCAGGATGCGGCGGCGGCCGCAAAGCTGATCCGGTCCGCCTCGCCCGGCAATTCCTCCGATCATGCCCGCCACGCTGCGCTCACTGCGGTGTGTCGAGTGCTGCTGAATCTCGATGAATTCATTACCCGGGAATAACGCCATGCATCTGAATTCACAGCAGCAGCACACGCGGCGAACATGGCTCACATCCTCCGGATCCGGTGCCGGCGCCGCAGCTCTTGCCGCACTGCTCACCGAAGACGGCCTGCTGCCCTCCGCCAGCGCCTCAGCCCCTTCCCCGGCCGATGCCGCTGCGAGTGTCGCCCGGCAGCTGTCGCACTTTGCACCCAAAGCCAAAAGCTGCATCTTCCTCTTTCAGGCCGGAGCTCCATCCCATCTGGACCTGTTCGATCCCAAACCCCGACTCAACGAACTGGATGGCCAGCCACTCCCAAAGGAAATGCTCGAACAGGTCCGTTTCGCCTTCATCCAGAAGGACGCCGCTGTGCTGCTGGGGTCGCCCAGACGCTGGCGCAAACACGGCGAATGCGGCATGGACTTCAGCGACTTTCTGCCACAGCTGTCGCAGCACGCCGATGACCTGCTGATGATCCGCTCGATGCATTCTGAGCAGTTCAATCATCACCCCGGACAACTCCTGCTCAGCTGTGGCCGCGCAGCCTTCGGACTGCCCACAGTCGGCAGCTGGCTCAGCTATGGCCTGGGAAGTGACAGCCGCAACCTCCCTGCATATGTGGTGCTCACCAGCGGCCGGGGTTCCAGTGGCGGTGCATCGCTCTGGTCCAGCGGCTTTCTCCCGTCACACCACGCTGGAGTGCTCTTTCGCAACCAGGGCGACCCGGTCCTCAATCTGTCCAGCCCGGAAGGCATTTCCGCCATCCAGCAGCGACGGTCCCTCGATGCCCTCAAAACCCTCAATGCCGCCCGCTTTGAACAGCTGCAGGACCCAGAAATCAACAGCCGCATCGCCAGCTATGAACTGGCTTTTCGCATGCAGTCCGCCGCTCCGGAACTCATCGATCTCAGCGGCGAATCCAAAGCCACTCTGGATGCCTATGGAGTGGATCGTCCGCAGCATCCGGAGGCCACGGGACGCGGCAACGTCGCCAATGCCCACCTCACCTACGCCCGCAACTGTCTGCTCGCACGCCGCATGGTCGAACGCGGCGTGCGATTCGTCAATCTGATCTATGAAGCATGGGATCAGCACAGCGATCTGGATAAGGATCTGCTGTACAATTCGTGGGTTGTTGACCAGCCCATCGCAGCCCTTCTGGCAGATCTCAGACAGCGCGGACTGCTCGATACCACGCTGGTCATCTGGGGCGCCGAGTTCGGCCGCACTCCACTCGGCGAAAACCGCAAAGGCCGCGCCGCCAATACCGGCCGAGACCATCATCCGTTCTCCTTCAGCCTCTGGATGGCCGGAGGAGGAATTCGGGGTGGGCAGGTCTGGGGAGCTTCCGATGAAATCGGCTGGCATACCGTCGACCGCCCGGTCCACATGAACGACCTCCAGGCCACTCTGCTCCATCTCTTCGGACTCAACCACCTGCAACTCACCCACCGCTTCCAGGGCCGTGACTTCCGACTCACCGATGTCGGCGGCCGTGTCATGACTGAATGGCTCTCCTGACCCTCCACTGCACCGGGTGGAAGACGGGAGCGAGGTTTTTATGACCAGATCTGTCATCCGCTTTCCTGTTCCTGCGCTGCTCTGCCTGCTGCAGGCACTGCACATTTCCTCCAGCACCGCGCAGGAAATTGCCGGCCTCACCGTGACGCCGCACCGCACTTCCAGCGTGATGCAGTGGCGACGTCCACCGACTCCCGAACTTGGGGCTCGCGTGGAAATGCTGCTGCGAAATTCATCCCCGCAGCCCGTCACTTTCCACCGCACCGACGTCTGGCAGTTCGATGGCCGGACCCCCGATGAACTTGTCGCGGCTGCAGACTGGTCCTGGCACGAAACTCCGTCACTGTGGGAAGCCGAGACCACCGAATTGCCCCCCGAATCCCTTGCCGTCGTACCATTCAATACCCGGGCAACGTCGTGGGGAATTGAGACAACGCATACCGTGCAGCCGGGCGAGAACAGCCCCGAGCTGAGATTCAGCCTCGCAAATCCTTCCGTCTGGTTGTCTGCCGTGACGTTTCTCGCGACCGACCAGAACGGTCGATCTGCACCGCAATCCGTCACAGCCAATCACATCGTCGTCCACATTCAGAACTCCGGCGACAGTGAACTCACCATCACCGGTCTGAAACTCTGGCTGCCGCGAGGCGGGGGAAGTCAGCGCGTACTGTTTGCCGCGCGAATGCTCAGAGCAGACCAGCTGGTCTGCTTTCCGGCAAATGGCCGCATCGCACCCCGGTCAACCGGGGGCTTTACAGCGACTCTGGAACCCCTGCAGCGCGTGCCCGTGGTTGTCGATGTCGCGCTGCAGGCATCTGTCGACGCCACTCCAAAGGTGCCGGTCAGCCTGTTTGCCAGCATGAAGATTCGTCCTGAACAATTTGACATCAGCGGTGGCTGGATCGCAAACGACGTCGGCGGCCGGCAGAGTCTGACCATCGACGAATACCTCAGAACACTCAGCCGCATGCACATCAACGCAGGCCAGATTGAGGAAGTCAGCGGGTACTCCGATAACCCGGAACTCGCCGCCCGCCATCCTTTCAAACGCTTTAATCGCCTTGCGGATCTGCAGCGTTACGACCGCGATGAACTGCTCCCGTCAATTCATGCCGTGGAGTTTATCGGTGAGCCGCAGTATGGTGGCGGCCGACCGGTTCCGCCACAGGAAGTTCACCGCCTCCTCGCTCCGTACACCCCCAGTCGACTGCATACATCCGTCACGCTCAGTGAGGAACGCACGTGGCGCTACTATGCAGGACTCTCGGATCATCCGCACTATGACGCCTATCGAGTCATTGCACCGGCCGCGGATGCATGGACTCGCTACAGCCGCTGGAATGGTCGCTCCATCCGCTGGGGCGCACCCCTCGAAACCATCGGCGAAATGACTCGCAGTCTGCGCGAACTCAACCGCCCCCGCGCGATTGCGTACTGGTCCCAGGGAGCCCACGATGGTTGGGGCGGATTCCTCAGCCCCCGCCGCGGTTCACCCACACCCGACGAACTCCGCGCCCAGGCCTGGCACGCCCTCGCCAGCCGCATCACCTCCCTCTATTGGTTCAACCTCAGCCTCCCTTCGCTGCTGAAGTTCCCCGATCTCATCGAACCCATCACACGCGTCAATCGCGAAATTCGTATGCTCGATGAACTGCTGCTGTCAGCCACCGCCCTCACACACGCCGAACAGCGCCAGCAGCCGGATCAGCCGGACTGGGAAACCAGCGTGCTCGCCACGCCCCACGCCGCCGTCCTTGTCGCTCACGATGTGGCCTACCAGCCGGATCCTCAAACCAACCTCTTCCGGTTCACTCCCCGAGAAGGCACCTTCACGTTTCCACTGCCCGCCTGGATCGGAACACAACCGACAGTGTTCCGAGTGGATGCCGATGGCGTGCATGATGTGTCCGCAGGCGTCGAAGCCAGTCATGTCACCGTCAAAGATACCGTCAGCGTTGTCGGAATCTACATCGCCACCAGTAACCCGGAACTTCGAGCGACGCTCAAGCAGCGACATGCCGCGCTGCTCGCTCACGAAGACAGCTTCGACTTCAACCCCGGGACTCGCTCCGCCGATCTGGAAAAACTCCGCGCGGCCGCCCGGAAAAACAACTGATCAACGCAACGACCGCACCACGGAAATCCAGTCCGTCGAGCAGCCAGTTCCGGCAAAAGTCGAGCCGCATTCGCGAACGTCACGAAACGACACCCGCTGGCGTGCGGGGTTTGTGAATCCCCCTATGACGAGCCCCAGCTCGGGAGGGCGAGGCTGGGATGACGAAACGGTGCTGAAACAAACAAACTGGGATTCTTCAATCCCCCCGCGATCGTCAGGCCCCACTGCCCGAACAAATCACAAAAAACGTCCCGTGTCGTGCGGTTGATGTCAATCGGCCGGTAACGCTTTGGTGCGTTCCTGATGCGGTTCTGGCCGCGCGGGCACGCACCGTTACCGGGGGATTGACATCCATTTTTTGACGGCATCTGCCGTCAAAAAATAGAGCAGGAGAATGGAGAAAGGAGAGAGGAAACTCTCGACTTTCTCCATTCTCCTGCGGTCTCCTCTCCACTTTCTACTCTCTCAGCCTCGTGCCCTCGCCACTTCCCATTTCCCACTGCGAACCGTCATCTGGGTCGTCCGGGTCGCCGGCTTCCTCACGGGCGCGGCTCGGGGGTTGCGTTTTGAATGGTTTTGTGATGGGACCCACGGGACGCAGGGGACGCATGAGACGGATGGCCCGCGTGACGAAACAGGGATGAGTTTCAGGGCCCTTTTGTTGCGTTCCCAGTCCGCTGAGGGTCCCACGCAGGCCGTGGCAGTGCTGTTGCCCGCGGACTGCCGTCCGACGGCTCAGCAGTGCTACCGGGGGATTGACATCCCCTGCACGCCTTGTCACGTGGGGTGGAGTCCGAAAGACGACTTGCGGTGTTCTTAACACCGTTTCGTCATCCCAGCTTCGCCCTCCCGATTCGTACCCCGTCTTCTGCGAGAATTCCAGAGAACTTCAGGGCCAGTTGGCATGGGCCCGGTGATCCGTGGCCTGTGGCATGATTTCAGCTGTCGGTGGAGGACCTGTTGTTTCCGGCCAACGCTGTCCCGCTGAACTTCCAGAACAGGCCCGGGTGAATCAGAAATTCGCAGAAGGTTGAGGTGACCAGTCCGCCTAGGATGACGGTGGCAACGGGGTACAGGATTTCGCGTCCGGGAGCCTGGCCACCGAGGACGAGGGGGATCAGTCCGATGCCGGCCGTGATGGCCGTCATCAGTACGGGTGCCAGTCGTTCCAGGCTTCCGCGGAGGATCATCGCCGGAGTGAATTCTTCACCTTCATGTTCCAGAAGGTGCATGTAATGAGTCACCAGCAGAATGCCATTGCGAACCGCGATGCCTCCGAGCGAGATAAAGCCCACCAGACTGGCGACTGTCAGGTCCTGGCGGGTGATCAGGAGTGCTGCGACGCCGCCGATAAAGGCGGTGGGCAGGGCGTTGAGAATCTGCAGCACGATGCGGACGGACGGAAACAGGAGCAGCAGCACGACGAACATGCCTGCCACGGAAACACCGGCGAGCATCAGAATCATGGCGGACGCGCGTTCCTGGCTTTCAAACTGTCCGCCGTATTCCACGAAGTACCCTTCGGGCAGAACCACCGTTTCGCGGATTCGCTGTTGAATTTCGGCTACTGCGCTGGCGAGATCGCGGTTTCTGGTGTTGCAGCGAATGACAATCCGCCGGCGTGCGTTTTCGCGGTTGACGGTATTGGGCCCCAGGCCTTCTTCGATATCCGCAATCTCCCGCAGCTCCACCTGTCCGCGTCCTCCCGGCAGATCGATTCGCAGTCTGCCGAGGTTGGCATAGTCGGTTCTTGAGGCTTCTTCGAGTCGGACGAGCAGTTCAAAGCGGCGTTGTCCTTCCAGAATTTCTGACACCACTTCTCCCTGGAGTGCCGTCTGCAGAATTCGGGCGGCCTGAGCGCGCGTGAGCCCGTAGAAGGCGAGGTCATCTCCGCGGAGGCGAATCTGCAGTTCAGGCGTTTGTCGCATGGGTTCCACGACCGGCGGTGTGAGTCCGGTGACGTCCTGAATTGCCGCCCGTGACTGCTCTGCCAATCGCTGCAGTTCATCGAGATCATCCCCATAAATGCGGATGGCGATCTGTGCATACACGCCGGAAACCATGTGACTGATCATGTGTGCCAGCGGCTGTTCGACTTCGATATCCACACCTGGCACTTCTTCCCGCAGCTGTTCAAGGAGGCTGGCGAGCGTGTCTTCGCGGTTGCGGCGGGACGCGGGATTCATGCTCAGCACGTATTCGCTGCTGCTGACGGGCATGGCATGTTCATCCAGCTGAGCGCGGCCGGTGCGGCGGACGAAATACAGAATCTCGCCGTCCGGTCGTTCTGATGACTGCTGCAGACTCTGCAGGCGTGCGTCGATCGCCGCTGCTGCTCGATTCGACGCCTCAAGCGACGATCCAGGCGGGAGGTTGAGATTGATCTGAACGCTGCCTTCATCGAACTGCGGCAGAAAATTGCGGCCCAGTCGCGAGAATTGCCAGCCCGCAGCGGCCACCGCCAGCCAGGTGATCAGCAGCAGCAGTCGCGGGAAGGCCAGACTGCTGCGAATCAGGGGAGTGGCGAGGGATTTGAGCAGTCTCAGGACCCGTCCGTCGGCTTCCGCGTGTGTCCCTGGTGACTGCGGCAGCAGATACAGGGACAGCACCGGGGTTACGGTGAGCGACACGGCCAGCGAGGCCAGAATCGAAACGATATAGGCCGCGCCCAGCGGTGCAAACAGTCGCCCTTCAACTCCTGACAGTGCAAACAGCGGCAGAAACACAAGAATCACAACGATCGTGCCAAACACAATCGCACTCCGAATTTCCAGACTGGCTTCATACACCACCTGCAGCGGCGGACGCGGTTCCGCCAGCCGATGATTTTCTCGCAGTCGCCGAAAGATGTTCTCGACATCCACGATCGCATCATCCACCAGTTCTCCCATGGCTACTGCCAGACCGCCCAGCGTCATCACGTTGATCGACAGCGGTGTGCCTGTGAGCCACCCGATGAGCCGAAAGCTGAGCGTTGTCATGACGAGGGACAGCGGGATGGCCGTGAGAGTGATGAAGGTCGTGCGAAAGTTCAGCAGAAAGACAAACAGCACCACCACCACCAGCACAGCTCCGATCACCAGCGCTTCTGCAACATTGAAGATGCCACGGTCGATGAAACCTTTGAGTCGAAAGAGTTCGGAATTGATGATCTGGTCCGGAGGCAGCGTGGCTTCAACTTCCGCGAGCGCTGCGGTGACCGCATCGGTCAGACGCCGCGTGTCCGTATGTGGCTGCCGAACAATCGTGAACACCACTCCGGGCAACCCATTGATCGCACCGTCACCACGGCGAAACTGGCTGCCCTCGGTCACACGGGCCACTTGTTTCAGCAGCACAGCGCGGGTTTCGTGAACATGCACCGGAATGGTTTCCAGTTCCCGCAGAATGGCCGCAGCATCCGGCCCGGGGCGACCAAGAATGCGAATCGGACGCTCCGTTTCCCCCGAAACCGCAAATCCGCCGCTGGCATTCAGATTGCTTTCCCGGAGTGCCTGTTCCACCTCCTGCAGCGTGACGTCGTATTCCAGCAGCGCAGCGGGATCGACCAGCACCTGATACTGCCGCTGCTCGCCACCCTGCATAAACACTTCAGCCACGCCCGCAGTCTTGCGCAGACGCGGCTGGATGACCCAGTCAGCCGTCGTTCGGAGTGCCTGCTGCTGTTGTTCGTGTGTGCCGAATTCCACAGTGTATTCCCGGCCACCCAGCAGGATTCGGGCACGGCGAGCGGGCTCGGGTGCGGGTGAGAGTGCGGGAGTGGAAAGTGCGGGGGCATCGTCGGAGGCTGCTTCCCACGTGACGCTGTCCAGCGACTGCTCTTCCCACTGATCGAGTTTTCGCCGGTCGCGCGGCTTCCAGACCACCAGATCCGCCGCCGTGGCATCGTCGCGAAGAATGCGTTCTGCCATGAGCTGTGTGCCCGGGATGGCCGCCAGCTGTCCGCCGCGCGGACCAGCCTGTCGATAAATCCCGGCAATCACAAACTGGCCCATGATGGATGCCGGTGGCGTCATCTGGGGATTGACGCCTTCCGGGAGCAGGTCGCGGACGACGGACAGCCGCTCCTGCACGGTCTGGCGCGCAGCCCTGATTTCCGTGTTCCAGTCGAATTCGATGTAAATCACGTTCAGACCTGATGTGGTCTGACTGCGAACCGCCTGGACTCCCGCTGCCCCCAGCACGGCGGTTTCGATAGGCTGGGTGACGAGCGTTTCCACTTCGGCTGCGGCGAGTCCCGGACATTCCGTGATCAGAATCACGCGCGGGCGATCGAGGTCCGGGAAGACATCGATGGGCAGTTGAGTGGCCAGCCAGGAACCGTAGATCAGCAGCACCAGACTGACGGTGATCACCATCAGGCGATACTGCAGCGCGAATCGAATGACAGCATTCAGCATGACCGGTCTCCGTAATGATCGCCGTGATTAGTGATCACTGTGATCGCCGTGAATGCTGCCGTCTGCGTGCACATGAAAGCCGGGTTCTTCACCGGAGGCTGTCTGGGCGCGGAGGACGCGGTTGAGTGCTGCGGCGGAATTCTGCGCCAGCAGCATGTCAGGTTTGAGGCTGCCGTCGCTGGCGAGCACCACAAAGCGGCGATCCTGATGGAGCACCTGCACTGGCCGCCTGTCGAACAATTCACCGCTTTGCCGAAACACATATGCCTCGGCGCCCTCCCGCACCACCGCTCCCGCCGGCAGGACGAACACATCCCGGTATTCCTCGACCGGTACATGCAGTCGTGTTCGCTGTCCGGGCCGAAACCGCCACGCCACAAATTCTTCGCCATCCCGGCTGTAGCGATGCGACTGATTCTGCAGAGGGATGAAGAAGTCAAAGGTGCGGCTTTGAGGATCGATGGAGTTGGCGAGATGCCGGATGGAGAAGGACTGTTCGAGGGCTCCCTCACGCCAGTGACTCAGGTCGTCTTCGGCGAACTCCACATCGATCGGGCGATGGTCCTGAGCAGCCTTTTCCAGAAACGGTGCCTCCTGCTTGAAAGCACGGCCCACGATGTACAGCGTTTCGTGGTTGGAAAGCTTTGCCAGGAGTTGTCCGGCCTGCACCTGCTGGCCCAGTTCCACGGAAAGTTCCTGCAGCTCCCACATCCCAGGCCCGGTGCCAACGGCTGCCATCGCGACAGTCGTACTTTGGGGCGGCGCCGTCACTTCGATCGTCGACACAAACGTTCCGTCTGCTGCCAGCAGGATCTGGTCGGGCGTCAGACCGCGAGTGAGCAGATCCTGGCGACAGGTGGCGATGAGTGCCTGCTGGCGGCGGAATTGGTTCTTCAGATCGAGCACCCGCACTTCAGCAATGGCCCCGTCTTTGGCAATGGCCGCCAGTCGCTCGATCTGTTCCTGAACGAGTTCTGTTTCCCGGGTGGCCCGAAAGAGTTCAGACTGAGTATTCTGCAGGTATTCGCTGAACAGCTGGAGGGTGAACAGCGGTTGACCGGGCTGCACAGAATCGCCCGGGAACCGATGAATCGCAGAAACCACACCCACGGCAGGTGACGTCACACCACGGTCAGAAATTCCGGGCCGGTCTCGGATTTCTCCCGGAATCTGGACCGTGCGCCAATAATTTCGGAGCGTTGCCGGGAGTGCAGCCAGGTTGAGATTCCGCTGCGCCTGGGGACTGAGCCGAAGCACGTCGAGCGCTGCGGCGGCCGCCGCACTGCGGCGTCTGGAGACGGATTTTTTCGATTTGGAGGCGGACCCGGCGGTGTCAGCTGCGGAGCCCGATGCAGACGCTTTTCCAGCGATCCGAATCGGCAGACGATCCCGAAAAGCCCATACCGTTCCGGCGACGGCCATGAGCAGTACTGTGGCAGCAAGCCATTTGGGGCGTGACAGAAATCCCATGTTCAGGTTTCCAGGATGGGTTGGCCCGAGGATTGAAAGTTGTGTCCATGCGTCCCCGATGGCCATGTGGTCCATCATAAACAACGGCCGCCCGGGAAACGCCATGCTGAAGACTTATTCACCTGTTTCCCGAAAACCAGTGGACCCGTTGAGCCCTCCCCGCAACAGCATTTGTTGAGCCACCCACCCCGTCGCCCAATCACACCATCCGTGGGCCTCCTTCTATCGTCAGGCCCCACTGCCCGAACAAAGCACAAAAAACGTCCTGTGGCGTGCGGTCGATGTCAATCGGCCGGTCAGGCTTTGTTGCGTTCCCGATGCGGTTCTGGCAACGCGCGCACCGTGACCGGGGGATTGACATCCCCCGCGCGCCCATTTTTTGACGGCATCTGCCGTCAAAAAATAGAGCAGGAGAATGGAGAAAGGAGAGAGGAGACGCTCGACTTTCTGCATGCTCCTGCGGTCTCCTCTCCACTTTCTACTCTCTCACCCGCACGCCCTCGCAACGTCTCACTTCTCACTTCGCTGCACACCGGACCGGCGCCGCGTGTGGCTCTTCGTCGGCGCCTGTGGCGGTCCACGCATGCTGAAACCGTCGATCGACCAGCGGAAGAAGCACGTTGGCTCAGCGACGTTCAAACCGCTCGGAATGCGGGGCCTGGAAGCTCTGTTCCCGCATTTGCCAGCGTCTGCAGCAATGAAATCGATCCTGCGATAATCAATAGCGACTGATTTCCCTTCCAGCGTTGAATTTTTTATGATCCTGGCACTTCGGCCCCGCCCTCGCCCCCTGATGGACAAATCAGTGGCATTTCGGCGATCTGAACAGCAGTCCCACTCATTAAGGTCAGTCATTCATGGTTTCTTCCACGTCAATTCTCGCGGAACGTCTGCACGAATACCCACAACAGGCCGTGATCGATGGGACTGGCGGACGTGAGACTGCGACTTTGGACGACTGCCTGAACAGGTCTGGCGGAGTGCTCCAGTTGCTGCATCGCTACGCAGGTCGCACATTCTGCACGCCAGGCAAACGCCTGCGCCTGGCAGCAGAGTCCTATTATCCGGACTACATGAACGGCACGGGGCTGGATGAGATCTGGATGTGCTGTACCGTACCGATTGTCACAGGTGTGATTGACACACGCACGCAGAAGGCACCGTTTCGGGAAGGCGAATCCCATGTGCTCACCCCGGACGGTCAGGTGATTTCCTTACAGGATCTGATTGCTGCCAATCCCCAGGCCGTCATGGGGCCAAAGGTCACTGCATTCGCGAACGCCCTCTTCGGCCGGCCCACATGGCCGATTGTCTCCAAAAAATTTGATAACTTAAATCCCATCCCTGATCACCTGCACTGGTCTAAATGGGAAGTTTATGACATCAATTCCTTCGACAATCCCGCAGTCAGTGCGTCGCATTATCACACCACCGCCATGGGCCTGTACCCTTTCGTCACCAGGGACCAGTTTCTTGCCTGCATGAAGCGGTTCGGGAAAACCGAATACAACGGGATCAGGCACCTGGCGCCTCACGTGATGATGCAGCTTGACAATGGCTTTGTGATGCCAAACGGAGTGCTGCATTCACCGACGAATCTGTGCACGCACGAACTGCATGTGACGATGGACGAGCACTTTCTGGCTGAAGATCTGACCCTTGACGGTCGCATCGGCGCCGCAGATGCCTTCTATGCGTGTCGGCAGGAAGACTATCCGAAAGACCGCCACGAAGACTGGGAATACCTCGTCGAAAAGTTTGATTTCGCAGCGAACCAGGACCCGGACTTCGTCCTGAAAAATTCTCGTCCGGCGATCTCTGCCGTTGAATTTGCCGGCGACGGTGTCGATGCAAAATGGATCGTCTACGGTGATTTCCTCGGGGACCAGAAGTGTTCCATCCTGCGGCTCACCGTGCAGCCACGCAGCAAAACCACATTCTGCCCGGAAAGTCCCGCTCTCTTCCATACCAACGGCGGAAGTGGTCGCGTCGGCCAGCTGCATGTGCGTTATCACCGGGATATGCGGCTGGGAGAAATCTATCCCGAAATCGGCTTCATCACTCACGCAGCACTGGCAAATGGTGGAGTGGAAATCGAAAACACCGGAACTGAGCCACTGGTGCTCACCTTTGACTTTCCACAACACGCCCACTCCAGAACACCCGGCACTGCAATCGGAAAATAGCCCCTCTCCCCTCGGATCAGAGAGCCGGGGGAGAATGAGTTTGATGGGGTTGATTCCCTGAGAATCTCCGTGTGGCGGGCAGGTTCTTCTGTCGTCTGCGGACATTCCAGGTCAGAATCTCTGACGCCGTTTTTTGCAATCCGCCCCCATCCGGCGACTTTTTCACTCAGAATTCCGCTTCCATGTCTTCCCCGGACAAGCTGGCCCCGGAGCCTTCGCCGTCCAGCAAACCTCTGCTGCTCGGGCTCTTCGCCGCTGCCACCTATTCCGTTGCCAATCTGGCGCTTCGCGGACTTTCCAAAACCGATGCCGGCCCCGGCTGGGACATGTGGGTGGCGGGGACAAAAGCCTTCCCGACGTTCTTTATCGCCATTGTGCTCATTGCCCTGCGGCGTTCTCGCGGCCAGCACTCCTTTGCCGCCTTCAGTGTGCTCTGGCCCATCGCCGTGGCCGCCTTCTTTAATCAGCTGGGTGGAAACTTTGCCTTCCAGATGTCGCTTCGCATGATCGGACTGGCCATTTCCGTTCCCATCTGCTTTGCCTCCATCATCTGCAGTGGTGCCGTTGCCGGCCGCATCTTTCTGGGCGATCAGGTCACCCTCCGCAATGCTTTCAGCATGACACTCATGGTGACGTCCATCATCTTTCTTTCAGCGGCTGCCAAATCCCGCCAGTCGCCCGAGGCAACAGCCAGCTCCAGCGCTGCGGCAGACACCGACGACACTGTACCCAGTGCCACCGACAGCACGGCAGGCGCCGCGGACACCACGGTCTCTGATCATGGTCAGAACTCCGAGGCGGCATCAAACCGCTCCGCCGCGGCCAATTCCCCGACGCTGGGTGTGGTTCTGTCGGTGGTCAGCGGGCTTTGCTATGGCGTCTCCGGCGTATTCATTCGCCGGGCGGTTCGTTCTCAAATGCCGGTTGCTGCCACACTCTTTCTGTTCAGCACCGCTGGTTTTCTTCTGCTCTGCCCGGCAAGTCTGCTCATGCTTCCGATATCTGCCATCACCAACACCACGGCTTCAGAATGGATCACCATCGCCATTGCAGGGATCTTCAATGCGATTGGTTTTTTTGCGATCACGCACGCCATGCGAACGCTCACGATCAGTCGCGCCAACGTCATCAACGCATCCCAGAATGCAATGTGCGCCGTCGGTGCCATGGTGATCTTCAGCGAACCACTGTCGCCGATCGGTCTGGTCGGCATTGGCCTGACCATTACCGGGCTGCTGGTACTGGATCGTCGCTGATTGATTTCTGTTTTATTTCTGTGGGGCCTTTTTCAGTGTGACGGTGTCGAACAGTCGTCCTTCAAGGTCAAACGCCTTGATTTCCATCGTCCGCCCGTTGACCATCACCATGCAATAGTGATGGCCGTGCCTGACATTGTTCTGGAATCCGGGTCGAAAGGGTCCGGCTGTTTCCAGCCCACCGCCCGCACCTCCGGTGATCATATAGACGGTGCCGTTCTGTTCGACCGCACGACCGTCACGCACAGGCCACGTGCGTTCATAACTGTGAATATGTCCGCTCCAGACGATATCCACGTTGAATTCATCGTAAAGAGCTGCCAGTTGTCTGGCGCGCAGATCGCCCCGTGAGGACGTTCGCGTCTTCCAGAGGTTGCCGTAATCGTCTTCATCCGAGGAGTACGGGGGGTGATGATGGCATGCAATTTTCCACACGGCTGTCGACTTCGACAGCTCGTCTTTCAGCCACGTGTACTGTTCAGACCCCGGCGCGATGTTGCGGTTGGAATCGATCATGAAGAACTGAGTGTTTCCGAAGGTGAACTGATAGTGGTATTCGGGCGTCGGCAGAGACATGTAGTCGAAATAGTTCTGCGAGTTTTCTTCGTGGTTGCCCAGCACCGGATAGAACGGGAGCCGCTGGGCGATAGGCTTCATTCCCGGAAAGAAATGCTCGGTCCAGTGACCTGCGATGGAACCTTTGTCCACCAGATCGCCCACGTGCACCAGAAACGATGGCCGCTGAGCCCATGCCATGACCGCCAGCTGGCCGGAGACTTTGGGGTTCTTCTGAGTATCTCCGAAGACGGCAAAGGCGAAGGGCGTCTCAGGGTTGACAGCCGTCGTGAAGGTGGATGCCGGGCTCTCAACAACAGTCCCGTCTTCCAGCGTGGTCTCTACGGAATAGAAGTACTGTGTTTCC
This sequence comes from Planctomycetota bacterium, assembly GCA_046074585.1. Classification (GTDB taxonomy): domain Bacteria; phylum Planctomycetota; class Planctomycetia; order Planctomycetales; family Planctomycetaceae; genus SXXK01. The sequence goes on along the minus strand of JBJTOM010000052.1, from coordinate 1,285 downwards.
GGCTCCAGATTGCCCAGACGCACCTCGTGAATCTCCACTGCGCCCGGAACCGATGTCTGCTGGCCGCACTCCAGTGTCGCTCCGTAGTGGATCACCGACGTTCCCTTTCCCGCCGTTCGCCACATCACTGTCATCGCATCGCGGGTTCCGAACTGGAGGTAGGGATCCACGACGAAACCGCTCTGAGCGATTGCGGGGCGGGCTTCCAGTTCGGCCAGCTTCACACCGTGCTCGAAGTCCTGACGCACCCACTCCGCTTTGGCCGCCAGATCGTAGACCCGCACGTCCCGGATCCGGCCCGTCAGCCTGAAGTCCTCGTTCGTGTCCCGAAAGCCACCCAGCACAAACGGTGCCGCAGCCGGATACAGCAGTTCTCCGTACTGGTCCGGTGTAAACGCTTCCTCCTTCCCATTCACATACAGCCGTGCCGATTTGCCATCGAACACGGCTGCCACGTGATACAGCCGTCCGCGTTCCCACGGCGTTGTGCCTCGCAGCACTGTCTGATGTCCATCACCATCGTCCGCACCGGTGGTTGACAGCACCAGCGTGAACACAGTTTTGTCATAGCCCAGCACCCAGCCACGTTCTTCGCCACCGTCGTCCTGAACCGTGCCTACAATCCCGCCCCACTCTTCCGGTTCATCCACCGCAACCCACGCAGCCACTGTCAATGCGGATTTGGGGAGATGCATGAGTGGTGCAGAGGCAGGATCTGCCAGACACTGCAGACGCGGTGAGAACACGAGCGACTGTCCGAGCGGATCCGTCATCCAGCGAATCGGGCCGGTGAGCATCAGATCCGCGCCCACTCGCGCTTTCAGTCGGCTGCCCTCCAGTTGACGCGGATGAAACTCCCAGTGACCAACCGGGTCCGGGCCTTCATGCGCGGTTGCGGGGGCTGCCAGAAAGCAGACAAACAGTCCGGCGAGCAGGAATCGGGGGCGAGCTTCAGACACAGGAATACTCCGGGGATACAGACGGACGCGGGCAGACAGGGTGCAGCAGCTATTGCGGGCCTGCATGATGACAAAGCCGGCATCATTCGCCAGTGAGAACTTCGGGCCGGAATCGGAACTCATGAAATCTTCTGCAAACCTTCAGCAGAGACGTACAGCAGATTCGCGATTTCTGAGCGTTCGCGGGCATCAATGCGTCGCACTCGGATCATTCCCTTCGTCCGCTTTCTGACGGAAAACATCGACATCCGCGTCTACAGTGCCCTCGGTACGCGGAATGGTGGCGAAGTCACCAGCGAATGAGGGGATTCAGTTCTGACCAGGCG
>JBJTOM010000051.1:0-14781 GCA_046074585.1 Planctomycetota bacterium | reverse complement strand
GCCAGTGTTCCCGGCACTCCTGGCTGCCTGCTTCCCATCGCAGGCAGCAGAGCTTTGTCGAGTGAAGCTTTGTAGTGGTGCAGTTTTGTCGCCAGTTCAGGCAGCAGGGGGGACGTGTAGGGTTCGGCCGTATTGCCGGTCCACAGGGCTGCATGCATCTGATCGATCTGCACCTGGCGGAAATTGTAGGGCCGGAAATAGTAGTTTCCTTTGGCGATCGGGGTGATCGGAGGCTGCGGAAACATATTGCCGGGGCTCACATGCCACAGGGCGTCCTTGCGGAGCGGATGGACCTGATGCCATGTGGCACAGGAATTGGAATAGATGGGAGCCGTGGAAAAGGGGTAGCCCGCAACGTAGCCGGTGCAGGCCGGCAGCGGAGGAACGGGCGTGGTGGCGACGGGAAGACCAACGGGAGTGGGAGGGCACCAGGGACCGGCGGGGGCAACGGGCGGAGGACAGTAGCCGGATGTGGTCTGAACCGGATTCAGACAGCACAGGCCACTGTTCGTATACAACGGTGTGGTGGGGCAGCACAGTGGCGTCATGCCCGGAACTGGCTGCGGGCAGTACAGAGGCTGGGGATGGATCCCCCAAACGGGCGGTGCTGTGAGGGGGTCACAACCATGGGTGGGGAGTGACGGGACGGCTTCGGTGGTGGGGACCGCAGGGACCGCACCTCCATCGTAAACCACGCCCTGACCACCATCCTGAAGGTAGGCCCCTTCGGGCATCGGCGCCTGCTCGACTGCCACCGGTTGCTCAACCGCGGCGTCCTGGGCCACGACCTGCCCGACGATACAGAGGGGAATTGCCGCAGCGAAAGCCCATTGACGGATAACCGATTTCATAAACTGCTCCATTCCGTTGGGAAGGGGAACCACGGGATGTTCCACCCTGACCGTCCCGCTTTTCGGCACGGAGACCCTCCGCGCACACTCACGAGATTCTTCGTCAGCGGAGACGTGTCGCCCCCCTGTCAGACGCGGGCGATCATGTGGAATGCAGGTGGAAGTTCAGGGGTGTTCCGCATCTTCCGCAGAGGTGGGAAGTCGGTCATCTGTGGAGCAAATGGGATAATCGTTGTGGGCAAACGCCCATGCACAACTGGTGCAAACCGCACGGCTGTTTTCGGCGGAACAACCGATCCGTCGAAGGCGACGAGCGTCTCGGTGCGGTGAAAATTTTTTTCGAAATTTCGCGACACCAATTTCGGGTCGCCGTGTTTAAGCCCGAAAGATGGAGATCGCCCGCTTCGGTTGTGCTGAAGTGGAGGGGTTGGTTTGTTCACTGTCTGGCGTGTTTGCAGGCTTCGTCAGGCAGTAACAGTTGACCCCTCCACTTCAGCACAATTGTTTTTTTCGCGGCGAATGCTGGTGAGCGCGACGCCACAGGACCCGGAGCTCAATCGTGGTCCGTGGAAGTGTACAGGGGGCATCGCATCGGGGCAACAGGACCGAACAGTGCGGTTGCGAACAGACTTGCCGAAAGTGTTCGTTGGATCGCGCCGCTTCATTTGCACCCAAAAAAATTCTGCCTGCTGCAGCGACAGGATTGCCCTGTTCCCGGTATTCTGCGTCCCGCATCGGCCATGCCCGGGCCCGCATAACACCAAGGTTTTCAGCAGTTTCGCAGAGAGGTCGGAATCCTGCACGCAGAAACTGCCGATAGTACACGGTGGGGGGGCTGGATGTGCAGGGGAAGGGAAGTGCAATGACGTCAATGCTGGAACAGTTGCAGACGATTCTGGAGAGCGCGGTGCGGCGTCAGCCGGCTGGCTTTGCTGACGAGCTGCTTCCAGCGCTGACGGTAAAAGAGCTGTCTCTGGGTTTCGGTCTGCAGTCAGTCGACCTGTGGTCAGTGGATGGAATTGCGATCGAGTGTGTGGCGACATCGGTTCCGGATGGATTGGCAGTCGAGCCGGAAGGCGCCACTCGGGGCCGACTCGAGGCAGCGGCGGCCGCCCCGGGGCAGTTATTTGAGGATCATCTCAAGGAGTCGTCGGCCTTACGGCAGACGATTGGCGTTGAGGCGGCGACGGGTTGGCTGCTGGTACTGGAGCTTCGGGGCAAGGACATTCCGGCAGGGCTTGCGGAATCTGCCGCAGAGATTCTTGCGGACTTGTTTCGTCGTTCGCAGCTGGGCGTCCTGCGGCGTTTCCGCGAAGGAATCGGGCGTCTGGAGCAGATGTTGCCAGCTCTTTACGGAGCGACATCAGAGTCGGCACTGGGGGCAGTGCTTTCGGCCGATCTTCCTGCGGTGGTTGGTTGTTCGCGGGCCTGTGTGTGTCGGCGGGAGGCGGTTGGCTGGCGGATGGAGTCGGCAACGGGGACTGACGGGGTCAACGAGCGGGCGGAAGCGGTGGTACGAATTTGCCGGGCTGTGTCGGAACAGGCAAAGCGTCAGGGGGGTGGAGCTTTCACAGGACCGCCCGAGGGGGGGGGGCAACTGCTGGTTCCTCTCAGCGTCAGCGGGGTGTGGTCTGAGAGTGAACGGGCGCTGGTTGTGGAGTTCACCGGTACTGCGAAACCGGATCGTGAGCTGTTGCAGCGGGTGCTGCTGCAGATCCGTGGTGCGCTGCGAAATCTGCGGGCAGGCTCACAAAGCCGGGAAGCTCGGCCGGCAGTTCGGTTGTTTGTCCTGTCGCGGCTGCGTCTGTTGATCGCTGCCACTGCCGCGGTGGTCCTTGCACTGGCCCTGATTCCGCTGGAATTCCGGGTGTCAGCGACAGGCCGGCTGCTGCCCTCTCAGCGGTTGCAGGTGCATGCACCGGAAGCCGGAATCGTCACGCAGGTGGCTGTCAGAGATGGCGCGCCGGTCTCGCAGGGACAGCTGTTGATGCAGCTGCGAAGTGACGAGCTATTGCTGGAACTTGAAACGGTGCTTGGGCAGACAGCGGCATCTGCAGCGCGTCTGGCGGCAATCGAACAGCTGAAGGCATCGCGGTCAGCCGACATGGCGCTCCTGACGGCCGAACAGGCTGAACTTTCTGCCGGAATGGAGTCGCTGCGACTCCGCCGAAAGCTCATCGAACGACGTCTGGAGGCACTGGATGTGCGCGCCGAATTCAGTGGCCGCGTCTATGCGGATGATGTCTCTGAGCGACTCACTGGAAAACCCCTTCAGCGTGGCCAGCTGCTGCTGGAGCTGGCCAATCCGCAGGGCACGTGGGAATTGCAGCTGGAGGTTCCCGAGCGCGAGGCGCGGCATGTGATGCTGGCCGCAGCCGAAGGGGCACCAGTGATTTCATTTTTCTCCGAAAGTGCTCCGGGAGCCGTTCACACCACTCAGGTGAGTCGCATCAGCGAGTCGGCGGTGATTAACGGCGCGGGGCAGCTCGTACTGCAAGTCCGGGCAGACGTAGCTGCCCAGACACTTCGTGGAGTGCAGGAGCGGCCTGGAGCGGGGGTTCGGGCGGAAATTGCCTGTGGTCAAAGGAGTCTGGGATATGTGTTGCTGAGGAAGTTTGTGGAGTTTGTGCAGCGGGGCGGTCGTTAGGGTAGCGAAGGAGTGGCAGGTATGATCAGAAGAACGGGAATTCCATTGCTGGCATCAGGTCTTCTGCTGGGGACAGCGTTTCCAGGCAGCAGTCCGGTGCTCACGTCTGCACCTGAGCCGACTGTGTTTGCTGAGGGCGAGGCGGTGAAGGTACCGAACGTCAGGTTTATCGAGTTTCAGTGCCTTGCTCGCGCGGCTGCAGAAGCACGTGTGCCGGCGCTTGAACGCGGCGGGCTGAAGGCTGTGGACGTGCAGCCTGGTTCTCATGCTGCCCGGGGAAGTCAGCTCGCGGCCCTCGATGATCGGGAAGCCGTGCTCACTGTGGAACTGGCTGAGCGCGAACTTCGGGTGGCTCGTCAGAAGTTCGAGTCTTCCCGGAGGGTGCAGATTGCAGAGGCGGCAGTGGAAGAGGGTCGACAGCAGCTGGCAGAGGCTGAGGAGCAGGCCAGAGCGGCCGAAGTTCTCGCCACCGATGACTCGCCGGTGCAGCTGGCTCGAAAGCTGGAGGAGCTGGCGGAAGACAAACTGGAGCGGGCGCGTGTTTCACGGGAGCAGTCGGAGCGGAGTATTCCGGCAGCAGAGTGGTTTACGCTGCAGAATGAATGGGACCAGTCCAGAATCCGCACCGAGGCGGCCGTGCAGGCACGTTCGATGTCCGCGTCTCGCAGCCGCGCCGCTCGGTCGCTCGTGGAACAGCAGCGGGCTGCTCTTCAGCGTCTTGAGCTGCAGCTGGAGGAGGCGCTGTCGGACCGTGAGGAGACCGGGCTGCAGCTGGAAAATCTGCAGACTACCCTCGAAATCGCTCAGGCGCGGCTGGATCGACGACGTCTGACCGCTCCCTTCGATGGTGTGGTTGTGGAACATCTCAAACAGCCAGGCGAATGGTGCGAAGCGGGTGAAGCAGTCGTGCGGGTGCTGCAGCTGAATCCGCTGCATCTGGAAGGTTTCGCTTCTGCCGATGCTGCCGCATCACTGAAGACCGGCCAGAAAGTCCGGGCGCAGCTGCTCACAGCAGCAGCTCCGGCAGAAGCAGACGCTGATGCAGCAAAAGCCAGCTTCCCCCCGCCGGTGCTGGAAGGTCAGCTGATCTTTGTCAGTCCCGAAGTGGATGCGCTCAATCGCCAGGTGCGAATCCGTGCGGAAGTTGCCAATCCGGATCTGCGTCTGCGGCCCGGAGAAAATGTGCTGCTGAACGTGCTGCTTGAAATCTGAACCATCAGCGTGCACGAGCTGCGGAGGCGATGATGGCAACAGTCGACTGGCGTTTGAGGGAGGATCTGGAGTTGCGAGCGGCCCAGGGTGGCCTGTGGGTGCTCAAGGATCCGCTGCGACTTTCGTACTTCCGGATGTCTGACGCAGAATTGAGTCTGCTGCAGCGAGCGGGCAGCGGTGAGCCGCTGGAACGCCTGTCTGCCGAACTGGCGGCTGAGCATCCTGATTTCGACTGGGCGCCAGACGAGCTGCGAAGGTTTCTGGCAGGAGCCGTCCGATCAGGACTGATGTGCCCGCTGGTACCAGGCCGGCAAGGCGCTGGGTTGCCTCGGCGATCTCACGGAAGCGGGGTGTCTGCTGCTCTGCGTGCATGGTGGAGTGTCGTTTCTTTTCGCTGGCGCGGGATTGATCCGTCGGGATTGCTGCGGTGGCTGAGCCCGGTCACGAATTGCGTGCTCACACCGCTGGTGCTGGCAGTCGGTGTCTGTGTTGTGCTGCTGGGCATCTCACTGACGCTGACACAGCGTGAAGTGCTGGTGAACGAGTTGCCAGGGCTGGCCCGTCTGCTGGCGCCGGGTAACCTGATCCTGATGACAGCCGCTCTGGTACTTGTCCGCGGACTGCATGAACTTGGCCACGCTGCTGTCTGCAGGCATTTCGGAGGTGAATGCCGCGAACTGGGGGTGCAGCTGACGCTGCTGATTCCCTTTCCGTATTGTGATGTGAGTGATTCATGGCTGTGGCCGGAGCGTTGGAAACGGATGGCTGTGGCAGGGGCAGGGATGGCGGTTGAGTTTTTCCTGGCGGCCGTTTGTGCACTGCTCTGGACCTGCACACACCCCGGGCTGCTCCATGACTTCTGCCTGAACGTGATGCTTCTGTGTTCACTGAATACACTGCTGGTCAATGGAAATCCCTTGTTGCGCTATGACGGATACTATCTGCTGAGTGATTTCTGTGGCGTACCGAATCTGGCCGAAGCGGGCAATGAACACGCCTCGACTCTGCTCAGAAGACTGCTCACCGGTGAATCACTGCCGGGCGTTGCTGAGCACTCCCGCGTGGCACGGGCAGGTCTCGCCCTGTACGGCCTTGCTGCGGGCACATACCGGCTGACAATCACCGCGGGACTCCTGACACTGATCTACCGCTTTGCCGAGCCATCCGGTCTGGGGTGGGCAGCCGTCGCACCAGGTATTCTGGCGTTGCTGCTCACGGCAGGACACCGCCTGCGAAGCATCCTCACACCCCTCTGGACAGGTCAGACCACGCTGCCTGCAAAACTGAGACTGATCGCCGTAACCGGGGTGCTGGCAGCAGTGCTGTTCGTTCCGTTCTCCGTTTCGCTGCGAGCACCATTCGTGTTCGTGCCTGGCAACTGTGCGACAGTCTATGTGAAGGGTGCCGGTCACGCAGAATGGCTGGTGAAAGCCGGAACGCGAGTTGCCAGGGGCGATGTGCTGGCAAGGTTAAGCAACGGTGATCTGGAGCTGAAAATTGCTGAAGCGGAAGGCGAGATTGCTCGCCGCAGGGCGGCTGCCGCTGGATTGCGACTGCGGCAGCTTGAATCCGGCTCCGGGGACAGTCGCCTGGCGGCAGCGGAGGAATTGCTGGAGTCAGCCGGACGACGACTGGAACTCCTGAAACAAGCCGAAGCCGAACTGATCATTCGTAGTCCACGGGGTGGCATCGTGTTTCCGCCGAGAAACCTGCCGCAGGTTTCGGGGATCGACAGAGATCGCCGGACTGTTCTGAACGCATCTGAGGTGCTGGATTCCGGCCGCAGGGGATCCTGGCTGGAACCAGGTACAGAGTTGTGCGTGGTGGGCGAGTATTCAGACCTGCGAGCAGTGGCCTGTCTGCAGCAATCCGATGTGGAGCTGCTGACGGCAACGGCTGAATCGCAACTGCGTTTTGACTCCAGCCCGGACCGCCCGGTTGCAGGGCTTCTGGAATCTGTCAGCGAAACGGTACTGCAGGTCGTTCCGCCTGAATTGGTCGTGACACAACGAATTCCGACATCCGGTCACGGGGCTCCTGAAGCAGGCGTCGTCTGGTACACTGCGTCAGTCCGACCCCTTAACGCCGGTGCGGCAACAGCCCCGGTTTACACGACAGGAACCGTCCTTCTGGAAACAGGACCCGCCTCGCTCTGGACCCGCCTGCGTCGATTAGTCAGCCTGACCTTTACCTGGCCTTTCTGACTGGTCGGTTCGCCGGATGTCGAGCGAACTCGGGAAGTTCCTCAAGGTCGGAAACTGCCGGCAGCGGCGTCCCTTCAAGTATCGGGCCGGTGAGCACTCGACTCTCGCCGGCCACCGGAGTGCGTCCGGACGAGCTGGGCATTTCGGCGGACACCGGGCGGATGGCAGGACCAGGTGGGAGCGATCTGGTGGCAGGAGCCGGTGTCAGGGCAACCGACGCGGCGCTGGGTTTTCGGGGAGTGCTTCGTGCCTTCGGGTGTTTGCGGGCAGGGAGATCAACCGGACAATCACGGCCGGCCGGGATGCACTCGTTCGGGCAGTCCCTGCACATGCTGCAGGGCAGCAGCAGAAAGTCGGCAGAGAATTTGACGAAGGAAACACCCGGCTGGAGGCAGCCCCACGAATCTCCACAGCGTTCTGCTGCGACATCTTCAAAGTACAGAGGCCGATGCTTGAAGGGATACAACGTTCGATTGGGTCTGCGAACGGAGTACCATGGAGGTGCGATGTACCAGACAGGAATCGGCTCTTTCGTTGCGGCCGCCGCGAAGTCGCCTTCAGGGACCGGAAGTGCTGGCCGTGTCAGGCTGCGACCGAGCGTCACAGATTCGATGGGTGGAATGTACTGATCAATGACGGGGCCGGCAGGAGGCGCTGTGACGGCGGAAGGTGCGGTTGCCAACGGCGGAAGGGCCGGATTCGCGGCCTCCTGAGCGACAGCAGCGGTCTCGACGGCAATGCTGGCGACGGAGACAGCCACAAGGCAAAGCAGATCATTGGTGAAGTTTCTGGCCATGCGATTGCCTGCGATTTCAGGTTGGGATCATAAGAACTTCGGCATCCGATACGCCATGACGGAGGATAGCGCGGCGACCGGCACCCTGTCTCTGTAGTGTCGACAACGCCGATTGCAGGGGTTGTGGGGTCTTCCGGGATTTCATGGATTTTGGCGACTACCAAGAGTGAAGACTCGGAAGAGTGGCCCGCGAACCCCGTAACACGCAAAAACCGCACAGTTTTCCGTGTTTTCCTAACGACTCAATGCTTATATTACCTGAATTCCCCATGCTCCCGACCATTTTGTTCGTTCGGCAGAAACAGCCGCAGTTCCCCATGCCTGCCGGCCAGCACAGGTGCCTGCATGACTCTCTCACAGCTGAAGTCCATCCTCAGACGTCTCTTCCAGCCCGGGAAGGCGTCCGCAACTTCCTCCCTGCGAAAGCTGAAAATGCTGCGTCTGGAGGAGCGTCGCGTATTCAATGCCAGCGTTGCGCTCACTGGAGTGCAGCTGCTTGACGGTGAGAACCTGACCATTTCGTCCGGTGGACAGCAGGATTTGGGCTCCGGCACCTCCGTCGATACGGTCCGGCTGGAAGTCACTGAAGGTACATGGACCATTGATCCCAGCATCACCGAGAACCAATACGACCTGCTTACGGGCGATAAAGTGCTCCTGCTCGATGCGCAGGTCTTTCTGACAAATACCACAACCAACAACAGTCTGCCGATTCAGGGAAGTACGGCTCAGACTGACAATGTCACCATCAACGTCGCTGATCTCACACTGCCAGCCCACGGCATTTTCTTTACGGGAGGCGAAGATCCGTCCAGCACGGATCACGATCGTCTGACGATTGAGGGATATGCGATTGATCAGGACGATGACGTGGGCACCGCAGACCTGCTCGTGGTTCACGAAGGCCCCGAAAAGGGACGTGTGGAACTTGCAGGTTTTGGCACCATTCGCTTCGATGAAATCGAACCTCTCAGCCTGAAGGGTACCGCTGCAGACGTCAGGATTGAACTGCCTGCGGGAGCTGATACGAATGTGGTATTGAGTGATGATGGAATCGCGGACAATGATTTCAGCCGGATTGATGGCGACAGTTTTGAGCTCACCGATTTCCGCAACCCCACCAGCTCGCTGACCGTCAGCGACACTACGGGTGTCAGGCAGATCTTCGTCCGCGGGCTTGACTCCGGTTTTCACGCAGATCTTCAAATCACTGATGCCGACTTTGACAACACGGTCACGTTCGAACAGCAGGAACTGGTGACCGGCGGTGGCAGTCTGACGGTTGAAGGAAACGATATTCGGTTCCTGACAAGCGTCCGAACAGTGGGTGGCGACATCGGCCTGCAGGCAGACACCGAAATCTTCTCCACCAGCAGTGCTGACCTGAATACCTCGGGCACCCAGGGCTCTGGTCTCGCCGGAGGTGATCTGACTGTGAGCCTGGACGCCAGCGGTACCGCCTCGTTCCTTGGCCGTCTGATCACGGCTGGTGCCGACAGTGCTGCGGCAGATGGAGGAAATGGTGGCGATGTCAGCTTCACTGCCAACAACGGTAACATCACTGTTTCGGGAATTACGACCTCCGGTGGCACCGATCTCGCAGGCTCCCGAACGGGTGGAAGTGCCGGCGATATCTTCGTCCAGGCTGCCGGCAACACTATCTCTCTCAACGGTGATTTCCTCGCCCTCGGCGGGACAGGTCAAACGCTCGGCAGCGGTGGAAATATCACCATCGACGGAGCTGCAAAACTTGCCGCGGACATATCCCTTTCCACTGGCAGCTCAACTGGCAATATTCAATTCACGGACAAAATTGACGCCATCCAGGCAGGACAGCAGAGCCTCACCCTGAACTCCGGAACCGGCAACATCACCCTGCTGGCCGCTGCCGGACAGGGAACGGCCCTTGGCGCATTCACCATTCAATCGGCCACCGATGTCACGCTGCAAAGCGTCATCGCGGCAAGTCTGACCCAGACCGCCGGCACCGGCCTGACAACTTTAGCCGGACCTGTCACCACCACCGATGCACCCGGTGTGGATCTGAAGGGCAAAGACCTCCGCATCGAGAAGCTGATCACCACTCAAAATGGTGGATCGGTGCGTCTCGATCACGGTGGAGCGACCGTTATCACGCCACTTGGCGACATTTCTGCAAGTGGCGACGTACTCATTTCGGCATCGCTGGGAATCTCCACTGCCGGCGACATTACCTCAATCGGCGGCAGCATAACGCTGGACGGGCACATGTTCCTTACGGGGCCTGTGGCCGTTCGAACAGCCAGTCTGTCTGGCGGTGACATTCGGCTGCTTTCTCCTGTTGATCTGGCCGGCCACGTCCTGCGACTGGACGCTGGAAACGCAGGGTCAATTACGGCCGAGCGAGCCATTACCGGCAACGGCATTGTGATTGTCGAGCGTGGGCGGAACCTGACTTTTGATGTGCTCGACCTTCGCCAGCTCAATATTCTCAGGGTGAATGAAACAACCATTTTTACTGCTGCTGTGACAGTATCAGAAAATAGGCCTGCGGCACCTACTTCCGCACTCGTTATTCGATCCTTTGGAGATATCTTCTTCCAGGGCCCTGTCACGGCCACTGCAGTCGGCGGACTCAATATTGATGTGGCCGGTGTTGACATCACGGTGAATGGCAACGTGCAGGCTACCGGCAGCATCATGATCAGTGCCAAAGGAGACCTTTCCATTGCCGGGGTTGCAATCACAGCCGACAGCGACAGCGATGTCGACGGCGGGCTGCTCCGGCTCCGAGGCAATTCAGACGTGCAGGACGGGGGTTTTCTGCAGGCCGCAGCAGGTTCGGTTCTGAGCGGTGCACAAGTGGATCTGGCTGGTGCTCTGGTAGTTGTTGAAACCATCACGGCGACCGCAGGAGATGTCATGGTCTTTTCCGGCAGCGCTGCAGACCTCAGAAATCACGTGACCGCTGCAGCAGGGTCGGTCGTGGTTCGAGCAGACAACAGCATCGGGATTCACGGCAATGTCACCGCTGCTCTCGACGCAGAACTCCAGGCCGACGTCGATCTCGACGGTACCGGGTTCATTCATCAGACAACCGGCACAATCACAGCCGCATCCGGGATTTTTTCGGCGGCGGAGGGAATTTACGGGGATGGCAGCCCCGGTCTGCCCGCCGGGCTGACAGTCTCTCTGAGCAGCCTCTCGGCTGTCAACCGAGAACCTGGCGATATCCGGATCGTTCAGACGGCAGCCGGTGGCACTCTGACAGCGGGTTTGGTTCGGAACGTTTCCGGTCTCGTCTACCTGCGGGTCGTCGACGGTTCGCTGCTTGATGGAAATGGTGCAGATGCAAACATTGAAGCTGCATTTGCTGATATCGGTGTCTTCGGAGGCAGTCTTGGCACTGCTGCGGGTGATGTGTTTCGAGGGAGTTTTGACGCGATCGAAGTTGATGTCGCCGGTGCACTGACGATAAGTGCTCCTGATGGCTTCGCCGTCGTCTCCGGCCACATTGGCGGCCCGGTATCGCTCACTGCGTCCTCGGCCTGGCTTGAAAGCGCCGGCGACCTTGATCTGACTGCCTCGTCCCCGGTGATCACCAGCAATCTTGCGATTCTCTCCGGTGGCCACGTCCGACTGCCTGATTCCGGACTTGCCGTGACAGGTGATCTGCGTCTCGAAGCTCAGTCTGTCTCTTCACAAACGAGTGGTAACCCGGTTCTTTTGGGAATCACATCCGCCCGTACAGATCGACTCCTCCTGAATGTCGCCTCTGCAGCCAGCATCGATTTCCAGATTGAAGCAGACCGTGTCGATGTTTCCGCTCAGAGCGACCTGCAGCTCACACTCCATGGTCCGACAGTGTTCGCAGACCTCAACTGTGACCTGACCTCGCTGAGCAATCCCGGTTACCTGACCATTCTGCAATCCGTCGGTTCTACCGTCACGCAGGGCACTAACCGCGGGACAACCCCCGGCGATTCCATGAACGACAGACTGATCAGTGGTGGTCTGCTGCTGATCGGCAGCAGTTCATTTGAATTTGATCACCCGGACAATGACGTCGACGTCCTCGCTGCTGAGGTCGGTGGAGTCCTCACGTTCCGCGATGCGAATGCGATTCAGATCGACATACTCTCTGGTGGGCCCTCCGGACTGTCTGCCGCTGGTGTCTCCACGCAGGATCAGCAACTACTGCTGACGACAGAAACCGGTCCCCTCGAACTGCTTCAGGCTGTCTCTGCCGGCACGGCGAAGGCGGGGATCACTGCAGGCGGTGATCTCACACAGAGTTCTGCTGGACGTATCGTGGCAGCGGAAGCGATTCTCCGAGCCGGGGGCAGTATTGGTCTCGGCAGCTCCGGTAACGACATCGGCCGCATCGCACTGTCCAGCGGACAGAATGCAGAATTACGACTTGCAAACGGTCTGACCGCAGGCAGCGTCTCACTGACATCAGGTTCACTCAGCGGTGCCACGGCAGGTGGCTTTATTGACCTCCGTGCACTTGCTGGCGACATCCTTCTGGAAGAAGCCGTTTCCGCAGGCGGTGGTGTGCTGCTGGATGCCAGTGATACCGTCGGACAGCAGGCCCTGGCAAACGTGCAGTCGGTGGGTCTGGCCGTCAGAGCTGGCTTGACGGTGGACCTCCGCGCCGCTGGAAATTCTGTCGGGCAGTTTGCGGCAAATGCTGGCGGCTCTCTGCGCTTTGATCATGCCGGTGCATTGGCGATTTCTGCGGTGACCGTGAATGGTGTCACTGTCACAGGGTTGAATACGACGGACGCAGACGCCTCAATACGAACCCTGAGTGGTGGCATCAGTCTGAACAGCATTCTGAGTCTCGGCACGGGTAATCTTGGACTGACCAGTGCCGATTTTGTGCAGCAGGATGCTGCAGGTGATATTTTTGCAAATGGTCTCGCCGTAAACGCCACCGGTACGATGCTTCTGCAGAACTCGGGCAATCTCATCTCGAAACTGGCAATCGTTGGCAGTGATTCAGCGTCCATCAGAAATGGGCAGTCAATGGACGTCACCGCCGTCAGCGTGAATGGCGAACTAACCACCGGTATTCTGCTCTCGAGTGGTAACCTGACGCTTGAGACGGCAGCTGGAAACCTTCAGATCAGCGAAAACGTTTTGCTCGCTGCGGCCTCCAGCGTTGCCACGCTGGTGGCGGCAGAGCATGTGGATCTCAATGCCTCCGTGACTGCACCAGCCAGTCTTGTCATTGTCGCGGATGCTGATCATAACAACACAGGAACAATTCGCGGCAACGGACTGCTGGAATCGTCCGTCGGTCGACTGGAAGCCGCCGAGGGAATCGGCAGCAATGGATCGATTCAGATCAGGATGAACCTGGTTTCCGCGCTGAATACTGGCAGCGGTGACGTCCGGATCAGCGAGATCACAGCGGGTGGTGACCTCACAATTGCTGATATTGTCAATGTCTCAGGGATTGTTGACATCCACGTTGCGGCCGGCAGCCTGCTCGACGGCAATGCAGACAGTCTGAATATCACCGCTCGCGACGTCGTTCTCACTGCGAGCGGCGGCAATATTGGTTCTCCCTGGGCTCCCTTCTTCCTGCAGCAGCCGGATTCCATTGAAGTCGATGTTGCTCAGACTCTCCATTCTTTCGCGCCCGGACACTCCTCAGCAATCTCCGGGCTGATCGGTGGTGAAATTACCGGTGAAGCCACCTCGTTCTATGTCCGCTCCACGGAAAATCTGATCTTCCGCAATGAAGCGCCCTCGATAGCAAACCTTGCACTGCTGGCGGATTCCGACCGCTCAGGCAACGGGGATCTTCACCTTGGCAACTCACTGACCGTTACGGACAACCTGTTTCTTACGGGTGAGCAGATACTCGCGGCCGACAGTTCAATCGATCTTGCGGCCAGGCGTCTGCTGGTGCGCGCCGGATCTGATGTCTCCCTGAATGTCGCACTCAACGAAACCGCCGCCGGTCAGCCAGGTGTGCTTGACGCTGCAGCAGATGGAAACCTGACTATCGAATTGAGCACCACCGCTGTGCTGGCGGACCTCGACGGCAACAATACAGCCCTGCTGACAACAACCGCGACAGGCAGCATCGTCGTGAATGCAGTCGGCAACACACTCATAGTTGCAGACGACGTCATCAGCAACTTCGACAGCCAGTCGGCCACCGGAAGCGGCCAGATCAGTCTCTCTGCCAACACTCTCCGCCTGCAGGATGCAGTGATCTCTGAGCACGGTGATATCGAACTCCGCGGACTCTCCGCTGTGATCTTTGCGGACACTGTGTCCCCTGCTGATGATTTCAATCTCGATGGCACCCAGGACAACGACAACCTGCTGGTCGTGTCCACACTTCTGGGAAACATTGATGTACTAAGCGGATCTTTTGCTGCCACCGGAGCCACCGCGGGGCAAATCCAGATGGCCGACACAGCCCGCCTCATCGCAGGCCGCACGGACAGCACCATCGATCCCGGATCAAATGGCAATAACAACTTTTCCGCCATTAATCCCGGAACTCAGACCGCATCTGCCGGCTTCGCCTCCATACACCTCGCTGCCGACCTCGACATCAGCATCTCCGGACTGTTTTCCGTCAGCGAAGGCGTCGACGCCATCGTCGTCCAATCCTCGGATGGATCGATTCTCGCCACAGCGGATCCCGGTATCGCCGCGGTCACACTTTTGAGCGACAATGCTACTGCACAACTGCTCAGTCGCATCAACATCGGTACAACCGCAGCACCCATCGCGCTGCACGTCGCGCGAATTCTGGCAGCGGCAACAACCGGGAGTGTCTCTCTGAACGAAACCAATGGACTGCTCGCAGTCAATCTGCAGGCGACCGCAGGTCACGTGACACTCACACTCAGTGAAGGCAACCTCGAAGACAGCGACGCCGACCTTGATGTGATCGCCACGACCGCCACCATTCAACTGAACGGCACGAATACAGCCATCGGCAGCCAGACAAACGCTCTGCAGACATCCGTCAGCAGCCTGAACGTGCAGAACAGCGGCAATCAGTTCCTGACGGAACTCGATGATCTCACTCAGGTCAACCTGAATGCAGCCTCCGGCACT
>JBJTOM010000050.1:0-12549 GCA_046074585.1 Planctomycetota bacterium | reverse complement strand
ATGTGCAGCTGCTCCGTCACCTGCGCCGGTGATCTGCTGTTTGTCATCACCGGCAATGGTGTCGATGAAAGCCATATCACCATTCCCGAAGAACGTGCCCCCAGCTTTATCTGCATGAACCGGAACTCCGGCGAAGTTCTCTGGACCGACGGTTCTCCAGGCGCCAACGTGCTCCACGGTCAATGGTCGTCCCCCGCCTACGGGGTCTTCAACGGAGTTGCTCAGGTGATCGTCGGTGGTGGCGACGGCTACCTCTACGGCTTCGCCGCCGAAGGGAAAAATGGCAAGGCTGATCTGCTCTGGAAATTCGACTGCAATCCCAAGGAATCCATCTATCTTCTCGGTGGTCGCGCCACCCGAAACCACCTCATCGCGACTCCCGTGGTCTATGACGGTCTGCTCTATGTAGGCGTCGGTGAAGACCCCGAACACGGCGAAGGCCAGGGACATCTCTGGTGCATCGATCCCAACAAACGTGGCGATGTCAGCCCCACACTCGTGTTCAACTCCAAAGATCCCAAGACACCCATCGCCCACAAACGACTTCAGGCTCTTGTCGACAAGGAAGGGGACTTCGAACGCGAAAATCCCAACTCCGCTGCCGTCTGGCACTATGTCGGAGCTGACCCGGAAACCTTCGAAACCACCATGCACCGCACCTGTGGAACTGTGGCCATCAAGAATGACCTCCTGTACATCGCTGACTTCAGCGGTCTTGTGCACTGTCTGGATGCCAAATCCGGCAAGCCTCACTGGACCTACGACATGTTTGCCGCCAGCTGGGCCTCCCCTCTCATCGTCGAAGACAAAGTCTACATCGGCGATGAAGACGGTGATATTTCCATCTTCAAGCTCGCTCCCGAAATGGAAATGCTCAGCGAAATCAACATGGGCTCCTCCGTCTACACCACCCCCGTCATCGCCAATGACACGCTCTTCATCGCCAATCGCAACCGCGTCTTCGCGATCCGCGAAGGCGCCCAAAGCGAACCCCTCAAGTAACCCTCCCCCTCCCTCTCTCCCGTCAGGGGAGAGAGGGCCCGGCGGTGAGGGGCAAAAAAACCAAAACCACCACTCAATCCTTCCCACCCAAAACCCTGGGGGGCCCGCAAGCGTTTCAAAACCTCGGTTCCCCTGCGCCTGCTTCCTCTCCACCCCTCCACTGACCCATTTGCCCTCGCAGTACCATGCCTGCCACCACCTGGAAGCGACTTCGCATGCAACTGGACCTCCGCCGGCACGGCAGAGCTCCAGTGCTGCTGCCGCCAGGCTACCACTGGGTTCCCTGGCGTTCGCTGCTGGTGGAGCGGCACGCCCAGGTCAAATGGCGGTCCTTCCGCGACGATCTGGATGGCCAGGTCTTCCGCTGTCTCAGCCAGTCCGAAGGCTGTGCCTCCCTGATGCGGGATATCGCGTCCCAGAAAACGTTCTGCCCGGAAGCCACCTGGCTGGTGATTTACCAGCCCGAACCAGACTGGCCACCAGCAGACGTGGGAACGATTCAGGGCATCTTAAGAACAGGTCAGGTCGGAGCAGTACAGAACGTCGGTGTCGTGCCGGAACATCGCGGGCAGGGGTTGGGCCGATGTCTGCTGCAGCAGGCCATCAACGGGTTTCTTCGCTGCGGCATGGAAACGGCAGCACTGGAAGTCACCGCGCAGAACGAAACGGCCGTTCGCCTGTACCTGAGACTGGGTTTCGACGTTCATGAAGTCCTGTATCGCTGCGGTGAAACCGGGAAACCTGTGAAGCCTCACGATGTGGTGTACTTCTGAGGCTGACTGGGATTTCGGGACTGTCGGCATTCCTGGGCGTGCCGGCCAGCGGAATGGAGTCAGGGTCTCAGCATGCGGACGATTGCCGGATCCAGTTCCCAGATGGACTCCAGTCTGGCGGGTTCTGGCTGATTCCGGGGAAATTCGAGTTCTGTCTGATCGCTTTCGGTCTCCCAGCGTGCGGATTCATCCGCCGCGTCTCGACGCTGCAGGCTCAGGATTCCGCAGCAGCGCCACTCCTGGTCCCGGACGTGAACTCTGACTTCCGGCCAGACGCTTGATTCGGTCAGAAACTCGCCGCGCTGCGATCCCAGCAGCAGTGTGTCGCCCGGCATGGCAGCACCCATGCTCGGATGCCAGAACACGAGCATGCCTGGCTGAAGGAGGAGATCCGATGCGGGTACAAACTGGTGTTCTGATGGGCGATATCCCAGCAGGTCTGCCTGATCTGCCAGAAGCCATTCGGAGGGCATCCCGAATTTTTCGTAAATCCGCCGCACGCGTGTCCAGACGGCGGCGACCGTTTCGCCTGGGCGAGTGAAGTGCAGGCCGGTGGCGTGGACAAGAGCGGCTTTCTGGTGGGCTGCTGCCAGTTCCCGTGGGGCGTCGCCGAAGCACATGGTGCGACTGACGGCCGCATGCAGCCCCCAGCGACGTGCGGTGCAGGAGACAGAGGCAAAGTTCTGAATGGAATCCTCGCCAAAGCTCCAGCGACGATACCGCTGATTGCGGCCGTCAGCACAGACCTGAATCCGCACCGGCTGCACTGTACGGCGGAGGAGCCGATGCGCGATTTCTCCGGCCACAGCCGCTTCCGTGATGCCTGGTCGCAGCTGTCCGGCCGTGACTTCAACCGCATGGACGAGGACGCGGCAGAGTTGGCGCAGTCGCTGAACGTCGAGTGTGGTGAGTGACAGTCGGAGGGATTGCAGGGGACGCGCGGCCAGACGCGTGCCGGCCAGTGGCGTGTCGCAGAGCACTCGGCGTCCCCGGCAGAGGTCTTCGACAAGCAGGCGATGGGGCTGAAACCACTCCCGCTCCTTCAGCTGAAATCCCAGCCCGAAGACATCCCGCTCAAATAACTGAGGGGAATCCACGGCATTGGTTGCAAAGACACGCGCTTCTTCCGTGACGAAAATGCTTGTCTGGCAACCATCAGGGGTGTTGCGGGTGAGATCGGCGCCGGCGGTCAACCAGGCCAGATTGGCGGGGTCCTGCAGGAGTACGGCGTCGGCGGCCGCCACCCGCAGCAGCTCACGAATGCGAGCATGCTTGTGCTCCACATCGGCAAGACGTTGTGTGTCCTGCACGAGACAGCGAGGCTGATCGGACTGCTCACCGCCCGCCATTCGCAGACCCCCCTGGAAAATCCCTGAAGAATCGATCGCCTGAAACAATGCCGACGTGTGCAGTATGCCGTGAACATGGCTGGAGGTCATGAAAAAAATCCGGAAAGCACAGGTGAGTCAGGAAAGTGGGCATCGGGGGGCAAAAAAATCACTCCTGCTGCACGTGCGGTTTCCCCTGGTTTTCCGACTTCAATCACGCGCGACGGAGCCCGATTCCTGTTGATTTCATCCGAAAAATGGGTACGCTGCCCCGGCATCATTGTTGCGACTGACTGGGGTTCTTCCGCACCAACAACCGGAACGCAACTTGAACAGTTTCCAGCTTGACACATCACTCGGCCTGCTCAAACGTGTCCACTCCGGCGACGATCAGGCGTGGCTCGATTTTTCAACTCGCTGTGCACAGATGCTGCATCAATGGGCGCGGTGGAACGGCCTTCAGGCCGCCGACGCTGATGACCTCACCCACGAAGCACTGTTGGTGGTGCTGAAAAAAGTTCGTGATTTCAAGCACTCCGGTCGTGGCAGCCTCCGCGCCTGGCTGCGGGCCATCGCCTGGCGATGCCTCCGCGCAGCGCAGGCTCAACACCACGACCTCGCGCGTCCGGAAATCCTTGAAAAATTCCGCCGCACAGAATACCAGATTGCGGATCTGGAAGAACAGTTCGATCAACTGCAGCAACTGGATCTTCTGCGTGAATGCATGCGAGTCGTCCAGCAACGCGTCAGGCCGCAGGCTTGGGAAGCCTTTCGATTGCTGGCCGTCGATGGAATCCCCGGACCCGTGGCTGCTGCCCAACTGCAAATGCAGCCTGAAGCCGTACATGCGGCCAAAAACCGAATCCAGAAACTCATCTCCGCCGAAATCCGCCGCCGTCGCAATTCCGTTCCCAAAGTCGACTGAAATCTGCCATCCCCAACAGCCCCCCCCCCCCCCACACAATGCCCCCCCTGCCATGATCAGCCCTGCCCGCTGCCACTACTCCGAACTGCTCCTCGATTACCTCGACGCCACCATCGACGATCACACCGCATCCGCCATTGAATCCCACCTGAACAGCTGCGAAGACTGTCTCGCCCTGCTCCGGGAAAACTCCCCCGACTCGCCATCGGAAGCGTGGCTGCAACTCCTGCAAAACCCCTTCGCCGGCATTTCGCTGCTCGACACGCCCGCTGTCACCCCGCAAGCTGCCGTCTCCCCGGAATTCCAGACACCGCAGGTTCAGCCCCCCTCTGCCATCACTCAAACGCCACCACCAACGCCTCCAGGTGCTCCTGCCAGCGGCCTGCGATACACCTGCACGCGACATCTGGGCAGCGGAGGTTCCGGTGAAGTCTGGGAAGCCTGGGACCAACTCCTCGGTCGCTCCGTCGCCCTCAAATTCCTGAAAAACTCCACGGCCCCGCTTGATGATACCCACCGTTTGATGCAGGAAGCCACTGCTCTTGCCCGCCTGTCACACCCCCATATCGTCACGATCCACGAACTGCAGAATTTCAACGGCCAGCCGGCTCTTGTCATGGAACTCGTGCCCGGCCCGTCACTCGCTCACTGCATCCGTGGGTGCCCCTGCCCTCCCACCGCTGCCGC
Source organism: Planctomycetota bacterium (assembly GCA_046074585.1). Taxonomy (GTDB): domain Bacteria; phylum Planctomycetota; class Planctomycetia; order Planctomycetales; family Planctomycetaceae; genus SXXK01. Next base: position 7,834 of record JBJTOM010000050.1, on the reverse strand, counting down.
TGTCCTCCTCGAACAGCTCTGCCAGGCCATCCACCATGCCCATGCCCTCGGTGTGGTTCATCGAGACCTCAAACCCTCCAACGTGCTGCTGAAACCCCTGCCCGGTCTGTCGGCCGACACCAGCGACTCCCCGCCACAGCTTGCCAACTGGTGTCCCAAAGTCGCCGACTTCGGACTCGCACACATCCCCGATCAGCCCACCCTCACCCGGCCCGGTCAACGACTGGGGACGCCCGGCTACATGGCCCCCGAACAGGTCTCCGCAGATGCTCAAAGCTGCGGCTCCGCCACCGACATCTATGGCCTCGGAGCCATCCTGTACGAACTGCTCACCGGTCGCCCGCCGTTTGTCTCCACCGACCCTGCGATCACGATGACCCTGATCCTCCGCGAGGATCCCGTGGCACCGCGCACACTGGTCTCCGGTATCCCCAGGGACCTCGAAAACATCTGCCTGAAATGTCTCCAAAAGGAACCCCACAGTCGCTACGACACCGTTCAGGCGCTGCGCGAAGACTGCCTTGCTTTCCTGCAGAACCGCCCCATCTCCGCACGCCCCGTCAGCCGCCCCCGAAAAGTCCTCAAATGGGCCCGTCGACATCCTGCCGAAGCCACGGCCGTCTTCACTTCCGTCGCCCTGCTGATGGCAATCACCGCCGGCTTGCTTCGCAACGCACAACTCTCAAAAAAACTCTCAGCCGAAGCCGTCGAAAAAATCAGACTCCTTGAAGAAACACAATCTCTGCAGCGGCAACAGCAGCAAAGCATGCACTCGAAATTTGACCAGCTGCTGCAGACCCACTACCGGTTTCTGCAGATGCTCGGTGATCCAGCACATCCACAGCCGGTCGATCAGCAAGCCTTGCGCACCGAAATCCAGCGATCCGCAGCGGAACTCTCAGTTCCCTACATCGAAATGCTCGATCAGAAAATCCGCACAAACCAGGTCCTCGCGGCCGCAGAAGTCCGACTCGCCGTCGACTACCTCGACCTCGCCTTCAGAGCAGGCGCCCCGGTCGACTTCAGCACACGACTCGGGGAACTCAACAGACTCATCGAAAATCTCCCTCCGCAAGCCGCGCCACCCAGACACCTGCTGGAAATCAAAATCCGCCTCCAATCTCTTAACGCACGCCTCGCTGCCGGGCAAAACCAGCATCTCAAAGCCGCGCAGTGCCAGGAAAAGATGGCCACTCTGATCGATCAGCAACTGCTCACGTTCCGACCCGATGATCCGGCACGTGTCGAACGACTGTATATGAAAACCGGAATGCTCCTGAATGCCACCATGGAATACATCATCGCCAATCGCAGAGACCTCGCCCTCAAGGCCGCACTGCTCGCCGAAGAATCCACCGCACTGCTCATCACCACAGAACCCGCCAACCAGAACTGGCTGGCCCTGCTGCTGGACGTTCGACTCAGACACGTTGAAATCCTGCCTCCACAGGAAGCCGCCGACCTCGCCTCCAGCACCCTCGCTGAATTCCTCAATACCCGCTGGGACGCCCCACACCACGCCGAAAAAGCCCGACAAATCCAAACTCAGCTGCAGACCCGCCTGATCCCCCCCAGCCCGGGATGACGAAACCGCGTGAAGCATCCGTCGAATTCATCCTGCGGACTCCACCTCCGCATGCATTCTTCTCCGGAAAGTCAACGCGATCGGGACTGCGGGGTTGGGTTGCTTTCCGGGCGATTCCATTTCATCATGCCGCTTCCGACGGCAGCCATGTCTGTCCCGGAAGCGGTTTCGATCGGACCGAAGCCGGGGGTAATGACCAGTCGATGCTTTCTCTGTTACGGCCTTTCACCATGGCAATTTCGTTCTTTGACCGCGTCACCTTCGTCGCTGCATGGATCGTGCTCAGCAGCGCTTTCCACCTGTCTGCTCAGGACGCCCCTGCCCCCCCCCCTGAAACGCTGGTGCCCGCCTACACCCGGTTCCGCAGTGAACATCTGCAGTCTGCCGAAGCAGGGCGGCTGCTCATCGCGGAAATGAACTGCCAATCCTGTCACGGGCCGTTTCCCGGGCTCACGGTCGCTCCGCGTCAGGCTCCGGTGCTGACGGCTGCTGCCGCGCGGCTCAATCCGGACCATGTGCGTCTGTTTCTGGCCAATCCGCAACAACAGAAGCCAGGGACGGCAATGCCGGCGATTCCTGCGGCAACCGCAACCCCGGAAACGCTCGATGCACTCACAGCGTTTGTTACGGCAGGCAGCACATGGCGTCCGCAGGCGGTGTCTGTGGATGCCATTCGCCGCGGAGAAGACCTGTATCATCGTGTGGGCTGTGCGGCCTGTCACGGCGATCAGCGGTCGAACGAGACGATCAGCGCCGTTCGTCGCGGACTTGCGCCGCCGAATCCCGATGAAGACGACGAACCCCGGGATCCAACAGCGGCAGCGGTGGTGCGTCCCGATTTCCTGATGCCACTCGGACCGCTCACCGAAAAATACAATTCTGGCGGGCTGATGGCGTTTCTGCGTGAGCCACACACGGTGCGTCCTTCCGGTCGGATGCCCTCGCTGGGCCTGTCTCCTGATGACGCCCGGGACATCGCCAGCTACCTGTTGCGGGACGTGAAGGTGGAGGGCAGTATTCAGTACGAGTACTTTGAAGGCAGCTGGGAGAAGCTTCCCGACTTCACAGCACTCAAACCGGTCAGCACCGGCACCACCACAGACTTTGCTGCCGGACCGGCTGCCAGGGGCGATGACTATGCCCTGCGATTCACCGGTTATCTGCAGATTGCAGCGGCAGGTGAATATCGCTTCCATGTGCGGTCTGACGATGGTTCACGAGTGCTGATCGACGAGCAGGAAGTGGTCAACAATGACGGAATTCATCCGCCTGTGGGCCGGGACGGCGTGATCACGCTGACGGCCGGCAGTCATGCGGTCGTTGTCGAGTTTTTCGAGAAAGGTGGCGGTGAAGAACTCGCTGTGGAAATCGAGGGGCCCGGACTTCCGCGCCAGCCCCTTTCCGGCAGCGTCACACTCACTCGCGATCCGCCCAAACCTCAGGAAAAAAAGAATCCGGCTCCCAGTCCGGAACTCATCGCCAAAGGTCGCCTGCTGTTCGCTCAGCTGGGGTGTGCCACCTGTCATCAGCACGGCAATGGCGATCAGCGTGTGCCGTCGCAGCCAGCCGTCGAAGCTCCTGTCTTCGCAGCCATGCGGCCTGATTCGGGCTGTCTGTCTGCCACCGTCAGCAGGGCGCCGCAGTTTGCTCTCAGCGATCGGCAGCGGTCGGACCTGCAGGCCGCTGTGGCCACCGCGCGGCAGTCTGCACCTGTGGCCACTCCGGCAGCTGACGTGCGTTCTGTAATGCTCTCACTGAACTGTTTTGCCTGTCATGCGCGTGGCGGAATCGGCGGTCCCTCCGAACCGCTCAATCACGTCTTTACCGGAACAATTCCTGAGATGGGTGACGAGGGTCGCGTCCCGCCGCCACTGGATGGCGCCGGCGATAAGCTCAACGAAGACTGGCTTCGCCGGATTCTCAGCGAGGGGGCGAAAGACCGTCCCTACATGCACACGCGGATGCCGGCATTCGGTGGTCAGCATGCGGACGTGCTGTTGCCGCGTCTGGCGGCAGATCGGCAGGCTGAAGTGCCGGTTCCGGAATTCACCGAAGCGGATCATCGCATCAAAGCCGATGCGAGGCTGCTCATCGGGGACAAGGCGTTATCCTGTATCAAGTGTCACCGCTTCGACAACCTGGCCGCCACCGGCCTCCAGTCGCTGGATATGACCACCATGACAACGCGACTCCGCCGCGACTGGTTTCATCGCTATCTGCTGGATCCCCAAAAGTACCGGCCGGGCACGCGAATGCCCGCCGCATGGCCTGGCGGCAATTCCATTATTCCCCACGTTCTCGAAGGGGATTCCGCGCGGCAGATTGAAGCGGTCTGGCGGTATCTGCTGGATGGTCGGCGTGCCAAAGTGCCTTCGGGACTGGAACGTCAGTCGATCGTGCTGACTCCGGAACAGCGACCGCTCATTTACCGCAACTTTATCGAAGGACTGTCTCCGCGCGGCATCGCCGTTGGCTTTCCTGAAAAGGTTCATTTTGCGTGGGACGCGGAGCACACGACTGTGCGGCTCATCTGGCACGGTGCCTTTATCGATGCCGCCAAACACTGGGTGGACCGTGGTCCGGGATTTCAGTCACCGCTGGGCGATCATGTGATGACGCTCCCGGCGGGACCGCCCATTGCCACGCTCAGCTCGCTTGACGACGCCTGGCCTGGCGGCAGCCCGCGTGAACTGGGTTATCAGTTTCGCGGATACCGGCTCAGCCCCGCAGGACTGCCGTCCTTCCGGACTTCATGGAAGGATCTGCAGCTGATCGACACACTGGAACCGCTCGACAACACCCCCGATTTCGGGCTCAAACGCACGCTGGACGTGGCTTCAACCACGGCTCTTCGGGGACTCTGGCTGCGCATCGCGGCCGGGAAGATCACAGAGCAGCCTGGCGGGTTTGTCTGTGACGGTGTGCAGTACGTCGTCACTGGTGGTTTACCGATTGTGCGCGAGGCGGGCGGTCGTCAGGAACTGCTGGTGCAGCTTGCGGACGGCTCGCCGAATGCAAAGGTCGTTGTGGAGATTCGCTGGTGATTCCGATGGATTGTTGCTGACTTGAAGGAAATAGCCGGCATGTCGATGTTCGCTGTCTGGATGGCCCTGGTTCTGCAGTCTGAACAACTGGCGGCGGTCCAGGAATCGCCCGCAAACGGGGTTCCGCGTCCGCCTGTGGTTGCCATGGACTGGAACACAGCCCGGGAACTGGCTCCTGGCATTCGGCTGCATCAGGATGCACTCACCAATCCCCGGCCCGTTCGTCGCCACGCCGCCCGAATCGATCTGCAGCAGCCAGGACTCAGGCTCACCACCACCTCCCGCCTCGACGACTGGCAGAACAACACTCGGGAAACGCGTCGCCAGACAGCGCGCAGTTTTCTGCGGACGGAACGCCAGCATCAGCGGCCCGTGATGCTGGCGTTCAATGCGGACGCTTTTTCGCCGTGGCCTGTGCCGTTTGACCAGGAGACGGAAACGAACCTGCTGGGCTTTGCTGTGAGTGAAGGGCAGCTGGTGTCTTCCGGTGCCGGCACTCCGTCGTTCATTCGCCTGAAATCGGGTGCTGGACGAATGCAGCTGACCGATGCAGCGACGGTTGCTGACGGGATTGAGGTGGCTGTGAGCGGGTTTGCGTACTGTCTGCTGGATGGTGTTGTGCAGCCCTCCGGTGACGATCTGCATCCGCGAACGGCGCTGGGGTTGTCGGCGGATGGTCGCTGGCTGGTGGTACTCGTGGTGGACGGTCGTCGCCATTCCAGTCCTGGCGCCACGACTGCGGAACTGGGTGCATGGCTGTTGCAGCTGGGCGCTGATGACGGCATCAACATGGACGGGGGCGGCTCATCCACACTCTGCTGGTGGAACCCTCAGCTGCCGGGCAAAGACAAATCCGAACTGCTCAACCGCCCTGTCGGCAATGGCCTGAAACTGCTCACCCCGGCCGCAGACCAGCGGGGAGTTTCTGAGCGGGCGAATGGAAACAATGTGGGGGTGTACTTTCAGTCGCCGTGAGTTTGATTCATTGTCCTGGCCATCGCCAGCCGGACATGGCCTGCTGGGAGGCCGTGGTTTGGGGATCCTCAGTTTTGTGCGTCGCTACGGCAACAGTCCAAACGTGACGGCTGCCGGCAGTTCGCTGCTGCGATACAGCCGATGACTGGCCTTCCGAAAATCCTCTGGTTTGGCGAAGTAGATGTTCGGTACAAAGGTCTGAGGATTGCGGTCCACCAGCGGAAACCAGGTGCTTTGGATCTGCAGCATGATGCGATGACCCCGGCGAAACCGATGCAGCACATCCAGAAGTTCAAGGCGGATCTTTGCGGGTTCGCCGGGAACGAAGGCTTCGGGATGTTCATAGGAATTGCGAAAGCGTCCGCGGAGCACTTCGCTGCGGACCATCATCTGGAAGCCGGGCTGCAGGGCCGGGTCGGTGCCATCCGGAAAGACATCAATGAGTTTGACGATGAAGTCGGCATCGGTGCCGGTGGTGGCCACATGAAACTCAGCCATCAGCGGGCCGGCCATGGTGAGATCATCGCGGAGCGGTTCTGTCTGGTAGAGGAGCACATCCGGGCGGCGGGCAGCAAACCGCTGGTCTTCCACCATGTATTCAACCGTCATGCGATTGGTGATCACTTCAGTGTAGGGCACGGGGTGTGCGGGGTCGCTGATGTATTCGTCATAACCTGAGTCGGGGGTGGCCGAGGGGGCGGATTCAGTGGCCGTGGTGGTGACCGACAGGGGTTTCCCGGCGAGGGTTTCGGCGGCGAGTCTGCCGTGGGGGAGCAGTTTCAGGCGAGCAGCCGTGACATTCTGCGGCGGCCATTTGTCGAAAGTTCGCCAGGTGTTTGAGCCGGTTTCAAACACAGTGGCCTCGGCCGGAGCCGGATGATCATCGCCCCGGAGATACTTCTCGAAGAACGGGAACTCAATCTCCGCCCTGTAGTATTCTGCGGTGGGCGAATCGAAGGATACAGGCCCGAGTCGGTCGCCGCGCGTGGATGCCCAGCCTCCGTGAATCCACGGGCCAACGACAAGGACGTTATTGACGTGCGGATTGAGTCGCTCAACCGACTGATAGGTTTTGAATGAACCGTAAAGGTCTTCAGCATCGAACCAGCCCGTGACCACCATAACTGCGGGGGCTGTGTTTTTCAGGTGCGGCAGAATCGCACGTTTCTGCCAGAATTCGTCGCGGTTGGGGTGGGCCATCATTTCATTCCAGAAGGGTACGCTGTCCTTCAGCCAGCGACGATTGATTTCGGCAATCGTGCCGGCTTCGAGGAACATCTGGTAGCCGTCGAGGGATGGCAGGGCGTTGGGAGCAGCGCGTTCGGTGGTGGGGCGAGGCCGTTCCTGGGCATTGCTGTTCAGCCAGCGGAAGGCATGCGCCAGGAAGAAGGCACCGTGGTGCAGAAAATCGTCAAAGTACCAGTCACCAACGGGGGCCTGCGGGGAAACGGCAATCAGTGCGGGGTGTGCGTCGATCATGCCGGCTGACGCATAAAAGCCTGGATACGAGATCCCTGCCATGCCCACTTTGCCGTTATGGCCGGGAATGTTCTTCACCAGCCAGTCGATGGTGTCCCACGCGTCAGTACTCTCGTCGATGTGCTGTGGACTGGTTTTGACGGTCAGATGGGGACGCACCTGTTCGAAGGTCCCTTCAGAAAGAAATCGTCCGCGGACATCCTGATTGACGAAAATGTAGCCCGCGCGTGCGAAGTGTTCGGACGGGCCGAGGCTGGCGGGAAATTTGTCCGGGCCATAGGGGCCGGATGCGTAGGGTGTGCGTTTGATGAGCACGGGCCATTTAACGGACGTATCGCGAGGGAGATAGACGGCGGTGTACAGACGCACGCCATCCCGCATGGGAATCATGTGTTCCTGCTTGACGTAGTGTTCGCGGATGTGTTGTTCGAGCGGGGGAGCGGGGGTCTGGGCCGAGCTGGCCGGGAGCAGCACAGTGGTCCACAGCAGGAGTACAGCGAGGAGCAGGTGGTGGCGGCGAGTCATTGTGTGGGTCCCTCGACTGGTGAAAGCCTGAGAATCTGCGGCGGGAGTTTGTGGACCTTAACGAAAAAACGTGCGGCCGCAATCATCGCGGAGTGTGTCCACGCACTCCTGCCAGCTGTTTTTCACTGGGACGCGCTGTGGCTGTGTATAGCAGAGCAGTATTCGGAATATGTGATAGTCCGCGACAGAATCCTAACCACCTCGGCAGACATCATCATGATGAAAA
>JBJTOM010000049.1:0-7838 GCA_046074585.1 Planctomycetota bacterium | reverse complement strand
TCGCCGAGCAGCATCACAGGTTTGTCGGGGTATGCGGCGACCAACTGCTGCCGAAGATTCAGAAACCAGGTGACATCGCTGCTGACAGACCGATACCACCAGGGCATGGGTACAGATCGATATGGTCGCATGCCTTCCAGCAGTCCGGAGTCCGCAATCGGGGTGTCAGCGAGCTGCAGGTGCCGAAACGACTGAAGCAGCGTCTGCATTCCCAGTGGGACCGCAAAAATCAGGATGGCGAGAGCGATGACTTGTGCATGGTGGCGGCTTGTTCGGTAAAGCAGAAACACGAACAGCCCGATCATCGGGGTCAAGCCCCAGAAGAGATGTCGTGGGCATGGAACCGGGTAGAACTGCAGCCACGAGGCGAGAGCGGGAAGCAGCAACCCACGCTGCAGGGAGAGTTCCATCAATCTCCACCTTCGTCGCCAGGCGACAAAACCCAGAAAACCGATGATGGCAACAGGAATGAACCGCTCGACGATGCCATGATCTCGCAGGCTTTTCAGCGAGATCGATACCCCCAGCCATGTCACTGCAAGTGCCCCGGTAATCAGCAGCTTGAGGAACTTCGAGAGTGAAAGCCGACAGATCCAGTGAACACAGTACGTGAGCAGTACTAAACCACACAGAGGAACCAGCGTATGGAACGCAAAAAAGCAGTTCTTCAGATTAAGCAGACTGAAGTATCCGGCCGCAAACTGCCTTGGCCAGAGAACATTCTGCTGATACCAGTCGGCAATAGCCCCCTGTTGATACAACCATCCCAGAACCACAGCGGCGAGGCCGATTCCACCACCACACCACGCCAGCAGATAAGGGTTCACAAGAAAAATATGAGTCACGATGCGGGCGAGCCGTGCGCCCTGAGGTAATGATCGCCTCTGCAGGAGGATCGGGATCGAAGTGCCCGCGATTGCAAGTGCAGCCCCCACTGGCTGGCGACACCAGAATGCTGCTGACGCCAGCACACCCGCAATTGCAACGGCTGACACACGGACCATCGGCCGCCTGGCGCGGACAGCCGTCGAGAGTGACAGAAGGCAACCGCTTTGGAACAGCATGGCCGTGGACGAAGACCACGGCAATAAGTGAAACAGGGGCATGAAGATGTACGCCGTGCAGAGCCACAGACCTGCGGAGCACAGAACAAGGCTTCGCGGCAGCAGTGTTCGCCACCAAAGCACCAGCAGTCCAAGACTGACAGCATCCATCGCGATGGTTGCGATTCTCAACACAAGAAGTTTTTTGCCGAAGACAGCAAGCAGCGATGCATGGATTACGGTCGTCAATGGACCATACTGACTGAATGTGTCGCGGTGGAGCACCTGGCCATTCAGGACATCCATGGCAGGCTTGAGCATAATCCCGTCGTGGTGGAAGTCGACGCCTGCGGACGCAAATGGAAGGAAAATCAAGAACACGACCGCGGACACGACGACGGCGAGGAAGCCGTCGCCGGTCAGTGATGCAGATTTCGGCGAGTGACAATTCATGAGCCTTGATCTCCGTACAATGTCTCGGGGCTGCCCGCCGAGGGGCCTGGACTTTGCAGCAAAGGGCACGGCGGGAGGGCGAAGCACCTGCTGAGCCGCATCTCTTCCGCGAGCACTGAACCAAGACGCGTTGCGCTGCAAAAACACTGGCACGGACTCACAGGTCGGACGAAAAAGCGACGGCTCGGCGGGAGCCTCGCCCTCCCGAGTCAGGGCCTGTCTTTTCAGCAGATTCCAGAACAATTCAACAGGATTGGGCCTTCTCCCCTGCGCGCGGACTTCGTTCCTGAGGGTGGGCCCCCCCGGCGGGCTGCGGCCGATTGAGGATTGGTTTTTCAGCGAAATACATACGACACCCCAGGTCAGGATGAAAAAAAACCTGCGTGGTCTTTGCAGATTGCTCAGACTGCGCAGGTGGATTGGGAGGGTGATCGGGCGAAGACGGATTTTGCGGAGGTGTGGATTATGCCGGATGTGTGGAAAGGTCGTAATTTTTCACGGCTTGCCCGGTGCGGCCGGGAGGGTGACGATGGTGAAGGGGAGCAGTTCAGGCTGGCCCTCGATGTCGGCCATGTGCAGGATGACATTTTTGACGGTGCGGTCCTTTTTCAGCGGCGAGAACTGGAAGGTCATAACGGTGGGCTGAACGGGGGGCTGAACGGGGGGCTGGAAGTTTTTCTGTCCCTGGGGCACGCCGTTGAAGGAGAACGAGGAGACGCCTCCGCTGGCCCCACCGCCAGAGCCGCCACTTTTGGCTTCATGGAACTGGCCGCTGGAATCTTCGATGGAGGCCTGCATGGCGAAGCTGGCCTGCATCGTGGCCTGCATGCGATCGGGGATGGTGCGGGCTTTTTTTGCGAGCGTCGTGGGTGGGAAGGCGACGGTGATGCTGAGACCGGCCGCGGTCTGTTCGACTTTCTGCAACTGGAATTCCTCACCGTCCACTTTCTGTTTTCCCGGTTTGGCGTTCTGAAAGACGGCCTTGAGTTCGCGACCGGGCTGGATTTTGAGTGTTCCGCGGATTTCCTTAAGGGTGCGGTTGGGGTTTTGTCTGCGTTCAGCATAGATGAACCGGGCGTCGGGGAATTGCTGTTCGAATTCCGGGCAGGAGATCTGCATGGCACCCGTGGGGGCCTGAACGGTCTGGCCATCGTGTTCGACCAGTGTGGCGCCGGGTTCGATGTCGATGATGAGTCGGGTTTTGCGTTTGCCGGCTGCTTTTTCCGGGGTGATTTTGAGGGCGATGCCGAAGTTGGGGGAGACGGGTTCGCCGCCGGCGCCATTCAGGCCGCCACCGCCCGCGAAACCTCCACCGCCGCCACCGGCAGCGACGGCACCACCCACAGCGCCACCTCCGCCGCCGCCAACCTGTCCGAACCCGCCGTTGCCGGCGGGAAAGTTGAAGGTGGCGTTGTCAGCGAACTGCTGGATGTTGGTGTCGCCGAACATCGGGAAGGCGAGATCTCTGCGGAGGACGGGCACGGAGTCCAGATTTTTGACGTTGGCAGAACCGATGATTTCAATTTTGTGGCCGGCGACGAAGTTGACGCCGGTCATGTCATCGGGGGCTGCGGGAGCCGGAGCGGTGGCGATGGCGATGGCGGGGGGGGCGGTTACCATCGGAGTCGCGGGTGCGGGGGTTGCTGGTGAGTTGCTGGGGGAGGGGGCGAAGCAGGTCACGAGCAGAGCGACGGAGGCGGCAAGACAGGTCATCAGAAGGCTCCTGATACGCGAGTTTGAAAGGACGGTTGGCGGATGGCAGAGCAAAGCGGGAACGGGGTTGGTTTGAGGGTGTTCGAGGTGTCTGAGGCACTGCTGGAGGAGTTCGGCGACGAGTGCAGCGGACTGGGGTCGCTGTTCGGGGCGTTTGGCCATGAGTAGTCTGATGAGGTGCTGGAGCCAGTGGGGTGGGGGAGACCGGGACGGCGGGAGTTCGGGTGTGGGCTGATCGACGATGCGGCGCATGGAGGTCCATGGGGAATCGGCGTGGAAGGGTGGGACTCCGGCTGCCATGGTCCAGAGGACGCAGCCGAGTGAGAAGAGGTCGGAGCGGGGGTCGAGTTGTGCGGCGTGGATTTGTTCGGGGGACATGAATTGGGGAGTGCCGGCGAGTTGTCCGGAGCGAGTGATGGGGAGGTCGTCGGCGGCGCGGGCGAGTCCGAAGTCGGCCAGCCAGGCGCGGTGACCGCTGGCATCGAGGAGGATATTGGAGGGTTTGACATCGCGATGAATGATGCCGAGCTGGTGAGCGGCGGCGAGTGCTTTGGTGACGTGCAGTGCGATGCGAAGGATTTCGGGGAGTGGCAGGGCGCCGTGGAGGGCAATGAATTGCTGGAGTGTTCCACCGCGAACGTACTGTGAGACGAGGTACGGGATTCCGCGGAATTCGTCGATGGCATGAATGGGGAGTACGTGTTCGTTGACGACTGCGGCGGCGGCCTGAGCTTCGCGGAGGAAGCGGGCGTGAGCGGTGGGGGTGGCGGCGAGGTGTGGGAGGAGGATTTTGACGGCGACGAAGCGATTGAGGGCGGGATCGAAGGCTTTGAAGACGGCCCCCATGCCGCCGATGCCAACCAGCCCGGAGATTTCCCATGGGCCGATGCGTCCGAGCATTTGCGGGTCGTCTGTGGGTCCCAGGAGGGCGAGCAGGGCTGTGGGGGTGAAGGGATCGGGGTTTGGGGCATCGGGAGTTGCGGGCCGGAGAGAATCCGGGAATTGTTCGGCTTCGCGGATGGCATGTCCGACTTCTGCGAGGAGCAGCGGGCCACCGGAGGCGGTGTGCAGGGCGAGCTGGCAGCTGTGGCAGTTCGAGAGGTGATTTTCGGCGACGAGGAGCACGTGGTCCGGGAGTGCATTGTCGAGCAGTTGATGGATTTCGGCGGGTGTGAGGCAGGCGGGGTTGGGTGCTGGCGGCGCGGGGGCTTGTCTGTTCATGGGTCTGTCTCCCAGAGATCGGAGAGATGCTGGAGCTGTCGTTTGAGTCTTGCGAGGACTCGACTGCGGGCGGAGTAGACAGCACCGGGGGAGCAGTTGGAGGCGTTGGCGGCCTGTTGGACGGAGAGTCCATCGATGGTGGTTTGCCAGAACAGGTTCCAGGTTTGTGGAGAGAATTCGGGTTGGATGGCGGCAGCGGCCGCGCGGATCCCGGCGCGGCGAAGTTCGGTGTCGAGGTGAGCGTGGGGATTGTGGTCGGCGGGGAGTTGCTGGAGTTGCTGGAGCAGGGAGGAGCCACCGACACCGGGATCGTGCGGGCGGCGGGAGAGGGCATTGAGGATGGCATTGCGGGTGACGCGTCCGAGCCAGTTGCGGAAGGCGGGTCCACCGGGTTGTGGTTGCCAGCGATCGATGGCTTTGAAGAAGTTGAGGAATACCTGTTGGGCGAGATCTTCGGCGGCTTCGGGGGAAAGACCCGCACGGCGGGCCATGTGGAGGATGACGGGGCGGTAGATGGCTTCGAGTTCGCGCCAGGCGGTTTCGTCGCGCGGGTTGGCGGCCCGGCGGATGAGACTGAGGTTGGTATCTGGCCAGCCGTTCATGGTTTGTTCCCGCGTGTGCTTTCAGTTTCACACGTCCGGGGGCGAAATCTGTCAGGAGAATTTCAGAGATTCGCGGGGAATTTGCGGAAAACTGAGGTATAGGTTGTCCGGGCAGCTTTCATCGAACAAATCTTCTCGATTTTTCCACGGGACTTGACCGGCGGCAACAAACCGAGAATATCCAGCATTTTCTGCCGAAGTGGGGTTGGGGTGAGAATCCGGTTGCAGACCACGAATTGGCCTGCCACAGCCTCGAAGCCACGGAAGCATGTCGAAGATTGCGGCCGTTTTTCACGATTTCTCAACAATCTGATTCTCAACACCCGATGACTCCTGTTCCCGCAGCCTGCAGCGAACCTGTGTGCCGGGCAGTCAGTATGGAGAATTTATGACAGCACTCGTCTATGCAGTGCCACTGGCCGGACTGATTGGTCTGGGGTTCAGCTTCTGGCAGTATCGCTGGATTGCCAGCCAGGATGCTGGCGCGGCCAATATGCAGCAGATCGCCAACCGGATTCGCAGCGGTGCGATGGCGTTTCTGAAGGCTGAGTATTCGGTGATGCTGGGGTTTGTGCTGGTTGTGACGGGCCTGATGTATGTGTCCGGGTTATCCGAGCGATCGCATCCGTTGACGGCGCTGGCCTTTCTCTGCGGGGCCGTCTTCTCGGGTCTGGCGGGTTTTCTTGGAATGCGGATCGCGACATTAGCGAACGTGCGGACGGCGAATGCGGCCCGTCGCGGCCTGGCCCCTGCTCTGCTCATCGCGTTTGGTGGCGGTTCCGTGATGGGCATGACCGTGGTGGGGCTGGGCGTGCTGGGGATGGGTTTGCTGTTCCTGCTGCTGACTGCGGTGCTGGGGGGTGGTGCGGCGGATATGCCGCGACTGGTGAATGTGCTCACAGGCTTCTCCTTCGGGGCATCCTCTGTCGCATTATTCGCGCGGCTTGGGGGTGGCATCTACACCAAAGCCGCGGACGTGGGTGCGGACCTGGTGGGCAAGGTGGAAGCGGGCATCCCGGAAGACCATCCGCTCAATCCGGCCACGATTGCCGACAACGTCGGGGACAATGTGGGGGACGTGGCGGGGATGGGGGCGGACCTGTTTGAGAGCTATGTCGGGGCGATCCTGGGCGCGATGGTGCTCGGGGCCGTCTCGTGCACTCAGTCAGAATTCTCCGGGCTGTACGGGGGTCTCAGCCCGGTGTTGCTGCCGATGCTGCTGGGTGCCGCTGGGGTGCTGGCCTCGGTCGTGGGCACATTTTTCGTGCGGGGCGATGAAAACGTCGATCCGCAGAAGGCGCTCAACCGTGGCGAGCTGATTGCTGCGGGCGTGATGCTGGTGGCCAGCTGGCTGATTATTAACACTGTCCTTCCGGGCTCATGGACATCACCAGAGGGCCTCACAGTGACTCGAATGGGGGTCTTCTACGCCAGCCTGATCGGGCTGGGTGCGGGGATTGCGATCGGATTTGTGACGGAGTATTACACGGGTTCCGGTCGAAAGCCGGTGCGTGAGATCGTTGAGCAGTCGGTGACGGGCGCGGCCACCAACGTGATTGCAGGCATGGGTGTGGGGATGCTTTCCACAGCCATTCCGATGCTGCTGATTGCCTTCAGCATTGTCGGAGCGTGGGAGATGGCGGGGCTTTACGGCATTGCAATCGCGGCCGTAGGGATGCTCTCGAACACCGGGATTCAGTTGGCGGTGGATGCCTATGGTCCGATTGCGGACAACGCGGGCGGGATTGCGGAAATGAGTGGTTTGCCGGCTGAGGTGCGGGGCCGAACGGACCAGCTGGATGCTGTCGGCAACACCACGGCGGCGATTGGCAAGGGATTTGCCATCGGCTCTGCGGCGCTGACAGCCCTCGCGCTGTTCAGTGCGTACATGACGACTGCCGGCCTGAAAACGATCAACGTGGCCTCGCCGCCGGTGATGTGTGGTTTGTTTGTTGGCGCGATGCTGCCATTTTTGTTTTCAGCGATGGCCATGCGAGCGGTGGGGCGAGCTGCGGCGAGCATGATTTCTGAGGTGCGTCGACAGTTTCGCGAAATTCCTGCGTTGAAAAAGGCCCTGGCAGTGTGCCAGAAGCATGGCCACGAGCCCCTGGAAAAATGGAATGCGGCTGACCAGAAGCTGATGACGGAGGCGATGGAGCAGGTTGACTGCGAACGCTGCATTGCGATTTCCACGCAGGCATCGCTGCGGGAAATGGTGCTCCCGGGAATTCTGGCCGTGATCGCGCCGGTGCTCACAGGTTTCATCGGTGGCCCGGAGATGCTGGGAGGACTGCTGGCGGGAGTGACGGTCAGCGGCGTAATGCTGGCAATCTTCCAGTCGAATTCCGGTGGTGCGTGGGACAACGCCAAAAAGATGATTGAAGGTGGCGTGACGGTGGATGGGGTGGAGTATCGCAAGGGCAGCAGTGCTCACGCGGCAGCCGTGGTCGGTGACACAGTGGGTGATCCGTTCAAGGACACCTCCGGGCCATCGCTCAACATCCTGCTGAAGCTGGTGTCTGTGGCGGCTTTGGTCATGGCGCCGTGGCTGAGCAAAACGGTGGGCGGGAATTCGGGACCGGAAGGTGCAGTGTCCCAGCCAGCCGCCGTGGCAGAGCAGTGAGCTGACCTGCGGATGGGCGGAAGCCCAATGGCCTTGAAGTTCTCTGGAATCCTCTGAAAAGCGGTTCCCTGACTCGGGAGGGCGAGGCTGGGATGGTGAAACGGTGCTAAAACAGACAAACTGAGACGTTTCAATCCCCCGCTATCGTCAGGCCCCACTGCCCGACCGAACACAAAAAACGTA
>JBJTOM010000048.1:0-24425 GCA_046074585.1 Planctomycetota bacterium | reverse complement strand
TGATGATCCCAGCCACCGAAGTTGACTGTGACGAAGCCCACTCCTCGTTCCACGAGACGGCGAGCGAGCAGGAGCTTTGGCCGAACGTGCTACGGCCGTATCGATCGCGGACGTCCGCTTTCTCGGCATCGATCGCAAAAGCGTCGCGAGCTTCCCCGGAAAGCACCATGCGAGCGGCGCGTTGTTGAAACTGGTCGAAGGCGGCCAGCTGATCATTGGCTTCGATGCTTCGGCTCAGAGTGTCCACGGCCGCCAGCATTGACTGGCGGCGCTGCACGCGAAGATCCGGGAGTGGCTCTGTGGGTGCCAGGTCCCGGACACGGTAGCTGGCGTCATTCGGATCCCCTGCCCGAAATGATTCATACCGCCCGCCAAGGAACGCACTCTTGCCCAGCTCCCAGGTGAACGAGGGATTGCGGGGAATGGAGACGTAGGGAGGCAGCGTCCCTGGAAAACCGCTCTCATGAGCTGCCACGGCCCCCATGGCAGGCCAGTCTCCGAAAGGCGAGCCGAACCGGCCGGACATCACCCAATTGGTCGCCGTCTCGTGGTGATCGTTATTATGGGCACCGCCGCGGTGCAGACAGACGGTGTTCATGCACTGGGCCATCATCGGGAGCATTTCAGAGATCTGCAGGCCGGGTACAACGGTATCGATCGGCATGTACTTGCCGCGAACGTCGGCAGTGGCCTCGGGCTTCATGTCAAAACTGTCGTGGTGGGACAGGCCTCCTCCCAGATACACAAGGATGACAGCTTTCGCCCGGTTCCTGACTGTCCCTGAAGCATCCTGAGGGCCTGCCGCAGCCGCGCGCAGCAGCGTCGCCTGGCTGAGCCCGAAAGTGGACAGGGCACCCACCTGAAGAAAGCTGCGGCGCGGGGATCGGGACAAGTGAAGCTTCAACATGGCTGCTGCTTTGCTGTTAGTGCTGGAACGCAAATTCCCTGGAATTCAGCAGAACCCAGAACAGATCCTGCAACACGGCTGCGCGGTCGTGCGTTCCAGCGGTCGCCAACTGGGACTCAATCGCAGCCCGTTCCTCGTCACGCGGCGGGCGGCAGAGGACTGCCAGGAAGAGTTCTGTGATCACTTCGATGTCGGTGGCCGATGTTGCCAGCAGTTGCTGCAGGCGACCTTCGGGGGCACGGATACGGGCTGTCAGGCTGTCGCTGTTCTGCAGATGCAGCAGTTGTGGCAGCGTCACATCCCCGCTGCGTTCACAGGCACACGCCGTAACCCGTTCAGAACGACCGAACAGTGTCAGAAAATAAGAATCCAGCCCTGGATCGGGCACCTGAATGGCCCGAATTCCCAGCGGGTAGCCGGCGAAGGGTTCGGGCTCGCCGGTCGCCTGACTGATGGCATCCAGCAGCACTTCGGCGGGAAGTCGCCGGGCCTGAGCATGCGAATGGAATCGCTGGTCATAGCGGTTCTGCGGGAGCGTAGCTGAGGACCTGCGGTAGGTTTCTGAATTCATGATCAGGCGCATCAGATGCCGCAGATCAAAGTCTGACTGCACAAACTCGTCATTGAGATAATTCCAGAGTGCCGGATTGGATGGGGGGTTGGTTGCCCGCAGGTCGTCCACCGGTTCGACCAGACCTGTGCCCAGAAAATGCTTCCAGAGCCGATTGACCATGGCTCCGGAGAAGGCGCGGTTGGCTGGAGCTGTCATCCAGCGTACGAACGGGATGCGCGGGTCTTCGCCTGGAGCAATTTCGATGGGGCTGCGATCGAGGTGCCGCGGGGGCAACTGAGCCCCCGTACGGGGCTGTCGCACGGTGACGGGCGCCTGCATGTTCCGTTCGATCTCCTGTTCCAATTCGCTGATTCGCTGTCGAATCCGCAGCTGTTCGTCTTCGGCCAGCGACGGACTTTGCTGCAGCTTCGCCTGCTGTTCTGACAGCTGTTGACGCAGATTGAGAACGTGTCGAGTGGCCACCTGCAGGCTGGTTTCACCGTCGTCGGGACTTCGGCGCTGGAGGGCCAGGCGAGTAAAGAAGGCGACGAAGTGATAGTAATCGTCCTGAGTGTAGCGTTCGAGGGGATGATTGTGGCAGCGGGCACAGCCGATGCGTGTGCCGAGAAATGCCTGGGCTACGGAGTCTGCGATGTCAGATTCTTCGGCTGACTTTTCGCCAATGGTCACGATGTAATAGCCCACCGCGGGATGTTGTGATGTGCTTCCGCTGGCCAGCAGCACATCGGTGGCCAGCTGGCGCCAGTTGCGGCCGGCGACCAGCTGCTGCCGGATCCACTGATGAAAACTGCGAACCCCCTTGCGTCCCCGCACATCATGGTCGCGTTCGATACGGTTCTGGAGCAGATCTCCCAGCTGCAGGGCCCAGTAGTCGTGAAATTCGGGTCGCTGCAGCAGACTGTCGATCAATCGAGCCCGCTTGTCTGAGCTGGAATCGGCCAGAAACGCCCGCTGCTCAGCCGGTGTCGGGAGGGTTCCCAGCGCGTCCAGCATACTGCGCCGCAGAAAGGTGGCATCGTCGGCAGCCGCCGACGGCGGGATGCCCAGACTTTGCAGACGCCCGAACACGTGCTGGTCGATGGGCTGCGAGCCGGCTGCGAACACCTCTGGGGAAATGGTGTCGGTGCGGGGTATTGTAAACGTCGCCACTTCAACCTGCCCCTGAAATGACACACGCACCACATGTTCACCATGGCGGAGCGCCTGGACACGGCCAGAGGCATCCACGTCGAGCAGCGATGCATCACCGGATGCGAAGCGCGCCAGCCAGGTGACGTCGCGCAGCCGCCCGTCGGTGTACACGGCCGTTGCAGTGAGCTGCGTCTGGTCGGCCGGCTGAAGAACAGCAGACAGCGGGGAAATTTTGAGATGATCAAGAACCGGCTCGGACGCGTCGGGCCCTGGCATGCCTGCACGAATCCATTCCAGCAGGAGTCGTTCGGCGTCGCTGCCGGGAAGGATTCGCCGACCACCCGCGTGAGCCACTGAGCCGTTGGCCTTGGCCACGAGCAGACTGGCCCCCGGTGCCGCTGGATTCACCCGGCGTCCACGGGATTCCCGCGTGAGTGATTCGAAGTCGGCCTCGGGAGCGTAGCCGCGGAGGGACAGGCGAAACCCATTCTGACCGGCCAGTTTGCCGTGACAGCCACCGGAATTGCAGTCGTACCGTGTGAGCAGTGGGAGGATGTCGTTCAGGAAGGACGGGGCGGGCAGAGCGGGCGGAGCGGGCGGAGCAGGCGGGGCGGACTGAGCGACGCAGAGAGCGGGGAGTGACAAAATCTGCAGCGCGAATGCGGTGACCCCGATTACAAACCGCCAGACCGAACCTGAAAAGTCGGGCACGGCCGGAATCAATGCAGAAATGGCAGGAAGCGTCGGCATCTGTTGAAACCAGGCGCGGGAATTGTGCGGGTAAGGGGCAGACTCTGCTTTCTTCTACTCTGTGCGTTCGGTCAGGGCAACCTGAAAACAAGGGGAAATTCGGGTGAAAAGCAGAAAGGCGATGAAACGGCCTCCCTTCAAGCGAAGCTCAGGCGGGAGTTTTTCGGGAGTGCTGATCGTGGTTACTGCGGCCGCGGTTCAGCACTGGGCGCTTGCAATTCGGTCGCCAGAAAGACCACCGATCGTCGAATGGCCTCCCGATTCATCGCCGCTTCGATGTGCCCGGCCCCCTCGATGCGGTACACCTCAGAACGCACTCCCGCACCGCGCAGTGCCGCATGACACGACAGGCTCCAGATCAGGGGAACGAGTTTGTCGTCGGTCCCGTTGAAGAAGAAAAACGGGGGATCGTTTTCATCGACAAAGGCGGTCGGAGAGGCTGCTTCAAACTTCTCTGGCACTGCCTTCTGGTCGCCACCCATCCAGTACTCAGCCCACTTTCCCCCGTCGGGCATCAGCCGAAACTCCGTCGGAGCTCCCCCGGCAACGATGGCCTGCAGGCGAGTATCGAGTTTTTCCGGATCCTCTTCGGCAGGTTGACCTGTGGTGCCCAGCAGCGCCGCCAGATGACCGCCCGCCGAATAACCAATCGCTCCCAGTCGCTTCGAGTCGACGTTGTAATCTGCCGCATTCTGTCGCACCCAGCGTACCGCCATGCGACAGTCATCGATCTGGGCAGGGAATTTGTGATCCGGTGCGAGTCTGTAGTCGATGGCAAAACACGCCATGCCGCGCTTCGCCAGCGCATCCGCGTACCCTCGCAGCTGCCGGCGATTGCCCGATCGCCACGCTCCGCCATGGATGACAATCACCGCTGGAACAGCCCTGCCTGCCTGCGGCAGAAAGGCGTCCAGCAGCAACT
This sequence comes from Planctomycetota bacterium, assembly GCA_046074585.1. Taxonomy (GTDB): domain Bacteria; phylum Planctomycetota; class Planctomycetia; order Planctomycetales; family Planctomycetaceae; genus SXXK01. Next base: position 20,141 of record JBJTOM010000048.1, on the reverse strand, counting down.
CGCGATCGCCCACCCGGCCATACACCACGTTCTCCCGTACCTGCACTGCAAACTCCGGCGGCTCGGGCACTGTCGCAGGCTTCGCACCGGGAACCTCGTCACCACAGACCGCGTCAGAAGAACTGAGCGCTGGCAGCAGCAGACACAGCGTGCAGCATCGCATCACCTGGATCAAACTCGCTTGTCCTGACCGAATCATCACCGCCTCCGGCATTCAGATGTCCATCGAATACTCTGTGACAAATCCATGTTTCGTCATGGATGAGCTGGCGGAAGAGTATCATCCGCGAGGAAATGCGTGTACCGATTTGTTCACAGCAATCGCCGGAAATCAGGTTGTCACGACAGCGGCCGATTGACGCCAGTCGCACGCCGGACGCAACTCCGCACCGCCGTACGACGGACTTCCAGTCCGTCAACTGACCGGACTTTGAATCCTGGCGGACCTGGCCGCTGCCCCACCCGTCCGAAATCTCCCTGGCGGATTTGCAGCCGAACCTCAGTCGGGGTAAATTTTCGGCGACACTCCGTTTCGATCTTCATCCCGAAAGCACCCGGTAACTCGATGGAACTTGCAGACCTTGCTGCCGCTGGTCCATGGGGGCATCAGCACCTGCTGGAGCTGGAAAAGCTCACTGCAGCACAGCTCACCACTGTCCTGGACCTCGCCGATCAGCTCAGCCTGGCCACCGCTGGCGGCCGGGAGCGTCTTGATCTGCTCAAAGGCACCGTGGTTGCCAATCTGTTCTTCGAAAACTCCACCCGCACCCGCACCAGCTTCAGTCTGGCGGCACGGCGTCTGGGTGCCGACACTGTGGATTTTTCACCCGGTTCCAGCAGCCTTTCCAAGGGCGAAACGTTTATTGATACGGCGATGACGATCGAGGCCATGGGAATTGACCTTGTGGTCTGTCGTCATCGCACGCCGGGTGCGCCGCATCTGCTTGCCCGCCATCTTCGCGCGGGCGTGCTGAATGCCGGTGACGGCACTCACGAACACCCGACTCAGGGGCTGCTGGATATCTACACCATTCGTCGCCATCGCGGCCGGATTGCGGGACTCACGGTGGCGCTGGTCGGCGACATCCGTCACAGTCGCGTCGCTCGCTCCAATATCCATGGACTGGTGAAGCTCGGTGCGAGAGTGATTGTCTGCGGACCGTCGACACTGGTTCCACAGGAGATCCGGCAGCTGGGTGTCGAAGTCGCCTGGGACCTCGACGAAATCCTTCCTGAAGTCGACTGCGTGAATCTTCTTCGTGTGCAGTTTGAACGGCAGCGGGGTGCCTTCTTTCCATCCATTGCGGAATATGCCACGCTGTTCGGGATGAACGCTGAACGCATTCGCCGTGCTCGTCCCGAACTGCTCGTACTGGCCCCCGGACCGATCAATCGCGGCGTGGAGCTGACGCCCGATGTCGCCGACGGGCCGCATTCCGTCATTCTCGACCAGGTCTCCAACGGACTCCTCATTCGCATGGCCTGCCTTTCTCTCCTTGTCCGTGAACGCCAGCTGCAGGGGGCCACCCGATGAATTCACTGCTCATCAGTGGTGGTCGCGTGATTGATCCCTCCGGCGGCCGCAATGAACTCGCAGATCTGCTGGTGCTCGATGGCACCATCGCTGCCATTACGCCTGCCGGTTCACCGTCACCGCCAGCACCTCCCGGCATCACCTGCATCGATGCCACCGGACTGATCGTCAGCCCCGGGTTCATCGATCTGCATGTCTCACTCCGTGAGCCTGGTTACGAAGAGGATGAATGCACGGCCACCGGCACTGCGGCGGCACTTGCCGGGGGCTTCACCACGATTGCTGCACAGTCTGATACCTCCCCTGTCGTCGACTCCCGTTCTGCTGCCGAATTCATCCGACTTCAGGCTGACCGTGCGCGACACTGCCGCGTGGTGCCTCTGGGAGCTGTGACCAAAGGTCATCGCGGCGAAGAGCTCGCCGAAATCGGCCAGCTCGTGCTCGGCGGCGCCGTCGGTTTTTCCGATGCCGGACACCCTGTTGCCAACGCCGAAGTCATGCGCCGGGCGCTCGAATACACCCGCATGTTCAACCGTCCCATTCTGCACCTGGCGATCGTTCCCGAGCTGGCAGAGGGTGGCGTGATGCACGAAGGGGTGCAGTCAACCCGACTGGGACTCCGGGGCATCCCCGCAGCGGCTCAGGACATCATGACGGGCCGGGACCTCGCCCTCGCAGAGCTCACTGGCGGCCGCATTCACCTGATGTGCGTCTCATCCCGCGATTCCGTCAACCGCATCCGACTGGCCAGACTTCAGGGAGTGCAGGTCACCGCCGACGTCACTCCACACCATCTGCTGCTCACCGATGACGTGATGCAGTCCTTCGACCCGATGTTTAAGTGCACCCCGCCGCTCCGATCCCGTGATCACATCGATTCCCTGATCTCCGGACTCCGCGACGGCACCATCACGGCCATCTCGTCCGATCATCAGCCTCGAGCATTGGAAAAGAAGCAGGTCGAACTGGATGCTGCCCCCAGCGGCATCTGTGGGCTTGAAACCGCACTCTCCGTCTGCACCAAAGCCCTGATCCAGCCCGGGCATCTGTCCTGGACTCAGCTGCTCTACCTGCTCACTGCCGGCCCCGCGGAAATCCTTGGACTCAATGCCGGAACGCTCCAGATCGGTCGCCCGGCTGACATCACACTGTTCGACCCCGCTGCCACATGGACTGTTGACAGCACCCGATTTCTCTCGCGCAGCCGCAATACGCCCTTCCACGGCATGTCACTCCCCGCCCGCGTCCGTGCTGCCATCATCGACGGAGAAATTCGCTATCAGGATCCGTCAAATTCAATGGCGAGTGACTCGGCCAAGAAGTGACAGGCCAATCACGAACAGAATCGCATTGGGAACCCACATGGCCCAGACGGGATTGACCGTGGCCGTGCGAGACAGGTTGAGCATCAGGAAGAGTACCGGGTAATACACAATCAGAATCGGCAGAAAACACATCACGAACGTCGTGATGAACTGTCGGCGCGCCTGCAGCATGGAAAACGGTCCGCCGATGAACACAAAGAACAGGCACCCCGCTGAGGTGGAAAAGCGACTGTGAATTTCCGTGCGAAATCGCAACTCATCATTCCGCGCTCGCCGGCGGTCATTCAGCAGCGACTGCACTGAGCCGTCTGCCAGTTCGGAAAATTCACCCGTGGCCAGCAGCATCGCAGCTTCCAGACTGCTTTTGGCATCGAGCGCCGTCTGTTGCTGTCTGGCAGATGTCGTGCCTGCCAGCAGGTCCTGCAGCGTCATATGCCGCGCCTTGACGCGGGCGATTTCCTGAGGCAGGGGAAAGGTCAGTTCCGTCTGATTCAGCTCGGCCTCGCTGTCGCTTCCCGCCCGAAATCCTCTCGCTCTGACCAGCTTCAGGCGGATCACCTTGTCGTCAAGGTCAAAACGAATTGACGCCGCATCCGCGCGAACGGCAATCTGCTGGTGATTCTTCGTCCGGTACTGAAACGTCGCGTCGATCAGAGTGCGATCGCGTACGTCATGCACAGTGATTGAATAGCCGCGGTGGTCATCGGTGAAGTGATGCTGGCTGGCCAGCACATCGAGGAAAATGTCCTCGATCGCCTGTGTCACAATACGTTCGATGTTGGCGACCGCCCAGGGAATGGCATAGTTGGACAACCCGAAGGAACCGGCTGCCAGCACTGCGGCCAGCAGAAAAGCGGGCGCCAGCAGTTGAAAAGCACTCACCCCGGCCGATTTGGCCGCCGTGACTTCGAGGTCACCGGAGATTCGGCCGTACACCACACACACTGCCAGCAGCACGGTTGCCGGAATCGTGAAAGGAAGCATGCTGGGAACCACAAAGGGCATGATCTGCAGCACCTGCACCGCGCCCAGACCGCGTTCCGTGGCCTCGCGAAAGACACCAAGGCCCACGAGCATCAGGGTCAGCACTGTCACCAGCAGCAGGAATACCCGCACCAGTTCGCCTAAGATGTATCGCTGCAGCAGTTTCACGCAGGCCCTCCTGGCCCCGTCAAATTCCTGTCAAAACACAGTCCGGCCAATCCCACACTGTTCCCGTGTGGGAATTTACGGGACAGACAGAAATGCTGCAATCCCGAAGTGCTGTCGCACCGGCCGATTGACATTGGCCGCATGCCACGTTTTTCTGCAGGCAGATCGGTCCAGGGGGATCCGGGGTTACATCAGCTGATTTTTCCGTCGAATGCTCCATTCGACGGACAGGAGGGCGATGAGGAGCAGGAGGACGGGGGGGGTGTCCCAGAGGGAGATGCGTTCCTGGCGTTTGAGGTTCATGCCGGGGAGTCCTTTGGCGGCCCACGATTGGAGTTTTTGGAGGAATTCTTCGTGACTGAGGAATTGGCCGCCGCTGTTTTCGGCGATGCGTCGGAGCACATCGAATTCGGCTGCGGGGTTATCACGTTCAGGGTCGTTGGGGACGACGTGAAACCGCGTGACGGCGATATTACCGAAGGGTTGGCCTCCGCGACTGGCTCGGACACGAGCCCAGTAGTCACCGGGTTCGAGTGTTTCCGTGAATTCGGCGGAGCTGGCGGCAATTTCGCGGCGGGGGGTGAGTGGGAGGAGTTTGCCTTTGGGGTCGGTGACTTCGATGGAGAATTCGGCATCGCTGATGGGCAGTCCCTGAGCATCGCGGGCGCCGACGGTGAGGGTGGCGGGGGCTCCGGGCGTCAGATCGCGGGGTTCGGCCTGAATCCAGACGGCCTGGGAGTCATCGGTTTCCTTGCGGGTCAGCCAGAAGATGATTTGTCGCCAGAATCGCAGGTGATCATCCTGAAATCCGAGCATGGCCCATTGCCAGGTGGTATCGCCGGCAAAGGCCAGCGAGCGATTGCGTCCGGTCTCGAGTCCGATGAGCAGGGGTGCTCCATCGGGGGCAGTGGCGAGCACCTGAGCGAGCGAATTTTCGCGGGGGGTGAGGAGATTGCTGCCGGTGAGAGGCGGGAGCTGTTCCCAGCGGTTGCGGTTTTGATCGGCCGGGGCGATCTGCATCACGAAGTGGGCCAGCCCATCGCGGGAGGGCAGCATTTTTTGGGGGCTGGTGAGTTGTGCGTTGGTGGCGGGAAGTTCGACGGGGAGCAGTTCGGCGAGGGGTGACTGGGCATACCCGCCGGCTCCGAAGTTGTCTGCTCCGCCAATCATCATGAGTCCTGCGCCCTGTTTGCAGAGGGCGGCGAGAGCGAGGATTTGTTCGGGGGTGAAGGCGGAGGCCGGGACGTCGCCGATGACATAGGCGTCATAGGCGGCAGGCTGAAAGAAGCGATCGGGAAAGCGATTCTGAGCTTTGAAGGCGCCGGAGCGAACGGGGTGAAAGTCGAGTTGAACGCGGTTGCTGTCGTTGATCTGTCGGAGCCATTTCTGTTCGGAGCGGACGACATCGAAGAGGGCCACGCGAATGCCGCCGCGGCGAACCCGGATGATGGTTTCGATGCGATTATTGGTGGTTCGGGCTTCTCCGGGGAGCGGGAGTGCTTCGATGGCCAGTTTGAGATCTCCGAGTTGTTCCGGGACGATTTGCAACGACAGCTGATGTTCTTCGGTGCCGGCGGTGGGTGTGAGCTGGAGGAGGGAGCGGGCGTCTTCGGTGAGTGGTACGGGTTCGAGCGTTCCACTTTGTCCATCGCCCAGGCCCTGGCGGTTTTCGAGGAGCACTCGCACTGTGACCGGCAGCCCGGCAGCTCCGGCGGCTTTCAGTCGAATACTGATGGGGAGCGTGTTGCCCTGAAAGACATCGCGAGTGATTCGGGGATCGGAGAGTGCAAGATCGGCGGACGCGGAGCCGGCCCGGGCGGTGCCGAAGCCGACGGTATAGACGGGGCGTTGGCGCAGCCCGAGTCGCAGGGCGATCTGTTCGGGGCTGGTATCGAGCTTTCCGGGGGCGGCCTGGCGACCGTCGCTGAGGAGCACAACGGCGGGCACGCGGCTGTCGCCCATTTCTTCGGCGAGACTTTCGAGGGACTTGCCGATGGCGGTGAAGGGACCGTCGGCTGCGGGTGCGAAGTCTTCGACGATGGCTGTTTTTTCCGCGAAATCGCGGCGTCGGATTTCGAATTTTTCTGCGAGTTCGCTGAGGGCTGGGGCGGCTTGCTGGAGGAGTGAGCGGAGGGATTCGCGGCGGGAGATGCCGCCGGTTTCGTCAGCTGTCTGCATGCTGCGACTGGCGTCTGAAACCAGATAGATGGCCGCTGTGGAATCGTCCTGTCGTTCGAGGATCAGGGCGGGGCGGAGAGCGGCGAGGAAGAGCAGGGCGAGGAAGGCGGTGCGGCAGAGGATGAGGAGTTGTCGGCGGGCGGGCGGGAGATGCTGAATTCGCCGTGGGTAGGCAGTGCGCATGACGGCAGTGGCAGCGATGAACGCGGCGATGGCGAAGGCCCACGACCAGACTGGTTCGAACTGCAGCGACATACATCCGCCGAATCAGGACGGAATCATTCCAGGGACGCCGGTTGCTGAACAGGAAGCGGCGGCGAGAATTGTGAGGGGGCCGGAGGTTTTGGGGGTGGCGGGCGTTGTGCCGGAGGCGAGGAGCGGAAGCAGGCTGGCGCTGCCGTTGGCAGCGGTGTTGAGCTGCACGAGGATTTCGGGGTGTTGTTCGAGGTTGGTGGGGGGAAGATCTTTGGCGAGCACGGTTTCGAGGAAGTAGCGGAGCAGATCGCGGACGGGGACGTCCGTGATTTGCGTGAGCAGTTCTTCGGCGCGAGCGCGGGTGCTGTCGACGAGCACTTCGGCTTTCTCGAAGACATCGCAGTTCTGGAAGAGGGTGCGGATGCGTTCGATGCGACCGGATTTTCCGGGGCCTGAGGATGCTGTGGAGAGTAGTTGCTGGAGTTCGCTGCGATCGGCGGGAGACGCGTGTTTGAGGGCCAGTGCCAGCAGGACGGTGGGGCGCAGGGCGGCTGCATCCTGTCCGGCAACGAGTTTATTGTCGGTGTCTGGCTGCCAGTCTTTCAGGTCATTGAGCACCTGAAAGGCGACCCCGATGTGTCGACAGAAGCGGGGCACAAGATCGCTGGAGGCGAGCGGATGTCCGGCGAGTCGCAGGCCGGCGTAGAGCGCGGCCTCGAAGGCGGGCGACGTTTTGAGCGCGTAAATCTGGAGGGCATCGAGCGGAGTGATGTTCCAGTCCGGCGATTGCTGGAACGCCATCTCGGCTCCCTGACCGTCGCACAGACGCAGATGGGCAGTGGACATGCTGTTGAGCACATCCAGGGCCGCGACAGCGTCGTGTTCGCGAGTGGCATGAATCAGCCGATACCCCAATCCAATCAGATAGTCCCCCACGTTGATGGCAGGACCGATGCCGTGTCGACGATGCAGCGTTTCGCGACCGTAGCGGTACTGGTCGTTGTCCTGAATATCATCGTGGACGAGGGAGGCTTTATGGAAGGCCTCGATGGCGATAGCGGCGCGGCCGACAGCATCCGGGATTTGGGGTGTGGTCTGCCCCGGGGTGAGCGGTGGCTGGCCGGAAGCGGCGTACCATGCGGCCAGCGTGATGAAGGGACGGAACCGGCGACCTCCGTTGGCGAGCCAGTCGAGTGCTTCGCGCTCGGCAAACGCCAGCGCGGGGCTGCTGCCGGAGGCATCACGGGTGCGCACGCGTGACACCAGACGAGTGAAGTCGTCTTCGAACACCCGTGCAGCGGCGCGCATCATTGGCACGTAGCTGGTGGTGGGCTTTTCGGGGAGCGGTTCGTATTTGTCGAGCACTTCCCAGACCCACGCCTGATCCAGCGTGGTGTTCAGACAGTCCCCGGAATGCAGTGGCACAGCGTAAGAAGGAACTCCGGCGATGAGCACTTTATCGATGGCTTTCTCGAGCACGTTCAGGCAGGCCACGCCGAGGATGCCGTCGATGTAGCCTGACACGATGATGCGGAGCACCACCGGGGACCCTTCGGCCACGAGCACTCGATAGCCCAGTTGTTCCGCGCGAACTTTATAATCGGCAATCGAACAGGCACCGCAGCGTTCACAGTCCAGTCCGAACTGCGTGTACTCCGCAGGGCAGCCTTCCGCATGCTTCAGACAATGCGGGAGCAGCAGCATGCGGCGGTTGAAGGGAATGGCGAGGAACTGTTGTTTCCAGAAGAAATTGCCGATCATCACCATGGAGAAGCCGAGATACTTTTCCGGCATCTGCAGGCGATCCAGCAGATCACGGCCATAGCGTTCCAGTTCGTCGCGGGTGAACGCGCGGGCGCGGTCGAGGGAGCGGGCGTAGTCTTCGGCAGCGACCTTGAGCCGTTCACGCAGTTCCAGCGTTTCCGGGACAATTTTGAGGTGTGTGGTGCTGCGGCGACGCCCCTTCTTTTTCACGGGTGCGGGATCGTCGTCGTCCACCGCCGATGCCGGGGCTGCGTCCGGAGCTTCCTGAGGAAACTGCGGGCGAATGGGATCTTCTTCCATCATTTGAGCGTGCGCCTGCGCGATTGACACGGGCGTGTCCCCTTCGACGAATGACTGCGGTTGTTGCACCCTGCCCCGCGAACCCCGGGAAATCGAGGTCAACGGACGTCTGGTAGTGTAGCGGAGGCCGTGCGGTTTCGCACAGCATCCCAGCGATTTAACCCCGAGACTGCGAAGATGATCGGATAAAGTGATTCGAAATACCAGAGTTTCGCGAAGTAAAAGCCAATGGGTGAGGGAGTGTCCAGTGTACAGGATTTCACCTGATCGAGCAGCCACTGAGCGCCGCGGTCGGCTGCCTGGGGCACGCGTTGCAGGGTGTCTGCATGTTCGGGGGTCAGCGGGGATGTGGCGGGTGGGCTGGCGAGGACGTCGGCGAGTGCTTCGAGGGCGAGGGCGGTTTCTTCGATGGAGGCGGGGAGTCCCTGGGAGCCGGACCAGCTGCCGTCGGCGTGCTGACTGTTCAGCAGCCATTGGGTGGCGCGGAGGGCGGCCGGGGAGTGGCTTTGTCCGGTGACTGTCAATGCTCGGAGCACGCGAGTGGTGCCATAGAGCGGGTTTTCGTCGTTGGGGTGATGCTGATTGCCGAACCAGAGCGGGAGCCAGGTGCCGTCGGGGCGCTGTTGGTTTCTGAGGTATTGCAGACCGCGCTGCATGGCGACCGGAAAAGCGGGGGACGGGAATCCGAGGCGGTCCTGCCAGAGCTGGAAGGCGCGGAGCACATGGGCTGTGAGATCAGACGAGCTGCGGTCGAAGGGAAGTGCGCCCCAGCCGCGGCAGAAGGTGGGCCAGCCTCCATCGCGGTTCTGGAGTCCCAGGAGCCATTCGCCGGCGGCCTGGAGGGCCTGGTGTTCGGCCGGGGAATAGTCTTCGCCGGGTTTTCGCAGATTGAGAATGGCGAGCATAGCGCCGGGTGTGTCGTCGGCATCCGGCACTCCACCGGGCAGATCTGTCCATGACCAGCCACCTGGAGCCGCCTGGGTGTAGGGGTGTTCTGTGCGATACTGCTGATTGAGCAGCCAGGTGCGAACGGCGGTGCGATTGAGTTCCGGGGGGAGCCCTGAGGGGCTGGCGGCGAGGGCGTTGATGCTGAGTGTGGTGAGCCAGGTGGCGAGGTTGGTGTCGATCGGCCAGCTGCCATCGTCGAGCACGGAATTTTCGAGGAACTGCAGGCAGCGCTGGGCGACGGGATGTTGCAGGAGTCCGCAGCTGATGAGGCTCATGGCGACGAAGCTGGTGAGCGGTGCGGCTTCGAGAAAGCCGCCGTTGACGGGCTGGATGGATTCGAGAATTTTCAGGGAGCGGGGAATGGCCGCGCGACGAATGATGGCTGTGAACGGATTTCGCGATTTCCGATGTTTGAACACGGCCTGGCCGATGGCAATGAGTGCCGGCAGGGCATAGCTGACCACGGGCAGCCGGATGGCTGCGTACCAGCGTTGAGGTACGCAGGCCAGTTCAAACGGCAGGGGAATCACGCGGTCCCAGGCGACGGTTCCGGCCAGAGCACAGTGGGTCAGGATGGGTACGGAAAAGGTCCGATCCCGTCCGTAGCGGCGAACGACGGCATCGACACCCCCTGCCTGTTGAATGAAGTGTCCGGCATCGGCGAGTACCTGTTGCCAGGGGGGCTTGAACAGGTGGGGTGCCTGGCTGCTGACGGCGTGAAACGTGGCGTGAGCCAGCATGGTGGTGGAGATGTTGCTGAAGCTTTTCTGTGTGTCGCCCCAGCCACCATCCGGATTGCGATGTCTGGCGAGCCAATCGAGTCCGCCGGTGATGCGTTGCTGGAGCCGTGCCTGATCGGTGTGGCTGGAGGTGTGGAGCGAAGCAAGCAGCTGCGCCATGACGGCGGTGGCGGTGGAGAGTGCTGAGGTGGAGAGTCGGCCGGTCCAGCACCCGAACGCATTGCGGCGATCCAGCAGCAGCCGACGGGCGCTGGCGAGCGCAGTGGTGGAGAGGTCTGCGAGGTCTGCGGGGGCTGCGGTGACGGGGGATCCTGCGGCGTTGCCCGGGGCCACGGGGGTGTCCGGGCCGGGAGCGGGCGGAGCGGCCGTGGGAGGGTGTTCAGAGCGGAGCGTCACGTGCGGGCTCCGTCGAGGAGGGGACCGAGGCAACAGTGAGGGGGATGTTGGCGGCGACGGCACTGGGGGCAGCTGCGGCTTCGTCGGCTTTGAGTTCTGCGAGTTGTCGGATGATGAGGCGATTGAGTTCCGGGAGGCCGCGACCGGTGACGGCGGAAATCAGCAGCACTTCGCGGCCGGTGGTTTCGTGGAGCAGTTCGGCGGCAGCGGAGGCGTCCGGGAGTTCTGCTTTGGTGACGCAGAGGATTTCGGGGCGGGCAGCGAGTGCCGGATCGTAGAGCCGCAGTTCTTCGCGGATTTGATGGTAGTTTTCGAGCGGATCAGACTGGTCGGCGGGAGCAGGTTCGACGAGGTGCACGAGCAGTCGGGTGCGTTCGACGTGGCGGAGAAATTCGTGCCCAAGCCCCGCACCGGTATGGGCGCCTTCGATGAGACCGGGGATGTCGGCCAGCACGTATTCGTGGTCGTAACCGACATGGACCAGCCCGAGGTTGGGGTATTTGGTTGTGAATGGGTAGTCGGCGATTTCCGGGGTAGCGCGGGAGACGCGGCTGAGGAGCGTGGATTTGCCGGCGTTGGGTTTGCCGACAAGTCCGACGTCGGCGATGAGCTTCAGCTCCAGCTGGATTTCACGGTATTCCCCCGGATGACCATTCTCGGCCTCACGAGGCGCCCGATTCACCGAATTGGCGAACCGCTTGTTGCCCTTGCCACCCCGACCGCCCTTCGCCACCACAATGGAATCGCCGTGGTGGGCGAGGTCCCGGAGGAGATGTCCGTGCTGCAGGTCGCGTACGAGCGTGCCTGGGGGCACCAGAATCACGGTGGGCTTGCCGCATTTTCCCGTGCAGAGTGCTCCCTGACCGTGTTCGCCACGTGCGGATTTCCAGTGGCGGTGACCGATCAGATTGCCCAGTGAACCCAGATTGCGGTCGGCCTGAATGACGACATCCCCGCCGTCCCCGCCATCTCCGCCGTCCGGGCCCCCGCGGGGCACGAACGTCTCTCGACGGAAGCTGCTGCAGCCGTTTCCGCCGTCTCCTGCGCGGCAATACACAATCGCTCGATCGGCAAACATGCGGTCCCCGGAACTCTGGCTGGACTTGGAACAATCACCTGATTTCACAGGGAGAATGATAGCAGGTGGCGGGAGGTGTGGGGAGTGCGGGGAAGTCGCAGACCGCCACATTGCGGGAAGTCGGTCGAAAGCCGCAATTCCCAGGAAATTGCTCCTGGCCCCCACACGACACCTGCCTAAAACGTTCAAAACGGGCTCACGCCCGCTCCCTTCCGTTCATTTGCTCTCAGGAGTTGGCTCATGCGGGTTGTCGGCGTTTTTCTGGGTGTGTGCACATTGACGGTCATGGCGATTGCCGGTGAACGTTCAGAATGGACTCAGTGGCGAGGAAATGCTCGCACCTGCACGGCGACTGCCCCGGGACCATGGCCAGAGAAGCTGCAGCCGGAAAACCTCCGGGAACTCTACCGCGTCCCGCTCGGGCCCAGCTACTCCGGCCCCATCGTCACCAAAGATCACGTGTTCGTGAAGGAAACAGTGGACAAAAAAAACGAGGTCACACGGGGGCTCGAACGCGATACTGGTAAGGAACTCTGGAAGGTGGAATGGCCGGGAGCCATGACGGTTCCGTTTTTCGCCGCCTCCAACGGCAGCTGGATTCGCGCGACCCCGGTTTACAGTGACGGAAGGCTGTTCGTGCCCGGCATCGAGGACGTGCTTGTAGCCCTCGAAGCCGCCAGCGGCAGGGAACTCTGGCGGGCTGACTTCAAACAGCTGTTCGAAACCAAAGGGCAGACATTCGGCTTCGTCTGCTCGCCATTGATCGACGACGGATTTCTCTTCGTGCAGACCTCGGGTGGTCTGGTGAAGCTCAACTGTGCCACCGGAGAAATGGCCTGGCGCAGTCTGGACGAATCGGGAGGCATGATGGGCGGCGCCTTTTCCTCGCCCATGCTGGCCGAACTGGCAGGCGTTCGACAACTCGTCATTCAGACCCGCGCCAAGCTCTGCGGTGTGGATCCCGCCACCGGCAGTGAACTCTGGTCCGTCGCCATTCCCTCGTTCCGCGACATGAACATCCTCACACCCACCATTCTCGGCGACCGGATTTTCACCAGCAGCTACGGTGGCGGTGCCCTGATGTATGAAGTGACAAAGACGGATGCCGGCCTGACCGCCACAGAAGTCTGGAAAAACAAAACAGAAGCCTATATGTCATCGCCCGTGGTCATCGACGGGAAGATCTATCTGCACCTGCGAAACCAGCGTTTCTGCTGCCTCGACCCGGCCAACGGCGAATCACTCTGGCGAACCACTCCGTTCGGCAAGTACTGGAGCATGGCCGTCAACGGCTCTCGCGTCCTCGCACTCGATGAAGTCGGTGACCTGATTCTGTTCGACGCCAACCCGACCGAGTACAAAGAACTGGATCGGTTTCACGCAAGTGACGCCTCCACATGGGCACACCTCGCCGTGGTCGACGGCCAGGTATTCGTCCGAGCGCTCGACGAACTGATCGTCTACGAATGGAAATAAATTCAGCCTGTCCGCCCCCTGCAGGCTGTCGTCGCAGGCCCCTTTGAGAGCCTGCCCCCCCCCAAAGAATTTTTAGAATCCACCGCAAAACAATGACGGTTTGGATTCTGAGGGCTGCAGGGGAGTCAAGTCGAAGCAGGCCGTCATCACAGCAAAAGGTTGCATGTTCGTCGCGAGTCAGCGTGCGACCCTTTTCTTTGTTTGGATGTTTGCGACATTGCAAAGTTCTGACCGCTTCGCGACGCCCAGGCTGATGGCATCGCGAATCATCGCAAAAAGCAGGACTTTGCAAAGGACGCCCGGAAAGACGGGTGGCTGACCGAGTCGTCGATGACAGCGTCCACCGTTTCATCAGGGCAGCCCGACAGACGGGAGTCGCCTGGACGACTGCTGCGTTGTCGAGTCGCGACCATCAGATGGAGGAAACACCACCCAAACTGTCCATGCGAATTTTGAAAGTCTGTTGACACCTGCCCGGTTGCTGTGAACACTGGATGTTCATCCCGGATGCGCTTTCGCCCTTTCTGCGGACTTCAAAATGTTACCGTTCGAAGAATTCTCCCGGTTCCAGCGCCTGCGAAAGCTCTGGAATTCGGTGCGAATTGAACGTTCTGTCGAATGTGGCCTGTTCACCTTCGGCGACTCAGAACTGCCCTACTACCTCGTGACGTCCGCGCCGGATGCTCAGTTGGTGCGGATCCGGCGTGGCAACGTGACGATCAGCCGGGCGCGCATCATCACAGCCGACAGTTTTCAGCCGGAGTTTCGTAATTTCTTCGAGGAGCTTGAGGACGGCGATATGCTCCCGTTTCTGCTTGCTCGTTCTGCCGCGTTCTCCAATCTGCGGGTTGTCAACGCATCCGGCCCGGAGAGCATTGTGACAGACACGGTCGAAGAAGCGGTGGCCCGGCTGAACCGTCAGCTCGATGCGGAAGACGACGACCGCACTGCGATCCTCACCGCACCCGCATCCTTAAGCGGATTCGCTGTGTTTCGTTACGCCACTGAACGCATCCTGTCGAGTGCCCCGGACAACATCCAGGAACTCCGCGAACGCGGTTTTTTGCCATAGGCAACACACGGCCAGGATCACTCGCCTTCCCCCACAGACAGCTCGCTTGCGGCTTTTCCGCAAATCGACAGAATGCGTCCTGTTTGTCACTCCCGTCGACCTGAATACAGCAGGCCGCGGAACTCACAGCAGCATTTCGGAGCAATCAATGGCCGTTCGGGGAATTCGCGGTGCGACCACGGTACAGCAGGACACACCGGAGCAGATTCGGGCGGCCGCGCGCGAACTCATGGAAGAAATCCTTCGCCGCAATCAGATTGCGGACTTTGACGATGTCATTTCTGCGGTGTTCACCACCACTGCCGACCTCACGTCTGCATTTCCGGCCGAGGCGGCCCGGGCGATGGGGATGAACTTCGTTCCTCTCCTGTGTGCCCAGGAAATCCAGGTTCCAGGTTCCATGTGCCGCTGCCTGCGAATTCTCCTGCACGTCAACTCCGATCGCTCCCCGCGTGACATCGAACACGTTTACCTCCACGACGCACAAAAACTCCGTCCCGATCTCCGCAGCGCCCAGTAAGAAAGCCCCCGCCATGACTCCCGAAGCCCGTCTCAGCCAGCTCGGCATCACGCTCCCACCCACACCACCCCCGGGCGGCGTCTATACCCCCGTGGTCGTTGTGGATCGTATGGCCTACGTGAGTGGCCAGGTGCCATGGGACGCGAACGGCAAAATGATTGTCGGTCGCGTCGGTTCGGACCTGACAGAAGAGCAGGGGGCCGCTGCCGCCCGTGATGTGGCCCTGAGCATGCTTGCGACCATCCGCTCCTCGCTCGGATCGCTCGATCGCGTCAAACGCATCGTCAAGGTCCTCGGAATGGTCAACTCCACTGCCGAATTCCAGCGCCATCCGGCCGTGATGAACGGATTTAGTAACACCATGGTCGAGATCTTCGGGGACGCCGGCAAAGCCGCTCGCAGTGCCGTCGGTATGGGGTCGCTTCCTTACAACGTCCCGGTGGAAGTGGAAGCAGTGCTGGAACTGCACGCATAGGCCGCAGGGGTCACGCTGCGACCACGCAAGAGCCGGAAGACGCCGTACGCCGCAAACGCGGTCGGATTTTCACTTTCAGTGCAAAGGCGGCGTACATCTGCGCCCGCGATATGCAACCTGGAGACTTTCGACTTTCTTCATGCTCCCGCGGTCTCCTTTCCACTGTCCACTCTTTTGCCCTCCTGCCCTCGCCACTTCTCACTTCCCACTTCGAAACGCCATATGGTTTGACTGGGTACCACGCTTCCTCACGGGCGCGGCTCGGTGATTGCGTTTTGCGAGTGGTTGTGTGATGGGACACATGGGACGTTGCGGACTCATGCGACGGATGGCGCGCGTGACGAAACAGGGGTGAGTTCCTGGGTGCTCGTCGAAGCGTCCCCAGTCCCCCGGAGGGTCCCACGAAGCCCGTGGCAGTGCCGTTGCCCGCGGACTGCCGTCCGGCGGCTCAGTTGCTTTTTACCGGGGGAGTGGCATGTAGTGCCCGCCTTGTCGCGTGGCAATGACCCAGTGTGAAGTTCCTGCTGAGCCGCATTTCTGCTGCGATCACCATGCCAACTCGTGTGACCTGCTGACGTCACAGCAGGACGCTTTTTGGCGAGTGGCCGACGAGAAACGCTTCGATTGCATCGAGTCCACGGACCAGCAACGGCATGGATGCCGCGAAGCTGAGTCTGACATAGCCGGGGGCACCGAAGGCGTCACCGCTGACGAGGGCGACATGGGCGCGTTCGAGGAGAGCGGTGCAGAAATCGGTGGCATTGTCGACCGGAGCGCCGTTGCCCAGTGGCTTGCCAAAGTAGCTGCTTACATTGAAGAACACGTAGAAGGCTCCGCCGGGTTCGGCGAAGCTGAGTCCTGGGATGGCCCGGAGGCGGGCGGACACGTAATCGCGACGGCGGACAAATTCCTGGCACATTTCGGTGACGCAGTCCTGGGGTCCGGTGAGTGCAGCGAGGGCGGCGTATTGTGAGACGCTGCAGGGATTGGATGTCTGCTGGCTCTGCAGTTTATTGATGGCGGCACTGACGTTTTCCGGTGCGAGTGTCCAGCCGATTCGCCAGCCGGTCATGGCATAGGCTTTGCTGACGCCGTTGACAATGACCGTGCGTTTGCGGACTTCTTCGCCGAAGGATGCGAACGAGCGGAATTCGTGACCGGGGTAGATCAGTTTGTCGTAGATTTCGTCGGACAGCACGATGATGTCTTTTTCGACGGCGACGTCTGCGAGTGCTTTGAGAGTGCTGACGGGGTAGACGCCACCAGTGGGATTGCTGGGGCTGTTGAGCATCAGCATGCGGGTGCGGGGGGTGATGGCGGCGCGAAACTGTTCGGCGGACAGACAGAAACCATCCTGTTCGCGGGTTTCCACCAGCACCGGGCGGGCTCCGACCAGTTCGACCAGCGCGGAGTAGCTGACCCAGTAGGGCGTGGGGATGATGACTTCGTCGCCGGGGTCGCAGCAGGCTGTGAGCACATTGTGCAGGCAGTGCTTGGCGCCGTTGGAAACGGTGACTTCGGAAGGTTTCCAGGTGACCTGATGATCGCGGCGAAAGGCGTCGCAGATGGCCTGTCTGAGTTCCTGAATGCCGACGGCAGCGGTGTAGCGGGTGTGTCCGGCATCCATGGCGGCCTGGGCGGCCTGACGAATGTGCTGGGGCGTAATGAAGTCCGGCTCGCCGACAGTGAATTCCATCACATCGATGCCCCTGGCACGCAATTCTCTGGCCTTTGCGGCGGCGGCCAGGGTTTCGGATGGCTTGAGCTGATTGACGAGCGATGACGTGTGCATGGGGTTTAGGCGGCTGAGCCGTGGAAGAGGGGATCTGGAAGTGGGCTGGTGGTGGGGGCCGGAGCAAATGCAGCCTGAGATGATAATGGCGAAATCAGGGAAATTCGGGGCGGATCAGCTCACACCCGGCCAGATTCCCGACGAATGGAAGCCGGAAAAGCGACCGACGCCGGCACACTCGTGTGCGGGACGAGTGCGGGCCCGGGGACGTTCTGCCACAGCCGGGGGGTTGGTTTTCGTTCGGGAACAGGATATTCTTTCCATCCATCGCCCCCTGTTTCCGTCTGGTACCTGCATGACCCTGATCAATTCTTCACTTTTGCTGGGACTTGTGCTTTCAGCGGTGCCTGTCCTGCTGCATCTGATCATGCGGGCGAAGCCGAAGGTGATTGAGTTCCCGGCGCTGCGTCTGCTTCAGGTGCGGCGTCCTGCGAATGCGCGGCGGATGCGTGTGCGTCAGTTGCTGCTGCTGGCTCTGCGGATGCTGGTGATCGCTGCGCTCGTTCTGGCCTTCGCCCGTCCGTCACTGCCCGCCGCAAATTACTCGCTGCGGTGGTGGGAGTGGGCAGGATTGGGGTGTGCCGTTTCCGGGGCGATGGCCGCCTGGCACTGGCTCCAGCGACGCAGTGGCCTGGCGTCCGGTTCGGTGCAGGGGCAGCGAGACAGGGGCATGCGGCGAGTGTATTGTCTGTTGGGCGGCATGGCGGCCGCTCTTCTGTTCACCGCACTCCCGTGGGCCGTGCGTGTTCGCCAGGAACTCTTGTCACCGGGAGCTGAGGGAGCGGAGGACGTTCCGGTCGCAGCTGTGTTCGTGTTCGACAACAGTTTCAGCATGACCTACCTGACTCAGAACCGAACGCGGCTGGAACAGGCGCAAGATCTGGCGCGACAGCAGCTGGAGCGATTCCCCGGACGCAGCGTGGCTGCGGTGGCTTCGCTGGATTCCGCCGACGAGTTCGTGTTTCAGGCAGATCTCTCCGGTGCCTCCGCAAAGCTGGAAGGCATTTCCCCATCGCCGCTCCCACGAAAGCTCAACCCCCAGCTGCGGGCTGCCGTCCGCGCGCACCAGGAGCACCGCAGTCTTGTGCAGCAGGAAGCGGGGACGGGACCAGCGGGGGATCTGTATTCCCGTGAAATCTACGTGTTCTCCGATTTCACTTCAGCCGCCTTCCAGCTCCCGGACGAAAGTGGACTTGCAGATCTGCTCAAACAGCATGACTGGCTGCACGTGTATCTGGTGGATCTGGCGGTTCCTGGCGCTCTGAATGCCGGCATCTCAGAACTTAGTCTCGCCGATGATTCCATCACACCAGGCCTGAAGCTGGATCTGTCGCTCACCGTGCGGTCGCAGGGAACGGTACCGGCCACGGCCATCATTGAAACCAGCCTGATCAACGCCGCCGGCCAGGAGACGCGAACGGGAGCACCTGCTGTGGTCAGCCTGGAAGGCGGTGATGCAAAAGTGCTGACCAGTATCGACGTGCCTGCGGGACTGGAAAGCCTGCAGGGAATTGTCCGGATTAATTCCGAGGATCCGCTGGGAGCCGACAACGTCCGCTGGTTTTCCTGCGGCATCCTGCCAACTCCCAAAGTGCTGCTCATTTCTGATCGCCTCGACGAAACGCTGTACCTCAGGAATGCGCTCCAGCCGGAGGAGCGTGAGCGGGCAGGAATTCGCACGTGTGACTGCCGGCGGATCACTACGGCAGAAGCGGGTGAGCAGACCTTCGGGGATTTCGACGCGGTGATTGTTTCCGGTCTGCAACGCCCCGATGAACCGCTCTGGGCCGCCCTGGGCAAGTACGTGGCATCGGGCGGCAGTGTGCTCGCAGTGGCAGGTTCCGGCCGAATTCAGGCGCCTGCGTGGAACAGCCCGGCCGCCACCAGACTGCTCCCAGCCACCCCCATCACTCCTGTCAAATTCCTCGACAGCACCTCCAGTCTGCTGGTTGCGGATTCCGGACACCCGGTCACGCGCACGTTCGCCGCCGACGAAACACTTCGCGTCGGACTGGGCACAGCGGCCTTCGAACGCTGCTGGGCCGTGGAACCGGCCACCGACAGTTCACTGCTCCTGTCCTTCACCGGTCCCAACCTTCGCCCCGCACTCCTGGAACGTCGCGTCGGGCAGGGCCGCTGCCTGATGTTCACATCCGCCATGGATAATCTGACCGACGGTGGCAGCAAATGGAATAACTTCGCGGCTGAATGGAGTTTTGTGGCCCTGCTCGAAAAACTCATGCTGCACATGGCCGGAGGCAGCGAATTCAGACGCAACTTTCTGGCCGGGGAACTCATCGAACTCCCACTCCCCGCGGATCAGCGTTTTCAACAGTATCTCATGCAACGCCCGGGACTTGCGCAAACTCGCGGCGCCATCGAACCCGCTGCGAAAACCCTGCTCATCGACGATGCTCGCGAACTCGGACACTACTCCGTTCGCCCCTTCGAATCCGCTGCCAACTTTTCCGCCGCCTTCGCCGTGAATCTGCCCGGCGCCGAAACGGACCTCACCCGAATCCCCCCGGAACAGCTGCAGGCCGTCTTCGATTCCGACCGCGCCGCTGTGATCCGCAGTCCGGAAGAACTGCAGCAGGTGGTCCGCACCGGAAGAATCGGCGTCGAAGTCTTCCCCGTCCTGCTGGGACTGCTCCTGCTTCTGCTCTCTGCCGAACACCTCATGGCCAACCACTTTTACGATGAACCGCCAGGGGAAGCGACAGGCAGTGGAAAGCACTGAGCCTCAGGGCGGAAGTCCAATGGGCCTGGAAGTTCTCTGGAATTCGGTCGAGAAAAACGGGCCCAGGAAGGGCGAGGCTGGGATGGTGATACGGCGCAAACACGGGCATACTGAGATCTTTCAGTGCTGCCTGCCAGTTGACATCCCGCGGCCGGATCGAGCCAAAAAAAACGCTGTGTGGCGTGCGGCCCTGATGCGGTATTGGCCGCGCGGGCACGTACCGTGACCGGGGGATTGACATCCATTTCTTGACGGCACCCGCCGTCAAAAAATAAAGCAGAAGACTGCAGAAAGGAGAGCGGAGACTCTCGACTTTCTCCATGCTCCTGCGGCCTCCTCTCCACCTTTTACTCTCGCACTCGCACGCGTTGGTCCCTTCTCACTTCTCACTTCTCCCTTCTCCCTTCCCACTTCGAAACGCAGCCTGTGCCGGGGTCGTCCGCTTCCTCACGGGCG
>JBJTOM010000047.1:0-1539 GCA_046074585.1 Planctomycetota bacterium | reverse complement strand
CTTCTGACATGGCTGGAAGATGTCTGTCGTCGGCATGGTGTCGTTGTTGCCCCTGAAGAAATGATGAACGCGATCGCTCACCTCGCGGACGTCGGGCTGATGCTTTTTATTCAGACTGACGCAACCAGGGACCCCGCGGCTTTTACACGAAATCGCGAGCTGTTTCTGGACGCGGTGCCACGGGTGAGCTTCCATGCGGCGCTGTGGACCGCACTCAGCTCATCTTCAGGGCGGCAGGAGCTGTCGAATACTCTTCACGACGTCGCCGAAGTTTTTGCTCAGTCGGAAAGCACGTTTCGGTCCGCGAAGACTTTGCAGGACGGCGTGGCACAATTGATTGAGTCGATACGTGAGTCCGGTTTTATTTACCAGCCATGGCAGGTGGCCTGTTATGTGACGGCGCTTCGAACAAAGCCATTCGTGATTCTGGCTGGAGTTTCGGGAACGGGAAAGACAAAGCTTCCACGCCTGGTAAGCGTGCTCACCGGGACGCCGGAGCCTTTCCGTGTGGCTGTTCGGCCTGACTGGACCGACAGCTCGGATGTGCTCGGTTATGTCGACCTGCAGCGCCGGTTTCGACCGGGACTGGTACTTCAGCAACTGCGGCGGGCGTCTGGCGACGTGCTGAACTTTCACACGTGCCTTCTGGACGAAATGAATCTGGCACGTGTCGAGCATTATCTTGCAGAGTACCTCAGTGCAGTTGAGGAGTGTGTGCCCTGTTCGGGAGGTGGATTTCGATCAACACGATTGCTGGGGTATATTCAGGGCGAAGATGACGCCGAATGGGCCACGCAGGTGCTTCCCCCCAATTTCGCGATCGTTGGCACGGTAAACATGGACGAAACAACGCAGGCATTCAGTCGCAAGGTTCTGGACCGTGCCTTTACCATTGAATTGTCCGATATCGACCTTCAGGTAATGGGACAGGTCAATGCCGCGACGTGGGAGGCTGAGTCTCTGCGTTGGCCGCTGTCGTGGTGGATCGCGCGTTATCGACGAATCAGCGACGTTCCGGACGAGTGCCGGGAGTTTGACAGTCTTTTGGATCGAGTAATTCGAATTCTTACGCTGGCCAACACCGTGCTGATTCAGGCTCAGTTGCAGTTGGGATACCGGACACGTGATGAAATCGCTTTGTTTTTGCTCAACGCTGCGGATGTACAGGAGAGTTTTCGGACTCTGAGCGGCGAACCTGTGGATCCGCTCGATCTGGGACTGATGATGAAGGTGCTTCCGAGGCTGGTCGGCAGCAGCAATCTGATGCGTCAGATTCTGTCTGGCCTGATCGACCTTGCTCAGACGGGTACATCCGCTGATGTGGACACGGATGCCGGCCCGACGGTCCTGCAATGGGAAACGCTGGGCCAGCAGGCTGCATTCCGGGGTGCTGCGTTTCCCTATACCCTTGCCAGATTGTGTTTGATGTATCAGCGTCTGGAGCGGGACGGTTATACATCCTTTTGGTTGTAAGATGCCCGCGTTATTTTGTGTGCAAACATCATCTTTTCAGCTTGACTGGCACGAGATTACTCGAAG
>JBJTOM010000046.1:0-4888 GCA_046074585.1 Planctomycetota bacterium | reverse complement strand
CGGCCGTCGACGCCGAAGGCAAAGAACGTCGCTTTGCCGGTGAATTCACAGACCCGCCGCACGAAATTACCGGGAGTGACGACAAGCTGCATCGCGTCTACCGGCTGGAGCTGAATGAAGATTCTGCGGATGCTCCGGAAGCCTGGCAGGTCGCCTTCGTGCAGCAGGAAAACAATCGATATCTGCTTGAAGTTGCCCGCCGACGCGGGAAAGCTGCTTACGCCCGCTGGGACACCGTCTCCACCCAGCGCGAAGGCACCTCGTTCGCACTCAGTGACACCGACTACGCCGAAAAAACCTGCATCATTTCCGAAGGTCTCGGCACAACGGAAATCGTCTTCAAAGGCCGCTCCTACTGGGTCTGCTGCTCCGGCTGCAAAGCGGCCTTCGACGAAGAGCCGGAAAAATGGATCGCCCGCGCAGCCGCTCGCGCCAAGGAAAAAAAGTGACTTCCCCGGACTGCATCGCCGCACTTGATATCGGCAATACACGAATGAAGCTGGGCTGCTTTGTTCGCTCCGCCGATGGCCTCGTGCAGGCCCTGCAGATTGATGCCTGCACCATCGACTCCTGCTCACAACTGTCAGTTCGGCTGCAGGAGTGGTGGACTGCTGCGGCCAGCCACCGCCCCGGACTGATGATGGTCGCTGGAAGTGATCCTGATCTGCGGGATGAACTCACGGCCGCATGGCCCCTGCCCGACTGTCCCCCACAACTGGTGCGTTCTGCCGCTGACGTCCCGGTCGTCGCGGACGTCGAACAACCCCACCGTGTCGGCATCGATCGACTGCTTAACGCCTGCGCCGCGCGCCACTGGCGTCGCCGCATCGCTCCAGTCATTGTGATCGATTCCGGAACCGCGACAACTGTGGATCTTGTCACCAGTGATGGTGTGTTTCGTGGCGGGAGTATCCTTCCCGGGCTCCGCCTCTCTGCTCAGGCCCTGCACGAATACACGGCCCGCCTGCCACTCCTTGACGTCGACGACACGCTGGCCGGCTGGCCGCAGCTCCCCGGACGCAACACCGAAGCCGCTATGCGCGCCGGCCTGCTCCTGGGACAGCTCGGAGCCGTCCGGGAACTGGCGGCCGGCCTCGCAGAATCCGCCACACGACTGCATGGTGAATCAGCCGCCCCGGAACTGCTGGTGACCGGAGGTGGCGGACGACTGCTGGCTGAACACCTTCCCGACTCCGTTTATCTCGACAGCCTTGCACTGCATGCCCTCGCGCTGCTGGGGCAGCGTTCGTAACCGAAAGAGTCAACCATGAAACGCTCCGAATTCCTCAACACCGCCGTCGGCCTCTCGTCCACGCTCCTGCTCAACAGCCCTGCAGCGTCGATCGGTCGCGTCCTCGCCTGCGATGAACCGCCGGCAAAACCTGCCGGCAGAAAATTCGACTGGAAACTCGAAACCCCCGCTGCCCCGTGGAAACCGCGCGATTCCAGCGGCGAAGTCGTGTTTCAGGACCGCATGTGGATTCTGGGAGGCTGGTTCGATTCCTTTTCGCCGCCTCCAAGGGACGTCTGGAGTTCAGCGGATGGTGTGGTCTGGGAAGAAGTGCTGCATGAAGCACCGTGGCGGTATAGTGATCTGCCCATGACCACCACATTCCGTGACCGCATGTGGCTCATGGGAGGCTGGACCAACGGTCGTCTGGACGGGCATGGAGCCACCAGCGAAGTCTGGGCTTCCGCGAACGGCAAAGACTGGGATCGCGTCACGGGGAAAGCCGGATGGACACCGCGACTGGCTGGCGGGCTGGTGGAATTTCGTGACCGACTCTGGATTCTGGGCGGCACGGAAAACTATTACTTCGGGGATCGCAGCAGTCTGAAGAATGATGTCTGGTCGTCCGCAGACGGCCGAGACTGGACGTGTGAAACCATGGCTGCCGAATGGGCGCCCCGCGCCTATCATCAGGCGGTCGCCCATGCAGGACGTCTGTGGGTGTTTGGAGGTGGCAACTATGTGCCGGAGTATTCCGCGATGAACGACGTCTGGAGCTCCGCTGACGGCATCCACTGGCAGCAGGAAACCGCGAACGCCCCCTGGCACCCTCGACTCTGGTTCTCTGCCGTTTCCTGGAATGGCTGCCTCTGGGTACTCGGGGGCTGGTCCAACAACCCCCATCGCAACCACGGTGACGTCTGGTACTCCCGCAACGGCAGAGACTGGCAGCAACTGGAATGCGGAACCATCTGGAAAGAACGCCACGAACACTCCGCATGGCTCTTCCAGGACCGACTCTGGATCGGCGCCGGCCACGCACAACCACTCAGCAGCGAAATCTGGTCTCTGCAGCTCCCCGCTGATTTCTAATCGCCCCCAAGTCCCGCGTGGTATCCGGAGATCCGAAGCCTTTTGGCTCCGCCTGCCTGGGCGCTGATTGGCACCCTTGCTGCCCCCCGATACACTCCGGCGCAAAATGTTTCTGAATCATCCTGTGACCTGGAGATCGGTCATGATTTGTGCGAGGGCTCGTCGACAGTCCGTTATCCGTTCGTACTGCAGGCTGCTGTTCCCGGGGGTGTTGTGGCTGGCTGTTGCCACGACGGCCTCTGCGGCTCTGTTCGTGCCCCCACACACGGCTCCGCCACGTTCGGCGGACGTGATCATCTATGGCGGCACAGCGGCGGGTGTTACCGCGGCCGTACAGACGGCCCGCATGGGACATTCGGTGATTCTGATCGAACCGACTCGCCATATCGGCGGGCTCACGTCCGGTGGTCTGGGATTCACGGACAGTGGTGACAAGCGTGTGATTGGAGGCTTGTCCCGGGAGTTTTACCAGAGGGTTCGCAGGCACTATGACGATCCGGCAGCGTGGGATCACGAGCGCCCAGCCGACTACGCTCGCTACCGTGCCAGCGAAGATGCGATGTGGACGTTTGAACCGCGAGTCGCCGAGCAGATACTCAGATTCATGCTGAGCGAAGCGCGTGTTCCCGTGATCGAAGGCGAACGGCTGGATCGCAAACCCGGCGGGGTCCGTGTCGAATCGGGCAGGATTGAGGAAATTCGCATGGAATCGGGCCTGATCTTTTCGGGCCGGCAGTTTATTGACGCCACTTATGAAGGCGACCTGATGGCGGCGGCCGGTGTGTCTTACACCGTCGGTCGCGAAGCCAATTCCGTCTACAGCGAAACGCTCAACGGAAATCAGGTTCGCGCGAACACTCACAACCATCGATTTCTCAGGAATGTCTCGCCGTTCCGCATTCCCGGGGATCGCTCCAGCGGTTTGCTGCCGGGTGTCGAGGATGCTCCTGCGGGCGAAGATGGCACCGGGGACCATCGTGTCCAGGCGTACTGCTTCCGCATGTGCATGTCCAACAGCCCCAATAATCGTCGTCCGTTCCCCAAACCCGACGGCTACCGTGAAGAGGACTATGAGCTGTTGCTGCGGAACTTCGAGGCCGGTGATCTGCGATTCCCCATGAAGCCCGACATGATGCCAAATCGCAAGACAGACACCAACAACAACTGCGCCGTTTCTACTGACTGCATCGGCGCAAATTATCGTTACCCCGACGCGGACTATGCAGAGCGGGAGGCGATCATCAGCGAGCATCGGCGTTATCAGCAGGGATTTATGTGGACGCTCGCCAACCACCCGCGCGTGCCGCAGTCGATTCGCGATGAGATGTCTCAGTGGGGGCTCCCGCTCGATGAATTCACCGACAACGACAACTGGCCGCACCAGCTTTACATTCGCGAAGCCCGTCGGATGGTCAGCGATTATGTGGTGACCGAATCGGACTGCCGTCGCGAACGCCTTGCAGCTGACTCCGTGGGGCTGGGCAGCTACAACATGGATTCCCACAACGTGCGAAGATTTCTCACAGCCGACGGCCATGTGCAGAACGAAGGAGACGTACAGGCTTCACCTGGTGGCGCCTACCTGATCAGCTGGCGATCGCTCATCCCGCGTCAGGGCCAGGTAACGAATCTCACCGTTCCCGTCTGTCTGTCGTCGTCCCATATTGCCTATGGCTCGATTCGTATGGAACCTGTGTTTATGGTTCTTGGGCAGAGTGCCGCGACGGCTGCGGTGCTGGCCATTCGCAGCGGGGTAGCACTGCAGGATCTGGCCTATGCCACGCTCCGCCAGCAGCTCATTGCCGACCAGCAGGTGCTCGATCTGCCTCCTCAGACCCCCGCCAGACCGCTGATTACCAAAGCCAGTCTGCCGGGTGTAGTACTCGATGACGTCGATGCGCAGCTTGAAGGCGTCTGGTCTCCCAGCAGCTCCACACCCAAATACGTCGGTGTTGGTTATGTCCACGATGCAAACGAGGACAAGTCCTCGAAAACCGCCACCTGGACGCTCACAGCCATCTCCGACGGACCACACCAGCTCAACCTCGCCTATTCTCCCAACCCCAACCGGGCTACCAATGTCCCGGTGCGGATTCGCGTTCGGGGGCGTGAGCAGCAGGTGAGCATCAACCAGCGGCAAACGCCACCTCTTGATGGTCTGTTCGTAACGGCGGCTGTGCTGCAACTGAAAGCCGGCGATCCTGTGGACGTTCAGGTCCGCTGCGAGGGCACGGATGGACATGTGATCGTGGACGGAATTCAGCTGCTCCCGCAGGCCCCGTGACGATCGGCTCCCTGGCTCGGGAGGGCGAAACGGTGGGGGAATGGGGGTTGTTGGATATTTTTCGCAGGGCCACGTGGTTTCGGGCACGACGGCTGATGCGACCACTCTCAAACAGCCAACCGCGAAGGATCGGGCCCTGCTGTGATGTGCCCGACAGGTTTCACTGTGCAATTCCGGCCTGTCAGGCCAGTTCTGCGAGCCTGGGTTGAAACCTTGGGCATCCAGCCAAACACACATTGCGGCCTGACAGGGCGACGGGACTCGAAGACCGCGCGACCTGG
>JBJTOM010000045.1:0-4717 GCA_046074585.1 Planctomycetota bacterium | reverse complement strand
TTTTGTGGCGATGCCCAGCCGCAAGATCATGGAGAAGTGCCCGCGATGTCATGGCAAGAACGAGCAGAAGGCTCGATTCTGTTCGCACTGTGGCGCTCCACAGCAGGTTCAGCCGATTTCGGACCAGCGACCGCGGCTGTTTGCGGACATTGCACATCCGATCAACAGTGCGTGCCGAGAGCGTGTGGAAAAGGCTGTGCTGGTGGCATTTGAAGAAGAACTGGTGCGAGCGTCCCAGCCAGGGTACGTCTGCAAGTATGACGAGTACGATGAAGGCTGAGTCGGGTCAGGTTCGGAATTTGCCGAATCTGCGGTTTGGAGTGATTTTCGGGGAAGCCGGTTGCCGATGATAGGCTCAGAAAGGGTTCCCGCGGAGGGGCAGACTTGCCCTCCTTGCTCCTGTGGGGATCGCAGAGACATTCAGACGAGACTCGGCAACGCGGAACTGGCTGTTGTTTCCGGGGGCGATTGAGACAACGACGGTTGTCTGCACGTCAGCCCGCCTGCCGAGCTCGTCGGATCCATCCTGGTTCGAAGGGAGTACAGCAGGGATGTTGAGGCGAATTCTGATGTTGGTGCTTCTGGTTGCCGCGCTGGCGGGGTCGGTCCCTGAGCTGCAGGCGGGACCTCCGGGCCAGCCATCTGACTGGCAGCGGTTCTATTATTACCCCTACATTTACTATCCTCAGAATTTCCAGAGGCCGCAGCAGTACGACCACATGTACTATCGCTACGAGCCTTCGATGAGGATCCCGGTGTACAACCGGTCATGGTACAACTTTTATCCGTCCGAGAAGCCCTATCACAGCGGGCACCACTTCATTCTGGACATTTTCTGAGTTCGGGCTCAGTCGAGACACAAAGCTGGAAAACAAGCGGCGACCGCGGGGCAGGGCCCTGCGATCGCCGTTTTTTGTTGGCCGGTGCGGGGATTCCAGCTTTGGGAGTGCTTTCAGGGGATTTAGGTTGAGCGTTCCGGGTTTGCGGAATTTGCGGGGCATTCAGTCTGGAACGTTGGGAGCGGCGGGGCGAGGCGGGATTGCCTGACAGTGGGGCGGCAGGAACGCCGAAGAGAGACGTGTGAGTCGGTTTGCAGACCGCGGTTGCTGTGCGCGGATGCAGTCGCGGGCTTTGGTCGGGGCGGGGGCGTCCCGGTCTGCTGCGGGTTGTGGAAGTCGATGGCTGGAAGGGGCGGTGAGATTCATGCGGAGGTACTTGACCGCTGGATTGATGATTTCGACGCTGGCGGCGTCCGGTTGTTCAACGGGATTTCTGGGGAGTCATCACGACGAGCGGAGCCGCTACACCCCGGGATCGGATGAGTGGTGGGCTGAGCAGGGGGAATTGCCGCCTGGTGTGCGTCGGAAGTGGCACAAGGGGAAGATCTGGCCTGCCAAACAGCGATCGGACGCACCTCCGCAGCAGTTTTCGCACACCTATTACTCCCAACATTACTGGCCGCTGCCCTACACCTGTCAGGATCGTGAGGCGGTCTGGCGGGTGATGGATGTGCAGACGGGGCTTGGCTGGCAGGAGGAGACAACGCTGTACAATCGTCACTTCGACAGTCAGACCAATGCGTTGACGAGGGCTGGCGAATTGCATCTGGAGTACATTCTGCGGGACGTGCCCCAGGAACGGCGCGCGGTCTGGGTCCAGTCGACGTTCAGTGCTGAGGCTGACCAGACACGTATGGAATCGGTGCAGGCGGCCATCGCGCAGCGGGTTCCTGATTTCGGGGGGATTCCGCTGGCGGTGCGTGAATGCCGTGAGGTGGGGCGTCCGGCCGCGGAGGTCGAGATGATCAGCAGCCTGTATCGCAGCTCCATGCCAGCGCCACGGCTGAGCCGGGGCATGGTGGGCGGTGGCGGGGGGGGGCAGTTATCCAGTGCCACGGGGGCCGCTGCGGGAATGGGTAATGGCGGTGGTGGTGGATTTGGCGGCGGTGGTGGTTCTGCTGGTGGCGGCGGGACTGGTTCGGGAATGTAGGAACGGCGATGTCACGGGGGGGGGGGATGGCAGTGGAAGCGGGAATCGCGATGGGCGCATTGCTGGAATTTGCGTCGGAGTGTCTTTCGCGAACGGGGCTTGCGGCTGACGCTGCAGCGACTGCTGCGAGAACTCTTGTGGGGACGGATGGGTGTGGTGTGTACACGCACGGAACAAAGCTTCTGGCGGGGTACCTGAAAAAGTTGCAGGGAGGAGGCTACCGGGCCGGGGCTGTGCCTTTTGTGGAGCGTGAGGGCCCGGCATGGGCGGTGATCAACGGCGATTCGGGGCTTGGGCAGCTGGGCTGTACGCAGGCGGTGGACCTTGCGATTCAGAAGGCTCGACAAGCTGGTGTGGCATGGGTGGCGATCTGCAATACGGGTCACATCGGGGCTGCGGGGCAGTACGCATTGCGGGCTGCGGAGTCCGGGTGTGCGGCGTTTGTGACGGGCAATGACATTCCCAGTGTGGCCGCGCCGGGGTCACGGGGAGCGGTGCTGGGGAGCAATCCTCTGGCCTTTGCCATTCCCACGGACACGGACCCGATTTTTCTTGACATTGCGACGGCTGCTGTTGCAGGCGGGAAGGTCTATGCGGCTTTGCAGCGTGGAGAACCCATTCCGCCGACATGGCTGATTGGCCCTGACGGCCACCCGACGACTGACGGCTCGCTGTATCCCCATTCCGCGGCACTCGCGCCGATGGCCGGGCACAAGGGCTACGGACTGGGGCTGTGGTGTGAGGTGCTGTCGGCAGTGCTGCCGGGTGGTCGGATGACATGGGATGTGGGCAGCTGGATTTTCGACCCACCGGAGCGACCTTCGTGGCACAATGCTTCGTTCACGGTGTATGACGTGCAGACGATCACGGATGCGGCTGGCTGGCACGAACGCATCGGTCGGCTCCGTCAGCAGCTGCAGAACGCGACTCCGGCTGAAGGCTGCCGTGGTGTGCTGTTGCCGGGGCAGCGGGAGATGGAGAATCTGAGGCGCGCTCGGGTGCATGGAATACCACTGCCGGAAGATGTCCGGACAAAGCTGCGTGAGGCCGGTGAGCTGTGTGGTGTGGGCATACCGTCGGACCTGCAGGCTGTCAGGCGGATGGATTGAGCGGGGTTCTGACGGGTGAGACGAAGCGATGCGCTGCATAGGAATTGACGTTGGTTCTTCATCAATCAAGGGAGCGGTGCTCGATGCAGCTTCGGGGCTGATTGACTCGACCGTGAAGGTGCCGTTTCCTGAGCCGGTGGGTGGGCTGCCTGCGGGCTGGTTCGAGGTCAGTCCGTCCGCGATGATCGCGGGGGTCCGCGACGTCCTGAATGAGCTGCTCGAACGGTGCCCGGACGCGGCGCGGATTCGCTTCTGCAGCCAGATGGGCGGAATCCTGCTGATGAGCAGGCGATCCGGTGAGGCGCTCACAAATTATCTGTCCTGGCGCGACCAGCGAACACTGCAGCCTGTCGCGGGTGTCGGGAGTCGTGCACAGGGAGGCAGTGCTTCGTTTCTGGAGTCCGTTCGGGCGGTTCTGTCTGATGGCATGTTCAGTGAACTCGGGAAGGAACTGAAGCCCGGGTCTGCCGCCGCGCTGCTGGCGTGGCTGCGGCACCACGTTGGGCTGCCGAGCGATGCGATTCCCGTCACCTGCGGCGATTTCATCACAGCCACGCTGTGTGGCGTTCCGCCATGCATGCATCGCACTCAGGGCCTGGGGCTGATCAATCTGCAGACCGGGGACTGGCACCGCGAAGCCTTCGAACGGCTCGGGCTGAATTCCCTGCACTGGCCCCAGTTCGCCTCGGACACGCTGCCGGCAGGCCAGTATGCATGGCAGGGACGAGTGCTGGAGTGTTATGCGTCGATTGGTGATCAGCAGGCGGCGCTGCGAGGCATTGATCTGCAGCCAGGGGAGTTGTCCGTGAACCTGTCGACGGGTGCTCAGGTGAGCCGGATTACGGAGCGATTTGAACCGGCCGACTGCCAGACTCGCTGCTGGTTCGGCGGCCGGTATCTCAATACCATCACCCATATTCCGGCAGGTCGATCACTGACCGTTCTGGAATCGCTGCTGACGGAGTTGTCGCGATCCGCGGGGGTCTCCATCGCAAATTCGTGGCAGTTGATTGGTGACGCCTGCGAGGCTGCCGGTGACTCGGGGGGACTGAACTGTGATCTGAGCTTCTTCGCCGGGGCACTCGGGTGTGAAGGCAGCCTGACGGGGATCACCACAGAAAATCTGACTGTGGGGCGGCTGTTTCAGGCGGCATTTGACTTCATGGCAAAGGCAGCCGCGGAGTGTGCGGCAAGGCTGGCGCCGCAGGCTGCATGGCATCAGGTTGCTGTCTCGGGTGGCCTGGTGCAGTCGTTTCCAGCACTCCAGCGGAAACTGGCTGCACGGCTGCCATGGCCGATGCGTGAGGCTTCCAGCACGGAAGAGACACTGGCGGGGCTGATGAATCTGGAAGTGGAGTCGATGTGATTCGTGGATTCCTGAACCCGCGATTCGGCTCGGCAGGAATGTGGCTCAGCAGGAGCTACGCCCTCGGATGGTGAAACGGCGATAGAACAGACAAACCGGGATGCTTCAATCCCCCCATTATCGCCAGTCCCCACTGCCCGAACGAACACAAAAAACGTCCTGTGGCGTGCGGTCGATGTCAATCGGCCGGTAAGGCACTGTTGCGTTCCTTATGCGGTATTTGCCGCACGGGCACGCGCCGTTACGGGGGATT
>JBJTOM010000044.1:0-2042 GCA_046074585.1 Planctomycetota bacterium | reverse complement strand
GAGGGGCTGGTGAGCGCTGCGGGGCGCGCAGAGCTGCTGCGGGGGCTGGCGGACATCGGGGACGACCGGCTGCTGGTCGAGGTGCTTGAGCAGACCAGTGGCATTCGCGCGGGTACCCGGCAGCGCAACGTGCTCATTCGTGTCCACTCCGAACACCCTCAGCTGGGACTTTTCAACGGCCTGGGTTCATGGGGCTCGCTGACCGCGCCGGCATCCGCAACTGCACTGCTGGATCTGCAGGAAGACTGTCTGCGGGCCGGGCCTGCTGCGGTACGCGCATCTCTGGCAGGAACCACGCTGCCGGGGCGGCAATTACCTCCGCAACGCACCCTGCGACAGTCGCTCACACAGCTCGCCCATTCCATGGCCCGCCGCGCCTTTCGCGCAGGAGATCGGGTGCTGGATGCCACGGCGGGTAACGGGCATGATACCCGATTTCTTGCGGATCTTGCCGGAGCCGCGGCCGTGACGGCGATTGACCTGCAGCCCGCAGCGATCGCAGCAACTCGCAAACGCCTCGGCGAGGCCGCGGAGCAGGTGCTCCTGATCACTGGAGAGCATGCCCGGGAGCTGGAGCGAATCGGCCGGGAATTGCAGGAGCGTGGCGACGGAGGCACGCGACCGTTCGGGGTCATTATGTTCAATCTGGGGTATCTTCCAGGGAGCGACCGCAGTGTGATCACGCAGGCCGAAACCACCCACCGCGCACTCACCGCCAGCCTGCAACTGCTGCGTCCCCGCGGAGTGCTCACGGTGATCGTCTACCGGGGGCATCCGGGCAGTGCGGCCGAATATGCGGCCGTGAAGCAGGTCGCAGCGGCGTGCAGCGAACTGCGGGTGGATGTGGTGCCAGGTAATGTTTCCGATGAAACATCACCCGTGTTATTTGCCTTTCGTGCCCCGGCCATGTTTCAAGGCTGACGGGGTGGACATTTCGACGACTTTCCCCAGAATTCATCCCTGACAGTCCTGCAAACCCGCCTCCCGGCATCTCTCGTCCTCAGGCCACCTCCATGCGCGAACTTCATCAACTGGCCGATCAGCAAACCGCTGAACGACTGGCTGCGTTTCTCACCGCCAAATCCATCAGCTGTCAGGTGGACGCGGAAGATCGTGGCTGGACGGTCTGGATTCATCGCGACGAGCAGCGTGAGGCCGCCTCTGAACTGCTCAGACAGTTTCTCAATGATCCCAACGCCACGACAGTCACCGCGGCGATCCGGCAACCCGTCGCCCCCACAGCACCACCGCCACTGACACCCAGCCAGGCCCGTCGTCGAGCTGAACATCTGTGGCAGCAGAGATTCCAGTTTGTCTGGTATCGGTCCTTTCCGATCACCGTGCTCCTGATCCTTGCCAGCGTCATCACTGCACTGCTCTGCACAGACTGGCGAAACAGTTTTCAGCGGCACGGCCTGTTCGCCCCGCTCTGCAATAACGATGACTCAGCACTGCTGGATGCTCTCTTCATTCAGCCACTTACGGGATTTCCCAGTACCAGCGAAAACATACGCTTCGGCGTCGTGCTGGAAGATGGTGAACGGCGGCTGTTTGCCGGCAAGGATCCACGGGATCCTGACGTCAGCGGGTTGATTGCCAGTTTTCAGTGGTGGCGTCCGATCACTCCGATCTTTCTGCACTTCGGCCTGCTGCACATTGGCTTCAATATGTCGTGGATATGGACGCTGGGACGCCAGATCGAATTCCTCCGCGGCAGCTGGAAGTACGGCCTCCTGGTCCTGCTCATCGCAGTCATCTCCAACTTCGCCCAGCTCTATTGGGCTGGTCCCGGATTTGGCGGAATGTCCGGAGTTGTCTTCGGGCTGGTGGGCTACGCCTGGATCAAGGGCCGCACAGCTCCTCAGCATGGCATTGGCATGCCCTATGAACAGATGGTGTATTCAGTGCTGTTTCTGTTCCTGTGCATGACCGGAGTGTTCGGAGCCATCGCCAACGCCGCCCACTTCGCCGGCTTCGCCACCGGAATCTGCTGCGGACTCCGCACCGTCGCCCTGAAAAAGCTCAGACACTTCCTGCGAACC
>JBJTOM010000043.1:0-1636 GCA_046074585.1 Planctomycetota bacterium | reverse complement strand
GTCTTGAGTCGCTGGCGTTCGATTTCGAGGACCGGCTGTTGATGGCGAACGGTGCTCGGGGTCGGGACCGGCGGCAGCACTTTGAGATCGCGGACACTTTGCTGGTGCGTTTACGTTCATTTTTGCGTTATGCGGTAGCCTGGGAGTTGTTAGGCGTTACTCAGATGCGTTACGCTGCCGACCAGTTGGATCAACTGGGCCGCCTGTTGGGGGCCTGGCTGAAGGGGACGGACCGATAAGCTGCCGGGTCTTTCCGCGTTCTGCGGGGCGGCTCGTGGAACAACGAACCAATCAACCTGCGTTCCTCGAACCGTAACAACAACACCCCTGACAACCGTAACAACAACATCGGTTGTCGTGTGTTGTGTGAGTGTGGTTAGCTTTCCCAATCATCTTTAGAAACGTCGAGATGTCAGGTCTGATCGGCGCTTGCCGTCGGATTCACGCCTGGCCAGTGGCAAGAGGATGACACGGTTCGAATCCTGCGTTTCGGTGATTCATCATCGAAGCCAAAGCCGCGTTGGCGGACCGGGGCTGGTAGCCATGCGAACGTCCCGGTCCGCCGTTTTCAGGAAGCACAACGCAGGTGGCAAAGACATGGCGGAATCTGTTTCCGTTGGTGCACGACTGGCCGAACCTGGTCCGGGCATGGCAGCGTTGTCGCCGCCGCAAGCGTTATTCCGCCGGTGCGGCGGAGTTTGCATTTGACTGGGAACCCCGGCTGCTGCAGATCCAGCGTGAGCTGGCAGCGGGAACGTGGATGCCTGGCGAATATCGCCATTTCCACATCAGCGAACCGAAACCTCGAAAAATCAGTGCAGCACCGTTTGCAGATCGCGTCGTGCACCATGCGCTTGTGAATGTGCTGGAACCGCTGTACGAACGGCGTTTTGTGTTTGACAGTTACGCATGTCGGCGTGGCAAGGGAACACATCGCGCGATTCAGCGGGCACAGTATTATCTGAGACGGCTTGACTGGTCACTGAAGACAGACATCGTCCGATTTTTTCCCAGCGTCGACCATGATCTGCTCATGGACAGGCTGGGACACCAAATCAAGGACGCACAGCTGCTGACGCTCATCCGTCGGATCGTGGATTCCGGTGCTGGGGTCCTGGCTGACGAAGTGATGTACCGCCCATTCCCCGGGGACGACCTGTTCTCCTGTCTGCGTCCCACAGGGCTTCCGTTGGGTAACCTCACCAGCCAGTTTTTCGCGAACGTCTTCCTCGATCCGCTCGATCACTACATTCGCGAGACGCTCCAGGTCCCCGGCTACGTGAGGTACTGTGACGACCTTGTGCTGTTCGGCCGCAGCCGGACGGAGATGTGGGAGTATCGCGACGCGATTGCTCAATATCTTTGTCAGGCACGATTGCGGCTGCATCCCAACAAGACCCACGTGGCCCCGACGAAACGGGGAGTCAATTTTCTGGGACTCCGTGTGCAGCCCAACCAGAAACGACTCCTGAATTCCTCACTTCGCCGTTTCACGCGACGCGCAGCACGCCTGCAGTGGGAACTTCAGAATCGCCAAATCGGGATGCCGGACATCGCAACATCCATCCGTGCCTGGCTGGCCCACGCAGATCATGCCAACTCCAAAGCCGTCGCGCGAATGATCCTGCGGCGAATC
>JBJTOM010000042.1:0-12399 GCA_046074585.1 Planctomycetota bacterium | reverse complement strand
CAAAACGCGCAAAACGCACCACATGAGCCGCGCCCGTGAGGAAGCGGGGTACCCCTGCACGGGCTGCGTTGCGAAGTGGGAGGTGGGAAGTGGGAAGTGGGAAGTGGGAAGTGGGAAGTGGGGCGTTGCTGGGCGTTTGACCCCTCACCCCCGACCCCTCTCCCCTGGAAGGGGAGAGGGGGGCTGAGCCGCAGGACGGGAGTCCGCGGGCAACGGCGCTGCGAGGGCATGCGAGTGTGGCTGGGGCGAAACGAAGAGTTGAACGAGCGACAGGAACTGAGCCCCGCTCCGGAGCGCTGGCCATCCGTCTCATGAGTCGCATAGGTCCCATTTGTCCCATCTGTGCCATGACGCAAAACGCCCCACCCGAGCCGCGCCCGTGAGGAAGCGGGATACCCCACCACGGGCTGCGTTTCGAAGTGGGAAGTGGGAAGTGGGAAGTGCAGGGGGGCAAGAGAGCAGACAGTGGAGAGGAGACCGCAGAAAGTCGCGAGTCTCCTTTCCCCATTCTCCTCCGGTTTCTCTGTCCCGGCTTTGACCTTACGGAAAGGTGCAAAGGTGCCAGGATGGGGTGATGAACACTGGAAATCCGCACCTTCTGTTCAACCTTTGCGTCTGAGCGTCTTTGCGTGAGACTAACAGTCCTCGCAGCGCCGTGTTCCGGACTCCATTCCGGACCTGTCCCCCGCACGCTGATTTTTCCACGGCATGGTTCAGTCGGTTGTATTTTCCGGTGTCGAGGCAGCGGCCTGCTCTTCGGTGATGTCGTTGTCGAGCATCATGATTTTCTGCCAGATTTTGCGGGCAAGGCCGTTGGTCAGCTGTTCGATGTCATTGACGGCCTGAAGGACGACAGGGTCCGACGTGCTCTGGGCGTAAAGGGCAGCAAGTTTGCCGACGAGCGAGAGCAGTTCGCTGCAGTAGTCGAGGTAGCGAACGAGCTGAAACGGGGTGAGCGATCGCTGGGGGGAAGACCGTGTTCGGCGGGTCAGCGGGATCACGATCTGGCTGGGATCCTTTGTCAGCTGATGCATGTCAATGACGTGCGAGATCGACCGCAGTTCGTGCAGCGCCGTCAGGATGCGATGCCGCTTGATGCGGGATTCGAGTGAGAACAGGAAGAAGATGGACGCGCCCAGCAGAACAATCGCATTTGCCCCCGCATCCAGCTCCTCCAGCCCGGGATTCCCCTGGATTCGAATATAGCGAATTCCCCATGCCAACCCCCCGAGACCGATGCCAACGACGAACAGCACGGCCAGCCGAATGGGGAGCAGGCTGCTGCCGGTCCACTGCACCCGGCAATGTGTTTCGCGGGCGATGGAGAGCAGTTCGCGACAGACACAGCCCAGGCTGGCCTGAGGAAACCGCTCTTCGATGCGGTTATTCAGGGTGTGGAGAGTGCTGATGGTCTTTTCGGGATCCAGAACTCGGTACATGGGATGTCCAGCAAAAACACCTGAAAAGCTGAAGAATTCACCATTTCGAGGGCAGGTTATTGCATGCACGCGGAATTTGCAAAAAGCATCAATGTCCGCAGTTGTAGGAATCCGATGAAAGACAGGGGAAGTGTCTGCCGTTATGCGATTGACGGTGGATCCGGTGGATTCATGAAACCGGTCCAAAGACACCTGTCACCAACAACCGCCTTCGGGGGAAGGCGATGCATTCGGGCCACTGCCTGCACTCAGGTGACCACTCCGATCTGCTTCCGGGGGATGTCGATATGTTTTTTCGTAAGCCTGTGGTGTTAATGCTGGGCGGGCTGGTCACCGTCTCAGCAATCGGCTGCTCCGCCGCGAGCGTTCTGTTCACCGACCAGCGGCCAAAGCAATCCGTGCGCCAGTCCTCATCCGATCGGATGGTGGCGATCGGGCGGATGTTTGAGGAGCAGGGCAAGCTGGACCGTGCGGAAGCCATGTATCGCGGCGCCGTGAAGAAAAACGGTCGCAGCCAGGAAGCAAGACAATTGCTGTCCGACATCCAGACTCGACGTCGCTCCGCTCAGACTGCCACTGTGGCTGCCACCAGCAGGCCGGCCCGTACCATGGGCGCTCCGGCCCACGGAGCCGCACCGGGAACTGCTCAGACAACCCACGTGCCGCAGACTCCCAACAAGCTTCCAGCAACCGCGGCGGCAGCCACGCCACCCAGGAACGTCCTGCCCACAACCGTTCAATCAACAACCGTTCAATCAACAACCGCTCAATCAACAACCGCTCCACCGGCACCCGCTCCACCGGCACCCGCTCCACCCGTGGCCGCACAGCCACCCGTGAAGACGGTTTCCCGGCTGAAGACGGTCACGGCGAGCAGCCAGCCGGCCGATGCAGCCGGCCACGTGCCAGGCGTACCAACTCCACCTGCACCATCCGCGGGTGCAGCAGCACTCCCTGCGGCACAGCAGACCGTCACACCACAACTGTCCTCGCAGGACCAGGCGAAAGAGCCAGTTGATGCTCTGGTCGTGAGAGTGGTCAGTCTTGAAGATGTTCTCGAAGCGGCGGACTCACCTGCAGACAACACAGCGCTCCTGGTGGAGGCACTGCGTTCGGGGGACAGTCCGGAAGCGCGGTGTCTTGCCGCAGCCTTGCTGGGGGAATGCAGCGGGAATGATTCGCAGGTGTCTGCGGTGCTTCAGGAGTCTGGCCGAACGACAGAGGATGCCGGTCTTCTGCTTGCCGTTCTGGATTCTCAGCAGCAGCACAGTGTGGTCGACGTGGCGACGGTGAAGAATCTGCTGCGGCTGCTTCCGGGTTGTGAACCGACGGTGCAGGTCCAGGGTGTGACAACCCTGCGGCACTGCTCGACGCTCAGCTGCCGTGAGGAGTGCGTCAGCACGCTGACTTCGCTTCTGGAGAGTTCGCATGCGACGGTGCGAGCCGCAGCAGCACTGACATTGAGCGATTTTCGGCCACTGGCAGCAGATACGGTGAAGCGTCTGGAGACGTTGTCTGCAGAGGATTCATCTGAGGAAGTGCGGGAGTCAGCGGCAGCTTCGCTGGCTCGTGGTGTGAAGTGATCTGTCTGATTGAAGACCTGGGCACGATAACAGTTCGAGGGGGAGTACGGATCATGATTCGCCAGACAGCAGGACTTCTGCTGGCCGCATCCTTGATGACTGCGACCGGATGCAGCAGCCTGCATGATTATGTGATACAGACAGAGACGAGCGTTCGGAACGGAATTCTGGCGCAGAAGGCGTGGGGTGAGTGGTCGTGGTGCTACGACGATCTGGACCACCCCGCAGACTTTGCGACGGGCTTCAAGGCGGGCTACCGCAACGTCGTGAGCGGGGGCCAGGGGTGTCAGCCAACGCTGCCGCCACGATGTTACTGGAAGCCCTGCTACGAAACTCCGTCGGGGCGTGAGAAGATCAACGCGTGGTTTGACGGCTTTTCGCACGGAGCACTGGCCGCCCATCAGGATGGCATGGCTGATCTGAGTGAGCTGCCAATTTCACCGACGGCCCGAGCCAACCTGATGACTCGCCGGGCGCCTGTCAACATGGACAGCTTCAATCCGCCGCCAGCCGAGATGGAAGCTGAAGAAGAGATGTTGCCGGAGCCGCAGGGTGAGGACGTTGGGAGCGTCGATGATCTGCCGGTTCTGCCGGGATCGTCAGCGTCTTCAGTACTGGACGGGCTGTCCCGCGGTGGCAGCCGTGGTGTGGAAAACAACTGAATCAGACAAATCAGGCTGAACCAACTCCGCTGGAGGTTATTCAAATATGTCCCTGCACATGACAATCGGGCGAGCCGACCGACGACGCTCAAATTCGGTTTCTGGTTTAACAGCAGCCATGGTGTGCACCTGTCTGCTGCAGACCGGCTGTTTTTCCAACCGCAACATTGATGCCATTCCGGTGTCCAGAGTTCCCTCAGAACTGCTGGCTGCCGACTCCAGGGACAAGTACAAGGACATCTCACTGCTGCGACTGCGGCAGGATCCTCCGGAGACCTACCAGCTGGGCCCCGGTGATGTCCTTGGCGTGTACATTAAGGGGGTGCTGGGAGACGAAGAACAGCTGCCTCCGGTACACTATCCCGAAGACGGGAACCGTCCGCCGGCCGTGGGATATCCGGTGCCCATTCGTGAGGATGGCACGATTGCACTGCCCATCGTCGATGCCGTGAGTGTGAATGGCATGTCGATTGTCGAAGCAAGCAATGCGATTCGCATGGCGTATATCTATCCCGAGCCAATTCTGCGGGAAGGTGAAGAGAGCATCATCGTGACGCTGATCCAGAAGCGGAAAGTTCGCGTGATGGTGATCCGCGAAGAATCCGGCGGTCAGCAGGGCGTATCGAAACGCGGAACCGGCAAGGTGGTCGACCTGCCAGCCTACGAAAATGACGTGCTGCATGCTCTCAGTGAAACCGGCGGTATGCCGGGAACTGACGCGAAGAACGAGATCATGATCTATCGTGGTCTCTACCAGTCCGGTGTGGATGCCGATGCCATCCTGTCGCAGGTGGGGCAGTCAGACTGTGAAGACCCCTGCTTCTGCAGCGAGGCTCCGATCCCGGATCCTCCGAACGTCACGCGGATTCCGCTGCGATTCAATCCGGCCTACCCTCCGCACTTTTCTCAGGAAGACGTCATTCTTGATGAAGGTGACATTGTGATCATTCGCAGCCGGGATGAAGAGACATTCTTCACGGCCGGGGTGCTTGGTGGCGGCGAATATCCGCTGCCCCGCGACAAGGACCTCGACATTCTTGCCGCAATCGCCATCGCCCGCGGACCTCTTGGCAGCATCGGCACTGGTGTCGGCGCTGTTGGTGGCGGGATGGGAGGCGGTGGTGGCGGTGGCGGTGGCGGTCGGATGCAGTACTGCCAGCCGTCAAAGGCCATCGTCATCCGTGAACTGGCCTGCGGAGATCAGATTGCCATCCGTGTCGACCTGAACAAGGCACTCACCAATGCGGGTGAACGCATCCTGATTCAGCCCAAAGACGTAATTGTCCTGCAGTACACGCTGGATGAAGAAGTGGGCAATGTGTTCCTGAACCTGATTCAGTTCAACTTCCTGTGGAGCCTTGGCGGTCAGGGAATGGGGCGGTAGCAGAAGCTGAATCCGTCGCCTCTGAACTCAACAGCCCCGGACGGGTCGAGACCTGTCCGGGGCTGTGTTCTTTGGCGGAGATTCAGCTGACGGTCATTCGCCGCTCAGGGCGCCGGCACAGCAGCGTCACGGGGAACAGGCACGCCGGCGTCTTCCGCAGGTGCCTCCGCCGGAGCGGAGTCGCTGGTCGTGTCGTTCGTTTCCACTGCGGAATTGGCCTGGGAGTAGCGATTCATGCGGCGGTCCAGAATCACGCGGGCGGCTTCCCGGACTTCTTCATCGCCCAGTCGGCGCAGATTGCCGATCTGTGTGAGTGGTTCGATGGTGCGAGCCACGCGTCCAAGAGTGGTCTCCATCATGGCGATTTCCAGCAGGGTGCGACGCAGGGATTCGAGCGAGCGGATGTGCAGGGAAACCTCTTCCTGGAATTCATTGAGAATTTCAAAGTTCTGCACGGCGGCCGTCACCTGCTCCGTCGCAGTCGCCAGCTGCTGCTGAATCGTGAGCAGTGCCTGGAGGTTCTGGCGTGCCGTGGCAATCCGCTCCGCTT
Source organism: Planctomycetota bacterium (assembly GCA_046074585.1). Classification (GTDB taxonomy): domain Bacteria; phylum Planctomycetota; class Planctomycetia; order Planctomycetales; family Planctomycetaceae; genus SXXK01. The sequence goes on along the minus strand of JBJTOM010000042.1, from coordinate 6,781 downwards.
CTCCGCTGAGCATCGCATTGAGTTCGTTGAGCTGACGGGCGTTTTCAAGTGACGCCGGCAGCTGTTCTGACGCTCCCAGAACACTCGTGCGAAGTTCCGCAAGTCCGGCGATGCCGGTGGCTGCCTGCGGCAGGTTCTCGGCAGCAGCCACCACGGTGTCACGCAGCCCCACAAACTCATTGAATTTCTCAGCAGCCACTGCCACTTGATCCGACTCAGCATTCACCCGCTGTGCCAGATCCGCCATGCGGGCAGCTCCTTTGCTTGCCTCTTCATAATTGCCGGAGGAGGCGATCAGTCGGTTTTGCAGGGCCACGATTCCCTGAAGTGAGGCATCAGCCACTGCGGTGCCCTCAGCCCCGTCCAGGATGGCCTGCTGGAGCGCTTCCATAGCCGCGAGCTGTTCCCCGGCGGCCGTCGTCTGATTCCGGCCGGCAATCAGTCGTTCCTGAACCGACGCGATCTGCTCGACCGCCGACAGCGCCTGCGTCGCCGCAACCCCTTCCTGCTCGACAGAATCCCGCAGGGCGCGGATTTCCGATATGCTCCCGCGCAGATCAGCCAACTGCCCGGCCTGCTGATTCAGGCTGGTGATCAGATCATTGGTTTTTCCAGCAGTCCCGCCGACTGCCACGAGCCGATTCATGCTGGATTCGGATTTATCCAGCCGCGTCTGGATGCGATCCAGTCGTCCCTTGAGCGGCCCGACGACCAGCAGCTGAATCCCGAAAAAGACCACCCCAAGCCCCATCAGAACGCTCAGCCACAGATACTGGCGGAACGCCCTGACTTCTGAATTGCTGTGCCGCTGGATGGTTGTCTGATTGATGGCATTCAATGCTGTTTCCTCCCCAACTGAAGTTCACATGACTCCTGCATCTGTTCTGTGAAACGGCCTGCAGGTCGCCGAGTCGACCGGCGAGTCCGACCGTTCGATGGCCGGCACGCAACGCGCGAACCGGCAGTTCTCTGGTGTATCGCCCGACTCAGCGGCGAAATTTGCCGCATCCCGCCAGACTCGCAGAAAACTCAGATTTCGCTCCCGCAACATCGACGCACGGAACACCCATAACGGTGGTACGGAAACTGCATCAGGATTTCTCTTTCCCAACTCGGCAATTTCTGCCAGACTTGCCGGTCGTTCTGTGTTTTCTCGCAAAAGACCCGAGGGAGCGGGGATTCTTGTTGACACGCCGAGGAAATCGTCTGCCATCCGATCGCCTGCCGAAGCTCCTTCGCGACCAGGGCCTGAGTGACTGTGCGCGATGGTCTGACTGCGAGCCGATCGTGCGACAACTGGCTCGGGACCTTCCGGATTTCGATTCCGTCTGGCTGGATGCCCTTGTTCAGCTGCAACTGCTGACAGGCTGGCAGGCCGCCCAGCTGCAACTCGATCCCCCGGGACGTCTGGTGATTGGTAACCGGCAGCTTCGCGATGCCCTCGGCAGCAGCACGTTTCTGGCATCTGAAAAACACGCTCGTTCCCTGCAGGTGATGCGGCGCGTCGCCGCACCCGCCGAGCGTGCCCGGGAAATGCTGGCGGCCGTTCAGCGAAACGGATTGCGACCTCCACGTGCCGTGGTGATCCCGACGCTGGCATCAGCAGAGTCTGATCCCCAGGTCGTGTGGCTGGCCAGTGTCTATGTGCCCGGCTGGGATTTTGCTGAACTGCTGGTGCGCGGCGGCCGACTGCCATGGAACGTGGTCGCGGAAGCAGGACGTGAACTGCTTCAGGCACTGGCGTGGCTGGAATCCGCGGGAGTGCTGCATGGCGACGTGGGGCTGCGCAATCTGCGTCTGACACCCGCGGGCCGAGTGGTGCTTGTGGATCCGTTCTCGCGGCGTTTAACTCAGCAGCGCCCCACGCTCGGCCAGCCGTTGTCCCTGCGACAGGGCGAAGGTGTTGCTCCGGAACTCCCTGGCAGTACCCGGCCGGCCGATGTCCGCAGTGAAATGCATGCCGCCGGCTGTCTCCTCTGGCAACTTCTCACCGCCAGAGCTCCTGTCGTGGCCGCGGATCCTGTCCGCAGGATGCTCTCCCTGCGCGACCACGATGTTCCCGACGTGCGGGGGCTCGTACCTGACTGCCCGGAGTGGATGGCGCGGCTCGTCCTGTCAATGACACGGCGACTGCCCGAACTCCGACCACCCTGCCTGTCGGAACTGGCTCAGGCCTGGACAGCAGAAGCCCCCCGGGGATTCGTCGGACTGCGCCGCGTTGCCCGGGAATTGCCCGATCGCCGCGTACGTCAGGCGATGACCCGTCCACCGCAAATTCGCCGCCGCAGCCTGCTGCGCCGCGGAACGCTCCTGCTGGTATCCGGCCTGCTGGCTGCCGCTGCCACTCTCCCATTCCTTCGGCCTGAACTGCTGACGCTCGCACTGCAGCGGACGCCACTGCCCGCCACATCCACGCGGGTCGGACCGGCCGTCGAAACAGAACTGGAAACGCTCCGCAGACGATCCCTCCAACCCCAGCCACTCCCGGAACCCGATGCCTCCGGACGGCTGCGGCTCACCGCAGGCCAGGTGTGGCTGGCAAGGCCAGTGCGCGTCCGCGGGACACTGCGAATTGAATCTGAGGGACCAGGGTGTGCCGTGATTCATGTTCCCTCCGATCAGCCATGGATTCTGCAGGCTGACACACTGGAACTGCGCGGACTGCAGATTCAGCAGGCGCGCACCGCGGAGGCTGCAAGTGCACCCGCACCCGCAACCCCATCCGCAAAGTCAACGACACAACTCACCGCCATCCAGTCCCGAACGCTGACGATGGAGGATTGTGTGGTACAGTCGCCTTCAGCGGCTGATGAGTTCTCTGGGGTGTCGTGGTATGTGCCGCCAGGCGGGGGCGGACAGATTGCCATCACGCGGTGCGTCTTCGCCGGTGGAGGTTATGGGTTCGCCATGAACCAGCCCCCGGAATCACTCTCCCTCGAAAATGTGCTCCTCGCCTGTCGTGGCGGCGGTATGCTCTGTGAACTTGGCGATGCCCGGCACACCGCATGGAAAGCCAGCCTGACGCACGTCACACAGCGGTTCGGCTTCAGCGTCGTCGACTTCGTCGTTCACGATGGCAGTGTTCGCCGGCCCGAACAGCTGGATGCAGAACTGCTCTGCAGCGAATCTGCGTTTGAGCCCCGCATGGCCGTTGTCCGGGTTCGACCGGCAGACGGCTGGACGTCGGCCTCTATCCGCGTGCGGATCTCTGCGGCAGACCAGGACACCGGAATTCCCGCGGTTGTGCCACCTGAAACAGAGCCCGCCGTGTACATCGACAGAAGCCTTGGACAGCCGGCGGCGCTGCCGGAATCCCAGTTGCCCGATCTGCAGCTGCTGTTTGCCGAGATGCAGTTTGCGACCGACGGGACCTTCCCATGGGCAGCCGCTGAACTGGTGGACCTTGAAGGCCCGCGTCTGAGCGAAGTGCTGCCGGGCTGCAACGTAACGACGCTGCCCGCAGCCGCCCAATGAAAAACGCCTGCCCCAAAAGGGGACAGGCGCATGTCTGCAGGCAGAACAGATCCGGCCAGGCCAGGGCGCCACTCGGATCGCTGGGGTGCCCGGTAATTACTTGGGAGCTTCTTCCTTCGGTGCTTCTTCTTTTGGAGCTTCTTCCTTTGGAGCTTCTTCTTTCGGTGCTTCTTCTTTCGGTGCTTCTTCTGCAGGAGCAGCCGGAGCTTCAGCAGCGGGTGCTTCAGCAGCCGGGGCGCCGCCACCGGTCACGGAGCCTGCGGCATCGCCGGCAGCGGGAGCAGCCGTGCCGGACGGTTCGCCACCGGTGCAGCCCAGGGTGATGGAAACACATGCCAGCAGAACAAGCATGCCGAGAGAGCGAACGAATTTCATGAGACCCAGCCTTTCAAAAGTTGGTGACAGCGGAGAATAAATCGCGGAACCCCCCGTTCCGAGACCCGTGTCCCTCTACTTAAACTACGAAAAACGCAACAAAATGCAATCAGGGGAGTCCGGAAAAATAGCCCAGTTTCAGGAATGGTGAGTGGATCCCTGCGGTCGAAATGGGGAATTGCGGAAATTGAGAATCAACGCCTTCGGAACTTCTGCAAGGATTCTACAATCCCCCGGAACAGTGCAGAGTGATCCGGGGAACTCAACGGGAGCGCAGGGGATGACGGAGGATTCAGCAGGCCAGCCGGAGCCGGAGATACGGCCGGAAACAGTGCCGCAAGCGGGTGCAGAGCCCATGATTATCCCCCGGGAAAAGGTGCGTTCATTCCCCACAACTCCGGGCGTTTACCTGATGAAGGATTCACAGGCTCGCGTGATTTATGTGGGCAAGGCTGTGAACCTGCGGAATCGTGCGTCCAGCTATTTCACCGCGGCCGCTGAAGTGGATCGGCGGACTGCCGACCTCGTCACGGAAATTGCCGACCTGGACTACATCGAAGCCGAAAGCGAGGTGGATGCACTGCTCATGGAAGCGCGGCTCATCAAAGACATCCAGCCGCGATACAACAGTCTGCTCAAGGATGACAAAACCTTTCCCTATCTGCAGATCACCACGCGTGAGGATTTTCCGAGGGTGGAGTTTACACGGCAGCCGGAGACCAGCGGAGTGAAGCTCTATGGTCCCTTCACCAGTGCCGGTCAGCTCCGCGGCACCATCGCCGTGCTCCAGAAGATCTTCCGCTTTCGCACCTGCAGTCTGGACATCGAAGAACACGACGAACGCTGGCGCTGGTTCCGTCCCTGCCTGCTGGCCTCCATCAATCAGTGCACGGCCCCCTGCAACCTCAGGATCAGTCGCGAGGATTACCGGGAGGACATCCGCAAGCTGCGGCTGTTTCTGGACGGCGGACGCTCCAGTCTGCTCAAAGAACTGGAAACCGCCATGAAACAGGCGTCGAAGGAACTGAAGTTCGAAAAAGCAGCACGAATTCGTGACGAAATCAAGGCCCTCGAAAGTCTCAATCTGCGCGGTGATCTCGAAAGTCACGCACAGCCGGAAGTCTTCTACACCGACCCCCGCAAAGGACTCGCAGGTCTCAAAAAAGTACTCGGACTCCCCGAAATCCCCCGACGCATCGAAGGCGTCGACATTGCTCACCTTCAGGGCAGTGACACTGTCGCCAGTCTCGTACAGTTCATTGACGGGCTGCCATTCAAGCCCGGCTATAAGCGGTATCAGATCAAAACGGTGGAGGGTGTGGATGACTTCGCATCGATGCGTGAGGTCATCACGCGACGCTTTCGCCGGCTGTCGGATGAGGGTGAAGCCTTCCCCGACCTGCTCATGATCGACGGTGGCAAAGGACAGCTCAACGCAGTCATGGAAACCTTTCAGCTGCTCGGCATCACTCCGCCCAGAACCGTGTCACTCGCCAAACGCGAAGAAGAAATCTACCTGCCCGGAGAATCCGAACCGATTCGACTCAGCCGCCATGCATGGGCCCTGCGACTCCTGCAGTATGTCCGCGACGAAGCCCACCGCTTTGCCCAGCACTATCATCATATGCTCCGCAGACGTTCGTCTCTTGGCGATTCTGCGGGCACCCGCAAACGAACCGGCCGCTCCGGCGGAAAAGGTCGTCCCCGGGGATCCGGCGAACAGCCTGCGGCAGACGATAGGTGAATCGGCCGCAGGGCCCCCCACTCCAGTCGCGTCCCCCCACTCACCGGACCCCCAGACCGTCCGCGCAGTCCATTTCCGGAGCCGCTCCCGCATGAACAGAAAACCCTGGCAGCAGCTGTCTGACCGGCTGCAGGACCGCATTCGGGAAGCCATTATCCGCCGCCACAAACGCAGTGGCGTTGTGCTCTTCAGCGATACTACGCTCCGCGACGGTGAACAGATGCCCGGAGCCACTCTCGATCCCCACGAAAAACTCCGCATCGCCAAAGCCCTCGAACTGGCCGGAGTCCACTCGCTTGATGCCGGCTTCCCCGCCAGCTCCGCCGCCGACGTCGAAGCTATTCGACTCATGATCGGCACTGTCACCGGTCCCGTACTCACAGGACTCTGCCGCACCGTTCGCAGTGATGTGGACGCCGCCGATGAAGCCCTCCACGGAAACCCGGTACACAAACGCGGCGTCAGCCTGTTCTGCGGAACCAGCCCCCTGCATCGACAGTACAAACTCCAGAAAAGCCGCTCAGAAATCCTCAGAATCATCACAGATTCCGTCAGCTACGCAGCTGAGAAATTCCGGATCGTGGCCTTCAGTCCCGAGGATGCCAGCCGCACCGAAATCGATTTTCTCTGCGAATGTTATCGCGAAGCCATTGACGCAGGAGCCACCACCATCGGGTTCCCCGACACCGTCGGACTGCTCACCCCCGAAAAAGCCCGCGGCTTTATCCGCGCCATTCAGGACGGCGTACCAAAACTCGATCGCACCCTGCTGGCTGTCCACTTCCACAATGACCTCGGACTGGCCGTCGCCAATACACTCGCTGCCATCGCCGAAGGAGCAAACGTGGTGCAGTGCACCGTCAATGGCATCGGTGAACGCGCCGGCAACGCCTCACTGGAAGAAGTTGTCATGGCCCTCACACTCCACACCGAACAGTACGACCGCCGACATCGCATCGATACCACACAACTCGCCCCCCTCTGCCTGCTCGTCGCCCAACTCACCGGAGTCATGATCCCACGCATGAAACCCGTCGGGGGCGCCAATATCTTCGCCACCGAAGCCGGCATTCATCAGGACGGTCTGTTTAAAAACCCGGACACTTACCTGCCGTTCCGTCCGGAGACTGTCGGTGGCGGTGAGATCAGCCTGGTGCTGGGACGACACAGTGGCCGCCGCGCTTTTTC
>JBJTOM010000041.1:0-4760 GCA_046074585.1 Planctomycetota bacterium | reverse complement strand
CCAAGGACCCCTCCCGTGCTGCACATCCTCAGCCCACCCGATTCCGGTCGCCGTTTCTGTGACGGACTGTCCCGTCGTCGCCTGCTGCAGATCGGGTCGCTCAGCACCTTCGGCCTGACACTCCCCGGCCTGCTCCGCGCCGAACAGGGGGATTACTTGCACCCCGCCGCTCGGTCCGGAAAGTCCGTCATTCTCGTCTGGATGCACGGCGGCCCTTCACAACTCGACATGTACGACATGAAGCCGCAGGCCCCGGCCGAATACCGCGGCCCGTTTCGCCCGGTCGCCTCCAGCCTCCCCGGGCTTGACGTCTGCGAACTGCTCCCCGAACACGCGAAGGTCATGGACAAATGCACCGTGATCCGCAGTTTCTCACACGGCAACGGCGATCACTGGGCCGCCGCCCACTGGATGCTTACCGGCCGCACCGGGGCCAACGGAGCAGATCGACGCCCGCGATATCCGTCCATGGGCGCCGTCGCCTCCCACCTTCTCGGCCCCACCCAGCCCGGCTCGCTCCCCACCGTCAACATGAACGACGGAGGGTTTGGTTTCCACGGTGCTGCATGGCTGGGAGTCAACCACAATCCCTTCCGCTATGGCGATTTCAGCTATGGCAACGAAGCCGGCCAGCTGCCAACCGGTGACCACAAAAGCTTCTCGCTCACCGAAGGCCTCTCCGAAACTCGTCTGATGGATCGCGTGTCACTCTCCAGTCAGCTGGACAGTCTCAAACGCCGCATCGACAGCAATCGGCTCTTCCAGCAGGTCGATGCCGTCGGAGCTCAGGCCATGGACCTCGTCCTCTCCGGTCGTGTCCGCAAAGCATTTGATGTATCCGAAGAACCAGCTCCGCTCCGCGAACGCTATGGCACCGGCTGGGGCGAACAGGCTCTGCTCGCCCGCCGCCTGATCGAAGCCGGCGTCCGCTATGTGTCACTCAACACCGGATACTTTGACGACCACGGCAGCATCGAACCAGCTCTGAAGGACAAGCTTCCCCGCCACGACCGCGCCGTCGGAGTCCTTATTCAGGATCTCGCGGATCGCGGTCTGCTCGATGACACGCTCGTAATCGTCGCCGGTGAATTCGGCCATACCCCCCGAATCAACGCCAATGCCGGTCGCGATCACTGGCCACAGGCCCAAAGCATCCTCATCGCCGGTGGTGGCTATCGACACGGTCAGGTGATCGGGGCCACCAATGACAAAGCCGAATATCCCGTCACAAAACCCGTCAGCGTCGAAGACTTCTGCGCGATCGTCTATCACTCCCTCGGACTGAAAGTCGACGATACCATCCTCGACCTGTCGGGCAGACCCACCCACCTCGTCCCCGCCGGTCAGGTACCCGCAGAACTCATCTGATCTCATCGCCCACCGCGCCGCAGGATCCCGCCCATGCTCATGCGACCGGCCCTCCCCCTGTGCCTCCTGATCACCTGCCTTGCCGCAACAGCCCCTCCGGCCCACTCCGCGCCGCCCTCGTTCCGCAATGATGTCATGCCGGTCCTTTCCAAAGCCGGCTGCAGCCTGGGCACCTGTCACGGCAATCAGCACGGCAAAGGGGGCTTCAAACTCTCACTCCGCGGACAGGACCCCGCTGCCGACTTCATCACACTCACGCGCAGCCACGCCTCCCGCCGCATCAATCCGCTTCATCCCGCCGACAGCCTGCTGCTCCGGAAACCGCTCGCTCTCGTCCCCCACGAAGGGGGACGGCGGCTGCACACCGACAACACGGCTTACCGAATCCTGCACGACTGGATCGCCGCCGGGATGCCCGCCGATCCCGCAGCCACTCCCACACTCGTGGCACTCCACGTCGAACCAGCCGAAATCATCCTCGCAAACAACCTTCGCAGCGTCCAGCTTCAGGCCACAGCAGAATTCTCCGACGGCACCAGCCGCCACGTCAATGAACTGGCCGTCTTCGAATCCTCCAGCCCCGATGTCACAGTCACTCCCGCTGGCGAAGTGCAATTCCCGCAATCCCGCGCTGCACGACAGACATCCATCACCGTCCGATACCTCGACCAGCAGTCCGCGGTCATGGCCGCCTGCGTGCCCGCTCAGCCCGACTTCACATTCACCGCCCCCGAACCCGCCAATGTCCTCGATGAAAAAGTCTTCGCACGACTGAAGAAACTGCAGATCAACCCCGCACCACTCTGCAGCGATGCCGTGTTCGTCCGACGACTGTATCTGGATGTCACCGGTCAACTTCCCTCGGCCGAACAGGCCCGACGCTTCATCCAGTCCTCCGCAGCCGACAAACGCAGCCAGCTGATCGATGAACTGCTGGATTCCCCGGGCTACATCGACTTCCAGACTCTACGCTGGTGCGACCTGCTCCGCGTCGAAGACAAAACGCTCGATGCCAAGGGCGTCGAAGTGTTCTCGCACTGGATCCGCGCCTGCGTGTCCCAGGATCGTCCCCTCCACGAATTTGCCGCCGATATCGTGGCCGGACTGGGCAGCACCTACAGTGAACCAGCCGCCAACTTTCACCGCGCCCTGCGCACCCCGGAAGAACGCGCCGAAGCGGCCGCTCAGGTCTTTCTTGGAGTGCGTCTGCAGTGCGCCCGCTGCCACAACCACCCCTTCGATCGCTGGACCCAGGATGACTACTACGGCTGGTCCGCCTTCTTCGCCCGCATCGACTACAAAATCCTCGAAAACCGCCGCCGCGATATCAATGACAAACACGAATTCGATGGCGAACAGATTGTCTTCCAGAAAAACGCCGGCGAAATGCTCAACCCCGCTACCGGCAAACCCGCACCCCTTCGCTTCCTTCAGGATGCCGGCAGCTTCCAGACCTCCACCGCCGATTCCTCAGACCCCGCCCGTCCCGATCCCCATCAGGACCGCCTCCGACAACTCGCCCACTGGCTCCGCCACCCCGCCAACTCCCGCTTCGCAGCCACGCAGGCCAACCGCATCTGGTTCCAGCTCTTCGGGCAGGGCATCGTTGACCCAATCGATGATTTCCGTGCCACCAACCCCCCCGCCAATCCCGAACTCCTGCAGGTGCTCACACACGAATTCGTCCGCGGTGGACTGCAGGTCAAACCCCTCATGCGACTGATCCTCAATTCCCGCACCTGGCAGCTCGCGTCCGAAACCACCGACAACAACCGCGATGATCAACTCCTCTTCTCGCACGCCACCCCACGACGGCTCACCGCCGAACAACTGCTCGATGCCTTCAGCCACGTCCTCCAAACGCCCGTCCGCTTCAGCGGACTCCCCCCAGGACCACTCGCCGTGCAGATTTCCGGAGTCCGCACGGGCGGACACCGCTACAGTCGCCCCGAAGCCGGTGACCGCTTTCTCGCCCTCTTCGGAAAACCCGGCCGACTGCTCACCTGCGAATGCGAACGCTCCGCCGAAACCACCCTCGCACAAACCATGGAACTCGTCGGTGGCGAAGTCCTCCCCGAACTGCTCAAACACCCCGGCAGTCTGATCGAAAGCACCCTGAATTCCCCGGATTCCAATACGAGTTTTCTGGACCACCTCTGGTGGACGGCCCTCGCACGAGCACCCTCGGACGCGGAACATGCCGCAATGCTCCAGTACCTGCAGCAGGCCCCCGCCCGCCGCCAGGCTCTCGAAGACATCACCTGGGCTGTACTCAATTCCCACGAATTCCTCCTGAAACAATAACGCCCATGCCAGCTCCCGCACGCCATCCCTTCCCCCGACGCCCACTCCTGCAGATCGGCGGTGCCGGGCTCCTGGGACTGACACTCCCACGACTGCTGGAAGCCCGCCAGCTGCAGACTCGGCAACCTGCCGACCCAAAGCCCGCCGGACGCGCCAAGTCCGTCATCTTCCTGTTTCAATGGGGCGGACCCAGTCACGTCGATACATTCGACATGAAACCCACCGCTCCCGATGGCTATCGATCGCTGTTCACACCCGTGTCCACTTCAGTCCCCGGACTGCACGTCTGCGAACACCTCCCCGAAACCGCCAAAGTGCTGCATCGCATCGCACAGATCCGCACCGTGCACCACACCATGAATAATCACAATTCGGCTGGCTACACAGCCCTCACCGGTGTCGAACCCCCCATCGATGATCAGCGCCTCCGCGAATCACTCGATCTGTTCCCCGGCTACGGCGCCGTTGTGGATGCCATGGCACCCGCCGCCGCAGGACTGCCCACCAGCGTGTCCTTTCCGTATCAGATCGCCGACGGGTCCGTCACCCCGGGACAGCGAGCCAGCTTCCTCGGACGCCGACATGATCCGCTCTTCTTCCGCGATGATCCCAACGCCCCTGACTTCCGCCTCACTCAGCTCAGCCTGCCCGGCGATGTGTCACTGGATCGACTCAGCAGCCGCCGGGGACTGCAGCAGATCATCAATCAGCAGGCCCGCGAACTGGACCAGTCCGCAGCCGCTCAGGGACTCAATGCCTTCTACGGACGCGCCCTCGAAATGCTCAATTCACCCGATGTTCGCCAGGCCTTCGATCTGGCTGCCGAACCCCCGGAAGTCCGCGAAGCCTATGGACGCACGACCTACGGACAAAGCTGCCTGCTCGCACGCAGACTGGTGGAACATGGTGTGAAATTTGTCACGGTGTACTTCGCAGCCAGCATCGGTGGGCGAAGCAAAACTGATGGTGGCTGGGATACACACGGTTTTGATAACACGCGTATGTACGAGATTCTGCCGGAGTGGCATCTGCCGATGACAGATCACACACTCCCGGTCCTGCTGAACGATCTCAGCGATCGCGGACTG
>JBJTOM010000040.1:0-4682 GCA_046074585.1 Planctomycetota bacterium | reverse complement strand
CGAAGAAGAACGCAATGCCGTGCAGGCAGCCGTGGATTTTCTCCGCCGTGCACTCCTGCAAGCCACGCAGAAACGTCAGTCTCTTCTCGATACCCTTCGGCAACTTCCACCGGCACTCACAAAGTCCGGCACCACCACAGTGAAGTAAACCCGCGGCCTGGCTTCGCGAATCGGCACTCATGCCTTGTCACGCCACATGCCTGGCCGCAAAGTCAACCCAAATTTTGCCGGCTTCCCGATCGCGTTCTCTTTCGCTGATCCTCCAGACGCCCGTACGCTCTGCCAACTGTCGTGTTTTCTTCGCCAGGCTAAAGCCGCGCCCACTCAGGGGACGATCAGTCGATCCAGTGCTTCACCGTGGTTCACGGCAGGACAGGATCCGTTTCGGCATGTCAGGCAAGACACAAAACGAACACTTCCGACTGGGCTTCATGGAAACCATTGAAGTCGACGGTCGGGGACACATCGGGGGCCTGCTGGTGACCAACCAGAACGGCAGACCGCTTGAATTCCAGTGCACCACCCCCGTTCGTCCCAATCGCACTCAGGAAATCCTTTTCGGAGACACCCTGAAACCGTGGCTGCTGGCCGAACTCATTGGTGGCACGCTGCTCGAACGCGTCGGGATCAAGCCGGGGCTCGTCATCACCAGTGACCCGCATCTCCTGGAACTGCGAAACCACACCTCTGTGCCTGTCGCCCTCGCTGAAACGCGGTCAACACCTTCCGGCCCCGCGAACGCACCGACGCTGAAACTGGGCAACAGCCAGCTTCGCTTCCACTGTGCCCACGCCAGCGACCTTGGGGAATTGACCAGTCGTCGGCATCTGATTCCCGAGTCTGCCAACCTCGAAGAACCGCTCGAACGCGTCCGCGAGGCCCTCGCGGAAACTGTCCGTACTGTGTTTGCCAGGTGATGCATGGCAATTCCTGATTCCACCCAGTTGTCTGATGACGAACGTCCGGTGCGCGCGGAACTGGTGCAGACCGGCTTCAACCCTGCACTCGCCCGCAGGCCGACTCCCGAGACACAGCAGGTGCCGCTTGAATTTCCGCTCGACTTTGTGCCGTCGTGGACACCCCGCCGCATCCCCGTCAAGTGCATCGGACTGACTCTGCCGGAGGGCCTGGAATTTCAGCCACCCCGACAGCCGAACGCGCCATCCGCCGCCGCCGCTCAACTCACCAGAATCGCTCCCCCGAAGAAACTCGCAGACGCCCCCGAACGGGACGGTGCAAAACCACCCACACGGCTGAAGCCGCCGGCCGATGCGTTGTCGCTGCAGGACCGCCTGTTCTACCTGCTGCAGCCGCCACTGGAATCGTGGCTGGCCGGACAGGAACTCATTATGCCATTCGAGCCGTTTTCGTATCAGTACGAGGGCATCGCGTGGCTGTTCTCCAGTCAGGCGGCACTGCTGGCAGACGAAATGGGCCTGGGCAAGACGATGCAAACCATCACGGCCATTCGACTGCTCCTGCGAAGCGGGCAGGCCCGGCGAATCGTGCTCATCTGCCCAAAGCCACTCATTCCCAACTGGCAGCGGGAATTTCGGACCTGGGCGGAAGAACTGCCGGTGGTGACCGTGGAAGGCAATGGAGCCCGTCGCCGAATGCTCTGGACCATGCCCGGGATCCCCATTCTGATCGCCAATTACGAACTCATGGCCCGGGACATTGCTGAGATACCGGATGAAGAACAACCGAAGTTTGACCTGCTGGTGCTGGATGAAGCTCAGCGGATCAAGAATCGGGACTCCAATACGGCCCAGACAGCACGCGCCATCCGTCGTCGCCGCAGCTGGGCACTCACCGGTACACCCATCGAAAATCGCCCCGATGAACTCTCTGCCCTGTTTGAGTTTCTTGAAGTCATCCCCAAAAATGCCTCACCTGATATCCGCCAGCTCTCCAAACTCGCCAAAAAATTCATCCTGCGCCGCACCAAGGATCTGGTGATGAAGGACATGCCGCCGCGCATCGACCGCGACGCGGAACTGGAACTGACCGATGCCCAGGAAGCCGCCTATCGCATCGCCGAAAAAGAAGGCGTCATCCAGCTCAATGACCTCGGTGACTCCATTACCGTGCAGCACGTCTTTGAACTGGTGCTGCGACTGAAGCAAATCGCCAACTTCGATCCACTCACCGGAGAAAGCGCGAAGCTGGAACGACTGATGGCGGACATGGAAGAGATCTCTGCCAGCGGAGGAAAGGCGATCCTCTTCAGCCAGTGGACAAAAACCATTGACTGGCTGGAACCACGCCTGCGGGCGTTCAATCCTCTGGTCTACCACGGCGGAGTGCCCGTCAAACAGCGCGAACCGATCCTGGCGAAATTCAAGCAGGATCCCAATGCCCATATTCTGCTGATGAGCTACGGTACGGGAGCTGTGGGACTGAATCTGCAATTCGCCGGTTACGTGTTTCTGTTCGATCGCTGGTGGAACCCCGCCATCGAAGACCAGGCCGTCAACCGCGCCCATCGCATCGGCGTGAAAAACCCGGTCATCGTCACCCGCTTCATCTCGAAGAACACCATCGAAGAAAAGATCGATCGCGTGCTGCGGGAAAAACGGGCACTGTTCGAGGCTGTGCTGGGAGAAGGCGATAACAACAACCGCTCTCTCAGCCTTTCTGCCTCGGAAATCTTCGGACTGTTCGACCTCAAGGCCCGACACCGCGACGGCGCACGATCCATCGGACCAAAACCAGTCCCCCCGGAAAATGAAGCCGCCTGAACGGGGACAATGCTGAGCCGCAGGACGGCAGTCCGCGGGCAAAGGGCTCTGACCGCGGGCGGGGCCAATCAGCTGCCGATAGGCCGGCCGTTTTCTACAAGGGGCACAGGGCGTCCGGCGGGGTTGGTCCAATGGGAGCCGGGGGCGATGCCCAGGTGTGAGAACACGGTGGCTGCGAGATCGCCGGGGCCGAGCGGTTGTTCCTGAATGGAGCCACCGCGACGATCAGTGGCGCCGATCACCTGACCACCCGACAATCCACCGCCTGCCATGAGGAAGGACATGACGGCGGGCCAGTGATCGCGGCCGGCGGTTTTGGTCATCACCGGGCTGCGACCAAATTCGCCGATGACCAGCACGAGTGTGGATTCGAGAAGACCGCGGGTTTCGAGGTCGCTGATGAGCGCGGTGAGGCTGCGGTCGAGCAGTGGCAGCATGGGCGTGAGTCCGCGAACGATGCCGCCCCAGCGAACTTCGTCGCCGTGGTGGTCCCAGTGCCCCCAGGCATCGCTGAGTGTCACAAAGGTGACTCCGGATTCAACCAGTCGGCGCGCGAGCAGTGTTTTGTCGCCCAGGGAATCGCGGCCGTAGCGGTCGCGCACGGCGTCGGGTTCCTGATTGATATCGAAGGCTTTCTGAGCGGTACCGCCGAGCACCAGATCGAAGGCCTCCTGGGTGTAGCGATCCTGTTGGCGGAAACCTTCGCTGAGATCGAGTGAGCGACGGTAGCGATCAAGTTCACGGCGGAGCTGGTCACGGTCGGACAGTCGGGGCACTTCGACGCCTTTGGGGAGCGAGAAGCGGCCGTTGACGCGAACGCCATCAAGCGGTTCGCAGGCCTGGCCCAGGTCGCCGGCCCCGTAGATGTCCGAGACCATGCTGTCGGCGAGTGCCACGTAAGGGGGCATGCCAGGCTGGTTGGCTCCGCGAAAGTGGGCGGCCACGGCCCCCATTGAGGGAATGCCGCCACCCTGTCGGACGACGTCGGCCCGCTGGGCTTTGGGGTTTCCGGCCTGAAAGGTGATGGGCGTGTGGTTGCTGGAGGTGGCGTCCATGGACCGCACGATGGTGAAGCGATCGAGCATAGCAGCCTGGAGCGGGAGATGTTCGCAGATCTGCACGCCGGGCACGCAGGTGGAAATGGGGCGGAAGGGCCCGCGAATTTCCTGCGGCATATCCGGCTTCATATCCCACATATCCAGCTGACTGGGGCCGCCGGACAGCCAGATCTGTATGACGGAGCGAACGGGGCGAGTGGCTGTGGGGGTGGCGGGTGCGGCGTTGGCGGTGTGCTGCAGGAGCCTGGGCAGGCTGAGCCCTGCAAGGCCACCAAGGCCTGCCTGGAGGAGCCAGCGACGACGGCCGGCCTGAAATAAAGGCCGGGCTTCCGGTCCGAATCCGTGCGACAGGAGTCCCGTGTGGGGGCGACCATGAGCCTGGCAGGGGACGGATGATGCTGCGAAGGACGAGGAAGAATCTGGAGCGGACATGGGAGGGGCTCCGACGGGGGGCTGAGCAGATCAGGTGGGGACTGGGGAAGATATCGGCAGATTGGGCGTTCTGCCAGACAAAGCCTTGAAAAAGGGGGTGGCGGCGCTGGAATTGCAGGGGTGGGGTCAGGGGTGAGTATGTTTTGCCAGCAGTTCAGCGATTTGCACGGCGTTGGTGGCTGCGCCTTTGCGGAGGTTATCTGACACGCACCAGAAGGTGAGGCAGTTGGGGTGAGAAGGATCGCGGCGAATGCGGCCGACAAAGACCGCATCTGAACCGCTGCAGTTCTGAGGCATGGGGTAGGTGAAGGAGGCGGGATCGTCGAGTACTGTGATGCCGGGAGTGGCTGCGAAGAGGTTACGGGCGTCTTCGACGCTGAGCGGTCGGAGTGTTTCGACGTTGATCGTTTCGCTGTGGCAGTTGGCCACGGGAATCCGAATGCAGGTCGGG
>JBJTOM010000039.1:0-8043 GCA_046074585.1 Planctomycetota bacterium | reverse complement strand
GTCCAGTGGCTGCTCCGCGGTGACCTCCCGGATCTCGAGCATCTGCGTCGGAGTGATCTGAGCACAATGCTGGCGGTGGAGCTGGATGAGCTGCAGTGGCCATCGCGAAAACTCCAGCTTCTGCACGACGTGCGATTCCTCCCGGATGCATGGCCTGCCAGCGATCCTCCTGTTCTGCTGGCAGACCAGTACCAGCAGCTCATGGAGCGCCCGTCGCTGCTCGCTGAGTCCTCACTCGCTGGCTGGATCGAACGCGCGCCCGAACTCTCTGCCGGCTGGAAGCAACGCCTGCAGACGCTCCTGCCATCCCTCGACCGCGAACAAATCCTCGCCCGCATCCGCGAAGACGGCGGTCGCTGGTTTGAACCTCGCTTCACAGACGACACAGAAACAGAAGAAGACAACGACAATCCGGACACGGAAACGGCAGATGCCGAATCCACCGAACAGCAGCATGCTGCGGATTCCAGGGGAATTCATGGCGAGTCGGCAGCGTCGGGGCTCGATCCGGCAGCCTGGCCGGATGCGGACGACAACGACAATCCCGATGCAGAGCTCCCTGCTGCCAACTGAAAACAACTCCAGACTGAGGAAACGGGAACTGTGGCATGAGGCTCACGGAAATAGATATCGATCGTTTTCGCATCTGGCGCAGTCTGCTCCTGAAGCTCGACCCGCGCGGACTTAACGTGATCTACGGCCCCAACGAAGCCGGCAAGACCACTCTGATGCGCTTCATCCGCTCCACCTTCTACGGCTACGAACCGCTCGAGAGCGAACCGGCATGGCATCGTCCTGATCCTGCACAGCCGTGGCGTGGAGCGATTCGCTGCGAACACGGTGGCCGCACCTGGCGACTCTCCCGCCGCGCAGAACTCAGCGGACGCGGCCGAATCCGCATCTCCGGTGGCCCAAGCGGACTCCCCCAGGATCAGGCCGTCCGACTGCTCCTGGCCGATACCAGCGAAGAAGTCTACGCGGATGTCTTTGCCGTCGGCGTCCGCGAACTGCAGCAGCTGGCCACGCTGGGCACAGGACAGGTGGCCCAGTACATCTATGGTCTGTCGCTGGGGCCCCAGGGCCGCCGCATTCTCGATTCCATTGCCGAAATCCGCGAACGCCGTTCCGCCCTGTTCGGTTCCGGCCCGGTTGGCGGTCGCATCCCGGAACTCTTCGAGAAATACGCGAAAATCTCCACCGGCAATCGCCGCTCCGGAACCGCCCGCGAACAGCACGCAAAACTCACCCGACGCCGCTCCGAACTCAATACATCCATCGCGGAACTGCAGCAGCGGGAGTCGGTTGTTCGGGATGAAACCCGCACGCTCCGCTTCGTACTCGAATGCCACAAACCCTGGAACCGCTCCCGCGAACTCCAGGAAGAACTCGCCCGACTGCCCCTGCTCTCCGTCGACCCCTCCGAATCACTCAGACTGCTCACCGCCGCCGAAAAGGAAGCCTCCGAAGCGCTCACCCGCAGCAATAACTTCACCGAAAAGGCGGCCCACGCCCAGACTCAGGCGGATCGACTGCAGTCTGATACGGCGTTTGAAAAAGAGCGTTACGCTGTGCAGAGTCTTGTGGATCAGGCTGACTGGCTGCGGCAGATTGAGCAGCAGATTCGCTCCGCCGAAGACCGTGCCGGAGAACTTCGCCGAGAACTCACACACCAGCTCACACAACTCGGCGAAGGCTGGACCACCGAACGTCTGGCCGCTGTCGACACGTCCCCCGCAGCCCACTCCCGACTGCTCGACATGGCCCGCAAAGTCCAGGATGCCGTCCAGGAACGCGGCAAGCTGCACCGCTGGACACGCAGCATGACACGCCGCAGCGGCCGCGAACTCGTGGAACTCAACAAACAACTCGACGCCCTCGGCATCCCCGTCGATCAGGCCATCGAAGAAGAACAGACGCGGCTCCGCGAACTCGAAAACCTCGGACGACTCCGCCTCCAGGAAGAACAGCTGGCACTCAAAATCCAGACCGTTCGCCGCATCGTCGAACGAGTGGACGTGCAGGAACCCATCCCGGAGTGGGTTGACCGCACCATCTCACTGATGGGCTGGGTCGGCGCCCTGCTGTCGCTCTTCGGCATTGCCGCCTTCTCGCTGGGCACCGAATCCGCCCGATCGCTCGGCGGGAGCCTTGCGGCCGCGGCCATTGCCTTTGCCGGCATTCTCTGGTGGTCCGTGCAGAACGGTCTGCGGAACCACTTTGATGCCACCGTCGGAGTGAAGCTGGATGACGTGGCCGACGAAGCACGCCAGGCCGATCGCCACCTGCGGCAGCTGCAGGACCGCATTCAGCGCATGGCCGTCGCCGATCGCCGCGGAAACAAAGAGCTCACCGGCGCCGAATGGAAGTCCTCAACCGCCGAAATGGTCGATCGGATCGGCGACTGTTCACAGCGCATCGCCGAACTGGAAGTGCTGCAGCGCAAACAGTTCCGCGCCGCCGCCCGCCGCATGCGCCTGCGACTCCTTCGCGACCGACTTCGCACAGCCCACAAACACCTCACCGAGGTTCGCCACGACTGGTGCCGACTGCTCAATACCATCGGTATCCAGGAAACACTCCGGATCGATCAGGCATTCGAATGGTGGCATCGCATCCAGGATGTTCGCGAACTGGCCACTCAATGGAGAAATTCCGCGCCGGAGGCTGAAGGACTGCGGCGGATGTTTGATGCCATGCGCGTCCGCGTTGAACAGCTCGGCAATCGACTCAACCCCACCAAAAAACCGGATTACTCCAGACCCCTCGAAGTGCTCGCCGCATGGCAGCTGCAACTGAAAAGCCACGACCGGGATCGCAGCGAACGCGAACGGCTGCTCGCCGAAGTCGAAAAGCATACCCAGGAAGCCAGCCGCGCTCGACATCAGGCCGAAGCCGCAGACCTGCGGAAAAGCGCCGTGTTCATGCGGTCCGGCACCACCACCCGCGAAGAACTTCAGAAACAGCAGGAAACCGCCAACCGCCGCAAACTGCTCGAAGGACAGCTCAGGACCGCCCAGTCCGAACTCCTCGAACTCTCACTCACCGAACCAGCACTGGCGGTCACTGAAGATGAACTCCGCCGCTTTGAACCGCACTCCGCCCGCGAAACACTCCAGCTGCGCACAGTGGAGCTCCGCGATGTGGAACAGCGACTCCGCACCAGCCACGAAGAACTCGGCAGCCTCAAACAGCAGATCCAGCTGCTCGAATCCCAGCGCGATTCCCACATTGAATTCTTCAATCGCTCCCGACTCGCCAGCGACATCTGCCACACCGTCGAAGAATGGCTCGCGCTGCAGATCGAACACGACGCCGTTCTCCGCATCCGCCGCCAGTTCGAACAGGAAAACATCTCCGGTACTCTCGTCGCAGCTTCCGCCTGCATGCACCGCATGACCGCCGGACGATACCACCGGATCTGGGCGCCTCTGGGTGAGGATTTCCTGTGCATCGATGACGAATTCGGACAAACCTTCCGCGTGGAACAACTCAGCGGCGGCACCCGCGAACAACTCTTCCTCTCCATCCGCTTCGCACTCGCACGCGAATTCGCCCGCCGCGGCGTCGAACTTCCACTCGTCATGGATGACCTGTTCGTCAATTTCGATCAGGAACGCACCGATGCCGCCGCAGACTGCCTCATCGAACTTGCCAAAGAAGGTCAGCAGGTACTCTTCTTCACCTGCCACGAACACATTGCCGAACTCTTCCGCAGAAAACAGGTCGAACCGCTCTGGCTCCCAGGACACAAAGTCGCATGGGACGCCATGAAACCCGAAACCGAAGAAAACACCGCTGCTCCCGGCTTTGTCGCCAACTCCGATGAACTCCTCGACGACGAAAATGCCGAAATCCCCAAACCTCGCTGACCCGCAAACTCCCGGTCACCACTGAACCTGCGATTATGGAATCTCAGTGAAGATTTTTGACCATGCCAATTATTGGCGCAGATCTTGCTGTTTCTTTGAGGAACACACAAGATTCAGCTCCAGAACCACCCATGCATCGCTAGAATTCCGCATTCCCGGCAAAAAAACTGCTGCTGAAATCTGAATTCTGCATTCTTATTGCGCTGTGGGTGATTGATTTTTGGGCATGACGAAATTGAAATGGCCATGAGCAAAACAGAGAGCGATCCGGGATTGATCAACGGACTGATCGGCAACAGCCCGCCGATGCAGGACGTCTACCGCACGACCCGCAAGGTTGCTCCCACCACCGCCACCGTGCTCCTCACCGGCGAAACCGGTACCGGCAAGGAACTCATCGCCCGGGCCCTGCACGAACTCAGCCCCCGCGCCTCCGGTCCCTTCATCCGCGTCAACTGCGGCGCCCTCTCCGAAAGCCTCCTTGAAAGCGAACTTTTCGGGCACGCGAAGGGGGCCTTCACCAGTGCCATTGAAAACCGCACTGGCCGCTTCGAGGCCGCTCACGGCGGCACGATTTTTCTGGATGAAATCAACAGTGTGAGCTATCAGCTGCAGGTGAAGCTCCTGCGCGTGCTGCAGGAACATGAATTCGAGCGGGTGGGGGACACGCGGACGATTCGCGTGGATGTGCGAGTGATTGCGGCCACCAACGTGGATCTGCAGGACCTCATCACCACCGGTCGATTCCGCGAAGACCTCTTCTACCGGCTGAACGTCATTCCAATCTACCTCCCGGCACTTCGCGAACGCGGCGAAGACATCACAGCACTTGTCAACTTCTTTGTCTGGCGCTACGCCCAGGCCAACCGGATTGCGGCCGGTCGCGTGCATCCGGACGCTCTGCGGTACCTCCAGCAGTACGACTGGCCAGGCAACGTGCGTGAGCTGCAGAACTACATCGAACGAGCACTGGTGCTGTCATCTGATGGTGAAATCACAGCAGATCTGCTGCCGACCCACGTCCGTGGCCTGGCTCCCGTCCGCATCGGCCGCCGCGCCGCTGACGATCTGCAGTCGCTCTGCACCGAACTTGTCAGTCGTCGCCTTGCGGAAATCGGTGATGACAATACTGACGCCTGGAATCAGGTGATCAACCTCGTTGAAAAAGAACTCATCCTGCAGGTGCTCAGACAAAGCCAGGGTGTCCAGACCCGCACCGCAACCCGTCTGGGAATCAACCGCAACACGCTCCACAAAAAAATCGAAGATCACAACCTCGGCTCAGAAGCCCGCTGAAACGGGCTGGCGCCGGAATTCACGTTCCAGAGAAACCACTGTCCACCTCCCCTCTCCCGTGGAAGGGGAGAGGGGTCGGGGATGAGGGTGGCCGGTGAGGGGTGCCGAAAAACCTGAGCACGGTGTTCGTGTCAGGAGTATTCTTCGGCAGGCGGTCAGGCAAACAGGTCGCGGATTGACCGGATTCGTTTGAACTCGACACCGAGGTCAAAGTTCAGCACTTTCGCGTCATCCCGGAGGTTCTTTTGCTGGTTCATCCGCGGCCCGAGCTGGTGCCGCAGGAAAGAGCTTACGTTCATTTCAGGAATCCACGTGACTTTGCCGAGGCGGGCTGCAGTGGCAGAGAGCCAGGCGACCTCTCCATCAAGCTTCCCGAGGGTGGCCATCAGGGTCGCGAGGGTGTCTTCAGAGCGTTTCAGTCCCTTTTCCTTTTCAGTCACGTTCCTGAGTGTGCCGGTGATCGCCTCCTGCTGTGTCTTCAGTCTTGAAGTCAGATCGTCCAACGTTTTCCTGCGATCACGAGCTGATTTTTCCAATTGATCGACAGTCTGTCGAGCTTTTGTGACGGCTCCCGCAGCGGAATCGCGATCTGATCGCGCATTTGCGAGCGTTGTTTCGGCACCGTTACGACGCTGCTGCAGACCACGCCACTCCAGTTCGGCGGCATTCGCCTGGTCCCGAAGCGACTCCCAGCGAGCCCGTGCTTCCTCTTTCCTCTTTTTCGGGGCATCGACGTATTGCTGCCACGCGGCCTGGCGACGGGCTTCGAGATCGCGGAAACGCTCACCCGCAGCTTTGGTTTCTGCATCAAGACGCTGATACGCTTCACGGTGCGTGCTGACTGTCCTGTCCGCTGACTCCAGAGTCACTGTTGTCTGCCTGAGCCGCTCCTGCGCCTCCTTGAGCGATTTCTCTTCGGTCCCGAGGGCAGTCTGTGCGGCAGTGAGATCTCGCGAGATGGCTGCTGCCCGCGCTGCCTGCTTCTGAGCGTCCTTTTCCAGGCTGATCAGATTCTCACGCTGATCCCTGATGTCAGCTGAAACTTGATTGAGGGACCGAGCAACCTGGCTCTGTGCTGCTTCCAGCTGCTCGCCGCGACGAAGCATCTCCAGATACTGCTTCATCAGTCCCTCTTTGTCAGCAATCACAGGAATCAGGATGCTGACATCGTCCACACCATCACTGACAGTGATGCGGAGTTGTCCGGCTCCCTCAGCAAGCGGTCTGATGCAGATCGTCTGCTCATCACTGTCGACCGAGATCGTGGTGGGATCAGAGGACTCGACGGACCAATCAAGTTCCTCGGAATCACCGCTGGTGAGCAGATCCTGTTTACGCAGGCGAATTTCGCCATCGAGCTTGAGTGGCTCGACGGGCCCTTTGAATGCGGGGAGGGGGCCCAAACGCCGATTCAGATTGAAACTGATCGGGGCGGTCAATCCAAGGATTTCCGATTCAGTTTTGCCAGCGCGCCTGATGATGGCTCTGGCGTAGGCGAATGCTGTATTCGCTGGCAGAGTGAATTCACCACCTTTTGTGGGCAACGTCACGATTGTGAACGCGCCATCTTCCCGTGTTGCTTTGTCCCAATTCTCACCGGCACCCCACTCCGATGTCCTCGGCAATCTCGTGCTGAGCCCAAGTCGATCGGCATTGGCAATCAACAGTTGCAGTCGGATATTCGGAAGCAAGTCTTCAGTAACACCCTCAAACTGCACGACAGCCTTTTGCTCAGCATGGGTGAGACGCAGCAGAGGTACATCGATCGCAGCGGAAAAACCGCGTTCAGGCAGTGTGGGGGGGGTGACGATGGAGACCTGGCGCCTTCGAAGGGCGTCCTCCACCATGTCGTCCCTGCGGCCTCCGTGCTCGTCAGTGTAAACGACGGTGGCACCTCCAGTGGTGAACGCATTGAACTTGTCAATCCTCACTCGAAACGCGGCATCTTCACCTGGTCGACCGATTTTCAGATGCGCATCGGAACCGAGAATTGGTGCGATGGAGTAGCCGACCGAGTTGAGCCCCAAAAACAACTGCTCCGCTCGATAGATATTCGCGACCTGCTGCTCGTGGGTGATTTCAGGGTCGCTCGGAACAGGCTTTGGAAATTCCATACCAACAACAGAACTCATCTGGCTGTACACATTCCTCGAATACAGATCACCGGCAAGACGTCGAATCCGTCCAATGGTTGGCTGAGTCGGGGGTGCGTCTTTCTTCAGCTTTCCACTGTCTCGATCGTTTTTGTCTTTCTGTTCAAGGTGCTTGTAGACCGCGTCTGTGGCCTCTTCCTTCGTGGGATGGTTAAGAATCCTGACTTCATTCCGGAAGGCTTCTTCTTTCAGAATTTCGTAACCAAATTCTTTCCGTCCCTTCAGGGCCTTGATCGCCTCAGCCGAGCTGAGATCGATAAATGGCATCCCCATGTGAGTGTGACCGCACTTGCGGCGGTCATGCCTTGAGGGGAGTTGGGTTGAGGAACTGCCATTGGAATTCGTCCCAGGCGCTGGAAGCTTTCAGACATCTGAGACTGAGCATCGCTTGAGCGCCGCTGGCGGACCAGCGCATGCCGGTTCGTTCGAGGCGGTCTTTGACAAGATGGCGACAGGCGCCTTCAATGACACCCGTTGCAATCGGAAGGCCGGCTGCCAGATATTCGTCATACTTCATGCGTTTTGCGTGCGCCGTGAAATAGCCGCACGCTGCGTCCACGTCGGCGCGTTTCTCTTGGGACAACTTCTGAACCGTCGCCATGCGACGCAGGCCGCGAACAACACCGTGTACGTCGCCCCTCAGAATCCGCAGCAGGCGCTCTCGAATGAATTCCTCCTTGGCCGCCTCACCCTGAACCAGGACCTTCGCAGCTTTCCCAACGTAC
>JBJTOM010000038.1:0-1165 GCA_046074585.1 Planctomycetota bacterium | reverse complement strand
GTCTCCACTGACCGCGAACTGGCCGCCTGCGACGATGCACGCCTTCGCAGCAGGTCAGTTGCACTCCAATCCCGTCTGACCTCAGGCAGCACCTGATCCTGATTGCCCCCACCAACCGTCACGCAATCGATTCCGGCGGTGATGCTTTTGCAGCCCCATGGATCGCCTTTGCGTTTCCGGCCTGTCAGGCCAGTTCCATCAACCTGGCATCAAATGCCAGGTTACGCCGCTTTCAGGCCCCATCGCCCTGTCGGGGGACCGTTGGGGTGCCGTGGATCCTGGGATTTCGGGCGAGGCGTTGTGGTGGTGATTCCGCTTCCTCACGAGGCTGTCGCCTTAGTCTCTAAAATCCAGTTAAACGCCCTATTCCCCCCTGCCCCCGCGCGCGTTCTTGGTCTCGTGCAGCACGGGAAGGTGGTAGTTTCAGAGGTTGTTCATGGTGGATGGGGTGACGTACTGCCGGGTTGGTCTGGCGGTCCCCTGTGCTCAACACTTCGCGTCATCAGCTGCAGGTTGAATGCGAGCAAGATCCAGAGCCATTCCGTGCGGACGTTTTTGATTCCGCGGTTTCGGAACTGACGCACTCCAAAGCAATGCCTGATCACCGCAAAAACTCGCTCCACCGATTCGCGGCGTTTTTTGTACTGCTCCTGTGACTGGGGTGTCGCCATTTTCTTTGCGTGCTCCCGTCGCTGCTTGTCCTCATCCTCGCGCCGGATCAAACGAGTTTTCGCTCGCCCGCTGCCGCCATGGCACAAGGCCTTCAGTGGGCAATCAGCGCAGTCCACTGCATTCGATTGATAACGAGTTCCAGTGACCACCAGACCGGATTTGCGCTTATCGGTGAACTTCTGCCGCGGTTCGAGTTTTTTTCCGAGAGGGCAGAAAAAGCAGTTGTCTTCCTCGCTGAAGACAAATGCTTCCCTGGTCAGTTGGAGTCGGTCGCCGTTAAGTCTTGTTGTGGGCTGCGCTGCGACTGCCGGCTCGGCAGATTGCTGTGCGTTCTCTTTTTTCTTTCGGCAACCAGCTTTCTTCGCCGCTGCAATTGCCTTTTGGATCTGCTCCAGCTTTTCACGTTCTGCCTGGATTTGTTTGGCCAGTTCACTGAGTTCTGCTACAGTCGGCGCCTTCTGTGGAGTGGCGAGATCGGCTTGGATTTGGGAAT
>JBJTOM010000037.1:0-2884 GCA_046074585.1 Planctomycetota bacterium | reverse complement strand
TGTCCAGCGGCAGGCGGACGGGAACGGAAACGGCGTTGTCCGAATCGTTGCGAATCACAGTTCGCAGGCGGAGCGGAAATCCGGGGACGGTAATTTCGCGGGACAGTTCAAGTCGGCCGACGGCCAGATTGCGGCGGGGGGTGGAAAGTTGAGCGGACGCGTCGACCACCCAGACACGGGGCCGCACGGCCGGGAGCTTGATGAGTTCGTCGAATCGCGACCACTCGGCGTCTTCCGTGGAACGCCAGCTGTTGCCCTGACGATCGGTGAAGACGAGGATTTCGCGGGCGGAGGCGGAGCTGCGTCCGAGAATGGCGAGGGCTTTTTCGAGTGCGGGCTGAACAGCACAGGCACCGGCGGGTGCCGGGAGACTTCTGAGCTGCTGTTCAACCGCTCGAATGTCCCGCAGAGGTGATTCGATGAGGGCGCGGGGCTGGTCACGAGCATCGATGAGGGCCACCGTGTCGCCACTGCCAAGAGTCTGCAGAAATTCTGTTGCACGACGAATGGCCGTCTGATGCACGCTGCTCACACCGTCCGAACGCGACATCGAATTGGACCCGTCGATGACCAGCACCACCGTGCGCGAACCGGCGGAACGGTAGCCCATCAGCCAGCCGCCAGGCATCCAGGGGCGAGCAGCGGAGAGGACGATCAGGGTGATCAGGCTGATCCGCAGGAGCAGCAGCAGGAGTTCTTCAAGCTTCAGCCGGCGGCGAGTTTTGCGGGAGGGATTGAGAAACTGCATGGCACCCCAGGCGACGACGTCGAACCGGCGGCGACTGAGCAGGTGCGCGATGATGGGGAGGGCGATGCCCGCAAGGCCCATCAGCAGCCAGGGATTGGTGAAGAACTGGAGCATAGTCTGCGCAGACTATGCAGGGAGGCAGGGAATGTCCAGGCTGCAGGGCGCGAAGATTCAGACCCCGCCGTATTCGTCGTCGTAGTCCGCGATCGCCGCCTGAACCACTTTCTCCGCGTGCGCTCGGTCGTAGATGTGGTCGATCGACACCTGCTGCGACGTGTCTCCAGGCATGACCTTGTAGGTGGTGAAGTAGTGTCTGAGCCGCTGGACGAGAGCCTGCGGGAGTTCGTCGAGGTCTTCGACGTGAGACCAGATGTTGTCCTGAGCGAGCACGCCGATGATCTTGTCGTCTGCTTCGCCCCCGTCCAGCATTTGCAGCCCGCCAATCACTCGCACATTGACAATCACCTCCGACTTGGTAATCGGACGTTCGCTGAGCACACAGATGTCCAGCGGGTCAGAATCACCGCGACGGGCTTTGGGCATGAGCTCTGCCACACGCTGGCCACAGAATGTTCTGGGAATGAAGCCGTAGAGTGCAGGGGGCTGAGAAGAGGTTCGCTGAGGACGATCCACTCGAAGGTAACCCGTGACCTTGTCCACTTCGTATTTGACAAGGTCAAATGGGGAGATTTCGATGAAGGCGTGCACCAGACTTGGCGGATTGGGCCCCACTTCAAGACCGTGCCAGGGATGCGGACGCCAACGAAAAAAGGGCTTCGGAAATGCCATTGGACTGCTTTCAGTCGGTGTCGCTGCCCCATGCAGCGCGGTTGTCAACAGAGATCTCGCAGGACAATCTACGTCATGGAACCAGCCATTCCAGCCCACGCCGGGAATTCCGGCAATTTTTCCAGCGGACGGTCGCTCAATGGCAGTCACTTTTGCCCTCCGGGGCCGCGGGTCTCCTGAACATCGTTCTGCATCCCGGAAACACATCCCGGCGGCACCCGCGATCGGACGAGTCAGTCTCGCAGGGCGTCCGCACTGCCACGTTGGCGATCGTATCGATGCTGCCGGCTTTGCGGCCGTTCTGCCGAACAACATCCGGAACCGACTCGGAAACGTTGACGATTTGAAACAGAAAGCGGGAGATGGGCTAGAGTTTGCCGGTTGGTGAACTTGAGAATTTCTGGAATTTTGGGAAAGAATCGATCAAATTCTTTCACCAATCTGCCATTAAATCTTGCAAATGCCTCCAAAACCTTGCAAGATCTGTCACCAAATCTGCTCGAATCTGGCGGAAACCATGATGATCGTGGATGAAAGACGCTCCAAAATCCTCCAACTTGCCGAGCAGGCGGGCTTTGTCTCATTGCATCGTCTGGTCAGCGAGCTGGGGATCAGCGAATCCACGGTGCGCCGTGATCTGGATGCACTGGATGCAACCGGTCAGATTCAGCGAACTCGGGGTGGCGCCGTCTTCCTCGCGGATGCTCAACCCGATTTCGACGCCCGACGACAGCTGGCAACCCTGCAGAAACAACGGATCGCTCGCCGCGTCGTGCAAATGATTGGCGAAGGCGAAACCGTGCTGCTCGATGGTGGCACCACCACACTCGAAGTCGCCAGACAACTCACCGGCAAAACCCTGCAGGTCCTCACCAATTCACTCCCCATCGCTTCACTGCTCATGAACCGCCCCGAACTGGAACTCATTTTCATCGGCGGCTACGTGTATCCGCGAACCGGCGTTGCACTCGGTGACCAGGCCATCCAGGCACTCAAACGGCTGCATGTCAATCGCCTGGTGATGGGCACCGGCGGCATTACCGAAGACGGACTCTTCAACAGCAATGCACTCCTGGTCGACACGGAACGTCAGATGATCGAAGCGGCCGATCGCGTCACGCTCGTGGCCGACAGCAGTAAGTTCGGCCAGCGCGCGCTCGCTCACCTCTGTGCTCTCGATGTCGTCGATGAACTCGTCACAGACGATGGCATCAGCAGTGACTGGAGAAGAATTCTGAGGGAACAGTCCGTTCAGCTGCAGGCGATCACAGTGGTAGAGTGAGGTTTTCAGTTTTCAGTTTTCAGTGTTCAGTTTTCGGTTTGCATCACTTTGGATTTTGTCCATGT
>JBJTOM010000036.1:0-3108 GCA_046074585.1 Planctomycetota bacterium | reverse complement strand
CAGACGGGCAGTCATCCGGAATGCCCGGAGCGACTGCGGGCGATTGATCGACATCTGCGTGCTTCGGGACTCCACGAACGGGCGGTTCACTGTGCTGTGAAGTCAGCGGATGAGGCGGATGTGCTGGCGGTGCACTACGAGGATTACCTGAGGGAGCTGCGGGAGTTTGCCGCGGCTGGTGGAGGCCGGATCGAAGCCGATACGGTCCTCAGCAGAGGATCGACGGACGCGGCATGGCTGGCCGCGGGGACTGCCACGGAGGCTGTCCGGAGGGTTCTTGCGGGAGACGATCGGACGGCTCTTTGCCTCGTGCGCCCCCCGGGTCACCACGCTCTGGCGGCAGCACCGATGGGTTTTTGTCTGCTGGGAAACGTGGCCGTTGCGGCCCGTGCGGCCATTCGCCGATTCGGGCTGAATCGTGTGCTCGTCATCGACTGGGATGTGCACCATGGCAACGGCACTCAGGATCTCTTCTATGAAGACTCCCAGGTGGGTTTCTTTTCGGCTCATCGCTTTCCCTTTTATCCGGGAACGGGCCGACGACAGGAAACCGGGAGCGGTGACGGGCTGGGGACGACCTTTAACCTGCCGGTGGAGTACGGCACGTCGCGGCAGGAATTTCTGAAGAGCTTTCATGCGATGCTGTCCACAGCGGCCGATCGCATGCAGCCGGAACTGGTGATCGTCAGCGCCGGATTTGATGCGCATGCCGAAGACCCCGTGGGATCACTGGGACTGGAAACAGAGGACTTTACTGAGTTGACGCGGATGGTGCTGGATGTTGCCACCGCACATGCTCAGGGACGAGTAGTGAGCGTGCTCGAAGGTGGCTATCACGTGGAGCGGCTGGCGGAGTGTGTCGGTGTTCATCTGCAGACACTTCTGGAATCCCCGGCACCGGGGACGGCGAACGCAGGGAACGGATAACAATCTGCCTGACAGAGGCATTTCAGAAGAGGAGTGGGCGCATGGGTTTATTGACGAGGATGTGTGCGGATACGTTCCGCCGCTGCTGCAACCGTCTGATGGTACCGTTCCCGGTAATCTCGCTGGTGCTGATCATCATCAGCGTCCATGGTCCTGCCGTGGTGCAGGCACAGGACAAGGCTGCCGGACTGGACACAGCGGTGCTGGAGTCGATCGCGGGACGACGCGAAGAAAGCTGGGACCTGGCACTGAAGATCTGGCACGCTGCAGAACCGGGCTACCAGGAAGTGATCTCCGCCGGGCTGCTGGCCGATCGCGCTGAGCAGGCGGGGATGCGTGTGCAGCGGGGCGTCGCGGAAATGCCGACAGCCTTTGTGGCCGAGTTTGGTGAAGGCCGACCGGTGATCGGGATCCTCGGCGAATACGATGCATTGCCGGGACTGTCTCAGCAGGCCGTCCCTGAACCGCTCAAACGCGACGATCAGCACAACTGGGGACATGGCTGCGGACATCACCTGTTTGGTACGGCGTCGTTGTCAGCAGCGATTGCCGTGGCAGAACGGATTCGAGCCGGTCAGTTGCAGGGGACAGTCCGATTCTACGGATGTCCGGCGGAAGAGGGGGGGTCGGGGAAAGTGTTTCTGGTGCAGGCCGGCCTGTTTCAGGACGTTGATGCTGTGCTGCACTGGCACCCGTCATCGCGGACATCAGTTGGCGATCGTTCCTCGCTGGCCCGCATCGCCGTCAAGTTTCGCTTTGAGGGCAAAACGGCGCACGCGGCCGGGAGCCCGGAATTGGGGCGGTCCGCACTCGATGCTGTGGAACTCACGGCCCATGCATCCGAACTGATGCGTGAGCACGCGCCGGAAGAGACTCGTATTCATCATGTGATTACCAGCGGCGGTGAGGCACCGAATGTGGTGCCTGCCTTTGCAGAAATGTACTTCTACATCCGCCATCCTGAAGCCCGGTTTCTGAAACCGCTGTACACCCGACTCGAAAAATGCGCGCAGGCTGGAGCGCTGGCGACGGAAACAAAACTGACCATCCGTTATGAAGGGGGTATCCGTGAAATCCTCCCCAACACGACGCTCTCAGAAGTCGTCCGAAAAAGGCTCATCCGGCAAAACCGCATGGAATACAGCGAAGCTGATCTGCAGTTTGCAGCCCGGATGCAGCAGCACCTTGACACCCCCGAACCACTCGACAGTCCTGCCAGGGTGGACAACGCCGACGGAACCATCGGCAAAGGTTCAACAGACGTTGGCGACGTGTCATGGGTGGTGCCAGTGACAGGCTTTACAACAGCCTGCTGGGTCCCGGGGACACCAGCGCACTCATGGCAGGCCGTCGCGGCCGGCGGAACACGAATTGGCGAGTACGGCATGCATCTGGCCGCTGAAACACTGGCGCTGACGGCCGTAGATCTGCTGCAAAGCAGAGAAACGCTGGAACGAGCGGCTGCAGAATTGAGAACGCGTACCAAAGGTCAGCCATGGGAGTCCCTGATGCAGCCCGGACAAAAGCCGCCACTCGACTACCGCAACCCCCCGGTCCGCTAAACCCACTCCGTAAGGTTCAAAAAAAAAGGAGGAAAAATGGTGGTTTTCAACATCGACTCTGTGAGACCGAGCCCATCCACGACGGTCCCCTGGGCGCCGCAGTGATTCCAAAACCCCGCAGTCAGCCTCTGAACCTGCAGCCCACCAGCAGTTTCAGCAAAATCGGAATCGACAGACCGCCGGGTTTTGAGACTCCGCCGGAGCTGCAGCCTGCGCACTGCCCACAACACAACGCCAACTCTGGCAACGACTTCCGCCGACACCCCAGATCTCAGACTCTCTGCCGCCAGAGCAGGCGCGACATCACCATCCGCAAACGCCGCCACCCCCCGGCCGCCATTTCCCGCACAACTCTCGCCCCTCTCGGACTCTCACATCGCCCCGGGTGATCATCCGTCCGGACCGCTGAGGATGTCCAAAAAAAACACAGTTGCGACCGCTCAGCAGTTTCGGCAAAAACGAAATCTGGCTGCGGCGTGATGGTGGTGTAAGAATGGTGGAGGTCATTTGTTTTGGTCCAAATGACGCCAGCGGAATCGGATTTCAGTCTGCAACTTAGCGGTCTGCCACATCCACACGGATCACCGTCCACGCCAGAAGTCAGGCGAACGCGATGAGT
>JBJTOM010000035.1:0-2766 GCA_046074585.1 Planctomycetota bacterium | reverse complement strand
TTCCGATCCTTCACCGCTGCTGCCAACGAGGCGGGGATGAGCCGCATCTACGGTGGCATTCACTTTGGCTTCGATAACAAAGCCGGACTCACTGCCGGACGAGCGATCGGCAACTGGGTCGCCTCACGTATGCTCCCCATGCAGCCGTCCGCGCGACTGGTCGGCACCACACTCATGGTGTTCGGCTCCAATGGTATCGATAACATTGCCGTCAACTCTGGCGCTGCCGGCGTCAGCGTCATCATCAATACGCTCACCCGGTTCACCACCCCGCTGGCCTCCGTCACCCGGATCCTTGTCGATGCCGGAGCCGGCAATGATCTGGTCGTCATTGCCGCCGGGCTGCAGATTTCCGCCGAACTGAATGGCGGTGCCGGCAACGATCGACTCACCGGCGGCTCCGGCAACGATCGACTGATCGGCGGGACCGGCAACGACACACTCCTTGGCGGAGATGGCGACGATTATCTCGATGGTGGCCATGGTGACGATACCCTCAACGGGCAGGCCGGCAGTAATACACTCCTCGGTGCACTTGGCAACGACGTCCTGTATGTCTCCCGCGCCCTCGATCTGTTCGATGCCGGCCCCGACCGCAATCGCATCCTGTTCCGCTAAGCCCCGGATCGACACCCCCCTCTCTCGTGCCAGGAGAGAGGGTCTGGGGGTGTGGGTGAAGGACCCTGAAACGCCCCTGCCCGGCGTCCCTGTGACACGACACCTGGATATCGGACTGTCGCCCGTTCGCGTTTTTCTGTTTAACCAACGGCCACGGCGCTCAGGCCGGACCAGCGGAGGAGCATGATGAGCAGCCAGGAGATGGTTGCGGAAACGGGAATTGTCAGCACCCACGCCCAGGCCATTTTCTCCACGATTGGCCAATTGAGTGCGCTCAGTCGCTTTGCGGATCCCACGCCCATGATTGACGCGGAAATATTGTGCGTGGTGGACACTGGGATACCCAGTGCCGAGGCGACGCCGATTACGGCTGCGGAGCTGGTTTCGGCGGCGAAGCCATGCACAGGCTGCAGACGCACCATCTTGTGCCCCAGCGTCTGAATGATCCTCCAGCCCCCGGCCGCGGTGCCTGCTGCCATCACAACGGCACAGAGCAGTTTAATCCACGTGGCAATCTGAAATTCCCTGGTGTTTTCAGGGAGCGTTGTGCGGAGGAAGCTGAGCCATTGCGGGAGGTCGTCAAATTGTCCGCTGGATGTGCCGGCGACGAGTGCCAGGGCGATGATACCCATGGTTTTTTGAGCATCGTTGGTGCCGTGCATAAATCCCATGGCTCCGGCACTGAGCATCTGTGTGCGGCCGAAGACGAGACTGACCGTGCGCGGGCGCCAGTTCTGCAGAAGGAAGTAGAGCAGCCCCATAATCAGCAGTCCAAGGAGAAAACCGCAGAGTGGCGAAGAAATCATGGGGACGATCACCTTCCACAGCAGCCCCTTGTGCTGATACCAGTGTCGGCCGTCGGGCTGAGACCAGATCACCACACGCCATGACCCCGCGGCTGCCACCGAGGCACCGATCAGACCGCCAATCAACGCATGACTGGAGCTGGAGGGCAGGCCGACGTACCAGGTGACCAGATTCCAGACGATGCCTCCGAGCAGGGCGCAAAGCAGCACTTCCTGCGTGACCACGGAGGTCTCGACAAGTCCGGCAGCGATGGTTTTCGCCACAGCCGTGCCCCAAAGCGCTCCGATCAGGTTCGTGAGCGCAGCAAGCACCACGGCCTGCCGCGGTGAGAGCACTCGAGTGGCCACAACGGTCGCAATCGAATTGGCCGTGTCGTGAAACCCATTGATGTATTCAAACACAACTGCAATGAGAATGACCAGAAAAATCAGGAGCATGGGATACCGGCATCGTTCGGGAAAGGGCGGTCAGGCGTTTTTGAGAACAATGTGTGAAATCACATTGCCGGCATCCCGGCAGCGATCAATGACCTTTTCCAGCAAATCATACAGGTCACGCACAAGCATCGCCTGCAGCGGCTCGTAGCGGCCGTTGTAGACTTCCCCCAGCAATCGCATGATCAGGTCATCCGCCTCACTTTCCACCGCCTGCAGACGATCAGAGAGCTCCTTCATGGTCTCCAGTGATGGCATTTGCCGCAGATGACCAACCATCTCGCAAAGTGTTGCCGTGGCCCGGTCGATCAGTTCCATCTGCTGTGTAAAATCCACTCCCTGAAGCCGCTGCGGCGCCAGATTAAAGCGCTCTGCAAATTTCTCGATGGTTTTCGGAATTCGATACAAAGCGTACGCCAGCGCATCGATGTCCTCACGTTCCATCCCCGTCACAAATGTCGTCACCAGGTCTTCACGAATCCGTTCCGTGATTCGCCGATCCTTGTGCCGGGCCAGACGAAACTGGTCCAGCGGCCGCGAGTGCTGACGATCACGGAGCAGATCGATCAGCAACTGTGCTGAGGATCGCGCTTCGGAAGCGCTTTGTTCCAGCAGTTCACAGAAATGCGCGTCCTTGCTGAAGAATTTCTGAATGGAAAACATCAGGCACCGTGGGGAATGGTCAGGAGAAGTGGATTCACAAAATCTTAACAATCTAGCGAGGGAACCTTTGGAATCACGCCATCAGCGGATGTTTTCGCAAAATTAGCGCATTCGATCTCCTCAGCCCCCCTCTCCCCTTCCAGGGGAGAGGGGTCGGGGGTGAGGGGTCAACCGCCCTGCAACGCCCCACTTCCCACTTCTCACTTCGAAGCGCAGCATGTGGTGGGGACCCCGCTTCCTCACG
>JBJTOM010000034.1:0-7882 GCA_046074585.1 Planctomycetota bacterium | reverse complement strand
GCTACCGGGGGATTGACATCCCCCGCACGCCTTTTCACGTGGGGTGGAGTCCGAAAGACGACTTCCGGTGTTCTTAACACCGTTTCGTCATCCCAGCCTCGCCCTCCCGAGTCGTTGACAGCTGAACTCCAATTTACAGAGAGAGCAGCTTGCGGATTTCCTTTGCATGCTGGCCCGCAAACGCTGGTTTTTTGCCAGGGACACGGGTCGTCGGCGGATTGGCAGGACGACACTCATTCAGCAGGCGACGGAGGAGTTCGGCAGCACCCAGCCCGTATTTTACGTTCAGATAGCCGACTCAGAGCAACGAGCGTTTCTGACCAGCCACGACATGCTTCCGCAGGACCTGAGTGACCTGACTCAGGGTGTAAACAGCCCGACGGACCAGAGGTCCGTCGGACAAGAGTGGCCTGGTGCTTCAGTTGCTGACGGTGGTGTCATAGCGAACACCTTCCGGAGTGGGCACCGGGACGACCACTGTCGTGCCGGAAGTCCCCTCTGTGGTGCTCAGAGAATCCACAGCCACGAACGCTGTCAGGGGACTCATCAGGCTGTAATCCAGAGCCGTCTGCAGGATTTCCTGCTGCAGTTGCGGCACCTGTTCGGGGGTTCGCGACGACTGCGATATCAGGTCGAGGATCTTCAGGCGGGCCCAGACGGCTGCAATGCCCGAGTGTTGTTTCTGAGCCTCTTTTGTGTTGGCGAGGACCTGGCTTGTCATCACGGCGTTCCCGGATCGTCCTGCAATTCTGACCATTCCGGGTTCTCCGGTGTATCGGCCTGTGACGGTGATGGGGCGTCCGACGATCAGATCAGGCAGGATCTGTGGATACACATCCGTGACCTGCATGCTTCCCCAGTCAATGGACAGGTCTGTGAGTGCGGGATGACTGATGCGTTTCTCGAATCGCTCCATAATCTCCACGGGGTTGTCATTGAGGCTGAGGTAGGCCACGGCACCGCGACCGAGCAGAGCCATTCTGTCCATCAGCCAGCGATTGGGAGCCTGGCCCACACCAAAGCTGAAGATGCGTGAATCGCCGACTTTCTCTGCGACGGCATTCAGGATGTCGGCGTCATTCCCGATGTAGCCGTCGGTCATGAAGGACACCAGTCGGTATCGTCCTTCATCGTGTGGAAAATCGAGGGCCGCGCGGAGTCCCTGAATCATTTCGGTGCCACCTTCGCTCTGGATGGAATTCAGATAGTTCAGGCCCTCCCGGATGTTTTGCGGAGTTGCGACAATTGGTGCTGGTCCCAGCTGCGACGAAGTCGAGCTGAAGTTGATGATCTGGAAGGTATCACGTGGTGTGAGCTGCTGCAGAGCACAGGTAACAGCGGCTTTGGCCTGTTCCAGGGGACGCCCGTTCATACTGCCTGAACAATCCAGTACAAACACCATTTCCATCGGGCTGCGCTGGACACGTTCCAGTTCTGCAGGCGGATAGATCATCACCGTGAAGTACTGGCCGTGGTCGTCTCTGTGCGTCATCATGGCCGTTCTGATCTGTTCCCCGGCAACTTTGTACTGCAGGACAAAGTCCCGGTTTGGAATCGAGTCGGACGGGGACAGCTGGATTGTGCGTTCGCGTTCTGAGGCTGCGGTCACGCTGACCTGATGATTGACGCACCGCACATCCTCGATTGTGACACCCGCATCGATCTGCAGGGTGAGCGAAATATCGTGGCCGCTGCGTTCGGCAGGATTCAGGTAAGGCACCTCTGTGGGCTGCCCGCTGGTCCCGGCAGCGTTGCGGGCCACCGCCCCGATTCCGCCGGTGGTTGCAGGGGGGTTGTAGCGAGGCCCAACGACCATCGGGAAGACAAATTCATATGCACCGTCGTCGTATCGCAGAGGATTGAAGTAGCGAATGTTGATGTCAATCTGCCTGCCAGGTTCGATATTCGCCACTTTCTGCGTGAAGATATTGGGACGTTCCTCAGTCAGCAGGGATGCCACGTGGCCCTGGGATCGAGCTTCGCTGTAGATTTTTTCAGCTTCCTCGCGTTCCCGGATGATCCCCCGAATCCGGCGTTCTCCGACGGTCATCACAAATTCATTGACAGCCGCATTTTCGGGGAGCGGAAAGACGTAAACCGCTTCAATTTTTGAACTCCACGGATTGTGGAACTGCTGAGTGACATCGACGGTTGCGATGTAGCCATCGATAGTGCCATTGACGGACGTGTGCTTCAGGGGCACCGGTACTTCCGTGGCCATATCCGGCAGCTTTGCCATGAGTGATCCGCAGCCGGGACGATTCTGAGTGGCGGCGGGGTCTGGTGTGTTGCCGCGAGCAATCACCCATAATTCTTCACCCGGGAGAGGTTCGAATCCTGGGCGCTGGAACGGTTCGTTCGCCCCAGGCCCGTTTGGTCGAGGCCCATT
Organism: Planctomycetota bacterium; assembly: GCA_046074585.1. GTDB lineage: Bacteria > Planctomycetota > Planctomycetia > Planctomycetales > Planctomycetaceae > SXXK01. The sequence continues at coordinate 5,493 of JBJTOM010000034.1, read as the reverse complement.
CGCCCCTGGCAGGGTCATCCGGGGAATCATGGGCGCCGGGGCTCCCTGCGCGAGGCTTTTGTTGTCGCCGGCCACCGACTGAATCGGTACGCTGGAATTCGGAAAGTCGCTTTCGGAGGTCGGATTGGCCGCTCCTCCCGGAGGATCACTGGAGCACCCGACCTGAATCAGGCACAGGAGCGAAAAGCTGAGCAACATCAGGGGAAGCCATGGTTTTCTGCGCGTATTCATCTGGATCAGACTCCTTTGTCTGTCTTGCTGTTAGTGCGACGGAAGAACATCAGACGGCGGAATGAAAATGAAATGGAAGGGGCGTGCCTGAGCAGAAGGGTTGTCAGCCGCCGGACTTTTCAACTTCGATCCCTGCGAAGATCGGCTGACCATCTGAAGTGGCAGCCGCTGTCAGCCTGCCAGTCCAGACTCGCTCATCGGTTCCTCGGACCTGCACGTGCACTCGAGCGACCCGCTGGCGGCCAGTGGGAAGTTCGTCGTCATTGCTGACCCGAAACGCCCCAAGAATGACTCGCTTGTTTCTGATTGCACGGGGATCGTAGTACGGAGGATTGCGGAAAGCCGGATGATCACCACCCTCGATCCCCACAATCTCAACACCCGGCGTGCTGCTGAACAGCTCCAGCTGCCATGCCGCCAGCGGCTGGCTGGCCGAGTCGACGAAGAGGTCAACCGCTTCGAATCGGACGGCCGTTTCGTCGGTCACACCCGTTGCCGGGATGCGAACCTCGGAGATCGCGTTCAATTTCTGAGACTGTTGAACCCTGCCATCCTGAACGGATGTGAGGGCCAGCAGAGAGCAGAAGAGGGCAGGTCTTTGGATCAGGAATGAAAACATCGGCAAACCTTTTTCGCTGTGGAGAACACAGAGATCCCTGCAGTTGCTGATCAGAGCATGACTGCCCGCTGAGCCAGAGCATCCACATCGGCCTGGGTGGTCCGGCCGTCACCATCTGCATCGACTGCGACGACGGACACCTTCTGCTGCAGTTGTCGGGCCAGTGTGAAGGCATCCACGATGTCGATCCGACCGTTTCCATCGACGTCCCCGCTGAGCGTTTGCGAGGCTGCGACGGGGCGTTGATTATCGAGTTCCGGGTTTGGGGGACGCACGCGGATCATCAGCACCACAGCCGCGGCTGCGAGTGCTGATGTGAGGCTGGCGATTCTGAGGATCTTCCAGCGTGTTCGTGTGGTACCGGGGCGAGTGATGGTGAGGTGTCGACGCGCGTCCGTGAGGATGGCATCGTCGATGGCCGACGGGACACTCACCGCAGTACCAAATCGCGACTGCAGGGAGTCGCGCAGAGACTCTGGAAGATCGTCATCAAACGAGGAATCTGCCTGGGGTTCAGTCATGATCGCACACCTGTTTCAGAAGAAAGTGCCGTCTCCGGATGACGTCGCGTTCATTCTCTGCTCAGTGAAGTGCGCGAGCTGGCAGAAAGGTTCACGGAAAAACAAAAAAACTTTGCACGTGAATGGACAGGCTTTTGGCTTGTCCGAAAGTTCAGGCTGCAGGGTCCTGAGGTGCATGGCACCTTGAACGTGTAATCCGTTTGTCGACGGGTGTTTGCAGCGAATTTTCGGGAGTTCGCTGCGGTGCTGAACGCCCGCGATCTCCGGGCCCATCTTCAGTCCCGATCCTGCCCGTTTCCCCCCTTTTCTCTTGCAACCCGCCACACTTTATGGGATTCTGGAACGGCCTTCGATCCATCTCTCCATTCCTTCTCCCAATCGTTGCTGTCAGAACAGCAGCTGCGGCTTCTGCACCATGACGTCTGCTGCCACCAAACAGGTTGACACTCGCGTCGTTGTGGAAACGCCGGAGGGTGTTGACTTTACCTTTCAGATCGCCGGCCCCGGGATTCGGATGAATGCCTGGATGCTGGATCTGGTGATCAAGGCCCTGGTGACGGGCTTTGTTGCCGCGATCATCTCAATTGTCACCACGCTGCTCGAAGGGACATCGGGGCTGGAAATTACAGGAGGCATGGTCCTGATCAGCATGTTCTTTCTGGACTGGTTTTACGGCAGTTTGTTCGAGGGCTATCGCAGCGGGCAGACGCCGGGCAAAAAGTTCTACAGTCTGCGTGTGGTCCGCACCAATGGGACACCGGTGGACCTGATCAGTGCCACCGGCCGCAATTTTCTGCGGTTCATCGACTTTCTGCCCGGCACGTGGACGATCGCGCTGCTGTGCATGATCTCCACACGGCGTCTGCAGCGGCTGGGCGATTTGTGCTTTGACACGATGGTCATTCAGGAAGCCCGCATGCCTGGTGGCCGAGCGGCCGGGTTGACGAAAGGGGTGGAACCGCTGCTGCGTTCTGAATGCACTCGGCGTTTCAGTGTGCCGGACCGCACCCTGGCAATCATCGAGCGTCTGTTTGCTCAGGACCGAAACATCAGCGATGCCCGCCGCGAAGAACTCGCAAAACCGCTCAGCCTTTCCATCCGTCAGCGGATTGGCTGGCAGCCGGCCGGTCCCGACCCTGCCAATCCCTACACCTTTTACCAGAATCAGGCAGATCAGCACACGCGCTTCCTCAGGCAGGTACTCAAGACATTCGCAGTGGACGACACGGTTGGGCTTCGCCAGGCGGATGCGGGGCTAAAGACAGGGTCAAAGGTATGAATCGGGAGCGATTTATTCGCAGTCGCCGCGGGGACTGGCAGCAGTTCGAGCTGTTGCTGGGGCGCCTGAAGTCGACGTCCGATTCCCGCTGGACCGGGCACGATGTGTCTGAACTATCGCGGCTGTACCGGTCCATCTGTTACGACCTTTCCCTTGTGCAGTCGCGGGAATGGGGTGCGCGTCTGGAAGCCTACCTGAACGACCTGGTCGCTCAGGGTCACAACTGTCTGTACCGTTCCGCTCCAGCCTCTGCCGTGCGTGCACTGGAATTTCTGGTCTATGGTTTTCCGCGGCTGCTGCGCTCGCGCGGCGGCGAATTGACCCTTGCCACCGCACTGTTTGTCGTCCCGCTGGTGATTTCCATTGTCGTCGCGCTGGTGCGTCCGGACCTGGCCGCCACAGTGGTCGGCGACGAACAGCTCCAGGCTGTCGTGGACGCCTACAGCGGCGACGCATTCGCCCGGTTGGATGGTCAATACGGCAGCCAGCGAACGTATATGTTCGGATATTACGTCAGCAACAACACGGGCATCGCCTTCAAAGCCTACTCATCCGGAATCCTCGCCGGAATCGGCACCTGCCTGATTCTGCTCTCCAACGGCATTACAATCGGGATGTCAACTGGCACGGTGCTTGCCGCGGGTCCCCCTGTTTCCATCAACTACACCAGTTTCGTTGTGACGCACGGTGCCCCTGAGTTGACAGCGATCGTCATCGCCGGCGCTGCGGGACTGGTGCTTGCCAAAGGCATTTTCGTCCCTGGCGGCCGTTCCCGGCTGGCATCGCTGCGGCACCACGGCCGCGAATCTCTTCAACTGGCGCTCGGAGCCGGCGCGATGCTGTTTGTTGCGGCTTTGCTGGAAGGCTACTTCTCCGCTCTGCCCATTCGCCCGGCCTTCAAGTACTCCGCCGGTGCCCTTGCATGGCTGGTCACAGGGCTGTGGCTGGGGTTGTCCGGTCGGGAAAGGGCAGCATCGTGAAGGTTGAAGACTGCATCGTCACGGTGGAACGCCGCACGCTGGGTGAATGCGTGGATCTGGCCTTTGTCTTCAGCCGCGAATTTGCGGCACCGCTGTTTCGTATCTGGCTGGTCTGTGCCGCACCCTCCTGTCTGCTTGTCTGGATCCTTGCGTCGCGCAGCACGGACATGTTCCTGCCATCGATCCTGATCTTCCTCGTTTTCAGTTCCATCTTCAGTGCCCTGCTCACAGCCGCCACAGGTCCTCAGGTCTTTGGCATTCCGATGTCCTTACGTTCCGGCTTCCGCGCCTGGCGGCGGCGTTTCCCGGCCTGGCTGCTGCTCACGATGATCACGCGGTTCTTCCAGTTTCTGTCCGGCTTTTGCCTGCTGCTGCCTTCCGTGATTGTGACGGCTTATGCCGGTCACTTCCCTGAAGTGCTCCTGCTGGAAGATGCGCAGCTGAGCAAAGTCACTGCCCGGCTGAAATGGCTTTCGGCCGGGGGTGGCAGCGGACGCAATCAGGGTCGTCTGGCAGCGCTCTTCGGTTACTGGTTCGCCATGACAGCAGGAATTTTTCTGCTGCTGGAATTCGTTGCCGGCACATTCATCGGCAAGCCCATCTTCTTTGCCCGTCTGATCGGCAACAGTGCTCGATTTGACGAAACATTTGCTCAGCTGCTGTTCGACGACCCTGCATTCCTCACCGCACTGCAGCTGGCCATCTGGATCCCCTATCCCGTGATTCGGCTCGCGTGGTTCTTCTGCTATCTCGATCAGCGGATTCGCAACGAATGCTGGGACCTGCAGGTGCAGCTGCGAGCGGAAGCTGCCAGACTGGAGCAGCTTGCATGAAGCCCTGTTTCGCCTGGATTTCTGCGGTCTGTCTGTCTGCAATCTTCGGCAGCACTCTGCTCTCCGTGGAACGCTGCATGGCTGACGAGAACACAGCGCGCCGTCTGCTCAGTGACGAAGCCATTGACAGTGCAGTGCAGCCGGCCATGCAGGGCGATGAGTTTCTGTCTCTTCGTCGACGTGTGCTGGAGCAGGTCGCGCCTGTCACAGAGGACACGGACTCCGGCTTCCTCGGCGATTCTCTGGAGTGGCTCGGTGAACAGCTCCGGACAGTGCTCACACACATCGGCAATTTTCTCGAATGGCTGTTTCTCACGCCATTTCGCGGGGCCCGCGCGCCTCCTGGAGGTGGCGGCAATGTGAGTTCGCAGATGGGCGAAGGCTGGCTCACTCAGTGGCTGACGGGCACCTGGGGCTTTTCCGTCGAAGCCGCCCGGTTCGTGGCGGTATTACTGTTGATACTGAGCATTCTGGCGATCACCGTGATTTTCGCGCTGCTCTTTGTTCGCATCGAGAAACGTCGGCGGCTCGCCGCACTGCTCCCGGAAGACGCTTTGCTCGCTGCCGACATCACAGCTCCCCCGGGCGAGCTCCCGGCAGCCACCTACGAAGGTCGTGCCCGCCGATATGCGGCAGACGGCAACTACCGCATGGCCATTCGCGAACTGCTGCTGGGCAGCATGAGCTGGATCGAGCGGGCAGGACTCATTCGCTACCGCAGAGGACTCACCAACCGCGACTACGTTCGCTGTGTGTGCAGGCCTGGGTGGACACGGGTGTGTTGGTGACCTGCCCGAGAACCGCGTTCGCCTCTTTGGTCGTGAGGGCGAAGGCGGTGGTCGGGCGGTCGGGGTCGATCGCAAAGGCCACGCCGCCCACGCTGCCGTCCGGGAGCACGACGGGGCCGCCGGAGTCACCGGGCGCGAGCTGCGCGGCGAGCACGAGGATCTGGCGGTTCGGCGCCGGCCGGCCGTAGATGTCCTTCCCGCTCGACTCGACAATGGAGGCCACGCGCGCCGGCTGGCGGGTC
>JBJTOM010000033.1:0-11969 GCA_046074585.1 Planctomycetota bacterium | reverse complement strand
TTAACGCCTCTTCATTTCGCCCCGTCGACACACGCATGCTGCGGCAGCGCCGTTGCCCGCTGACTGCCGTCCGGCGGCTCAGTTGCTCTTCACCGGGGGATTGACTTCCACTAAGTCAAGGCCGTGTGGCCCCCTTCCATTCCCGTTCAGTGGACTCAAAGCCCCGGTTGTGTTTGAATGCTCAGATGCCTGACCCTGGTCTTGCCTGAGCTGATCCGGCACAGATCGCATCAGGAATGGCGGGTGCAGCGAACAGAACGTCAATCACCGCCACAAGCTCAGGCTGCAGTGTGGATTCCTCTGAAAGAAAGTCAAAGCTCTGGACCTTCGCCCCGTCGTTACGCCTTCCTTTGGCCAGTGGCTGACAGCCGTCAGCTTCAGTTGCCTGCTTACAGCACTGCTCTGGCCTGCGCTGCTTCAGGGCGGGGGGCTCATCGGGGGCGACATCTATCCTTACTTCCTGCCCCAGAAAGAACTCGTGGCCGATGCATTTGCCGCTGGTCGCCTGCCCCTCTGGCATGACCGCACGGCTCTGGGCTACCCGCTGCTTGCCGAAAGCCAGGCAGCCGTCTTCTACCCGCCCACGCAACTGCTCTACCGGATCACAGATCCCCACACCGCCTTTCACGCCTGCTTCCTCCTGCACTACATGCTGGCCGGAGTTTGTGCCTGGCGATTCTTCCGCAGCCAGCAGCTCAGTCAGCCCGCTGCGCTGTTTGCCGCTCTGGTGTACGTCTGCAGCTGGTTTCCTGCTCGGGCCTCACTGGAGTGGAGCATTGTGGGTGGCGTCTGGCTGCCGCTGACACTGTGGCTGGCTGACCGACTGCTGCAGCGTCCATCCGCCGGACGACTCAGCCTGCTTGCCGTCGCCCACGCCCTGCACCTGCTGGCAGGACACTTCACACTGGCCTTCATCAACGAGCTGATGCTGGTGGCCTTTGCAATCCGCAGGGGGGCGGGCCCCCGCGACCGCGTGGCCATCACGTCTCTGGCACTGCCGGATTCGCAGCCATCCCCCACCTCTCCGCCCGCGTTTGCATCGCGGCGTCTGCCGCCACTGCTGCTGACTCTTTCCGCCGTGATGCTGGCCATCCTGCTGTCTGCCGTGCAGCTGTGTCCGACACTGGAACTTCGCCTGTCCAGCCAGCGGAGCGGTGGCCAGTCCGTGTTCAATCCGAGTTACGGGCACATGCCGCCGTTGTACGCCACCCAGCTTGCTGCGTCCTGGTGGTACTGGCACAGCCCGGAACTCATCCAGTCCCGTGCCCTGCTGCGAACGCCCCTGGCCGTCGGTGCGGACACCAATGCCGTGGAGGCCCATTTCTGTGTGGGCCTGATTCCGCTGGGGCTCTGCCTGTGCCTTGCCAGCAGCAGAATCCGCCGCAGACTGCCAGTCGGAGCTGCTGCGTTCTGGCTGCTGACAACCGGCGTCTCCACGGTCTATGCGTTTGGCTGGCTGGTCCCTTTCGTCAGCCGACTCCCGGGATTTGGATACTTCATGGGGCCCGGCCGTTACACTATTCTGGGCACACTGGCTCTGGCCACGCTTGCAGGTCTGGTATTTGACAGCCTGCTTCGCCGCAGCCGACCGGTCTGGCGATGGAGTGTCTTCTGGGGGATCGCTGCGGTCACCTTTCTGGATCTTCGCTGGTCCACCAGTGCCGTCTCTGACGCCATCGTGGTCGCCAATCCACCTTATCGATCGCTCACAGAAAGCTGGCTGGCCAGAACGCTCCGCTCCGCCGACGCCAGCACCCCCGTCCGTCTGCTGGCTCCAGGAGCGAATGTTGGCAATTTGTTTGGTGTGAGCTGTGTGCCGCAGTATCTGGGGTTGAGCCCGGCGGCTTATTTCCGCGACGATTTTCTTCCTGCGTCCTCACCCGTGGACGGCACGCCGTGGCCCGATCCAGTCCTCGACACGGCCCTCAGGAATCTGGCCGTCACCCATATCCTGACAACCGATCCCGTGCCCACCGTGTCGCCTGCCTGGGAACTGGTGGCCGCCGGCCCGGATGCATTCCTGAATCGCGTCTGGGCCCGTGGCAGCGACCCCTGTTACCTCTACCAGCGCCGCCAGCCGTCGCCACGCATCCGGCTGCAGCCCGATCATGCCGGAACCGTCCGGATTCGCGAACGCCAGCCCGGCCGGTGGGTGATGGACGTTGACACAGGCACCGCGGCGATGCTTCAGCTGGCTGACCTCCCGTTCCCCGGCTGGACGGTGTCCACAGAGACCGGTGATCGACCGGCTGATCCCCCGGCTGCGACGACAGCGGCTGCGACGACAGCGGCTGCCGGATCACCGCTGCCGGCCAATTCCCAACCGGAATCCCCTTTCCACCGAATTGTTCACGTTCCGGCAGGACGAAGTACGGTCACCTGGGAATACCGGCCTGTGTCGCTGCTGACGGGTGCTGCGATCAGCAGCATCACCGCCCTCGTCCTGCTGCTGCTCAGCCTCCATCCCCGCTTTCGCCCGCATCTCAGCCCCCCGTCCTGTTCCCGGACTTGAATTTGCCGCAACTTTCGCCGATACTTCGGCAGAGTGTCGGCGTCTGAACCGCGGGCGCGTCCATGATCCCGTCTCGGTAGCTCAATTGGATAGAGTGTCGGCCTCCGGAGCCGAAGGTTGTGGGTTCGAATCCCGCCCGGGACAGTCAATCGCCACAAGGGTGAACGTCACATCCTTGTGGCGATTTTTATTTGCAGGTGACCCGTTCACAACGTGATTGGTTTTCTGCAGTCGGTTCCAAAGAGGGCATCCTGAAGGTCCTCGTCAGACGGGACTTCGAACTCTCACTGCCAGGAGATCCTGAAAAGCAGACGGTCACCTGGTGGGAACTGTTTGCCGGGATGCCGGGGCCAGCTCCCGGCCCCCCGGGATTGATCGCTGTTGGCCATCAACAGGTTTTACTGGTTGCGTGGGTTGTCAGTTGGTGTGCTCGTACGCGCAACCGCAGTTTTTTCGCCACCCGGTGCATGTTGGAACCGGAATGCCGACAGTCCCTCAACGAAGTGGGCGCCGTGTTGCAGCGGTTTACTCCAGGACGCCGGGGATCAGGTTCCAGCTTTTGGCGACGCCGGTGAGTCGTTCCTGGCGACCGAGGTGTTCGAAGTAGAGGTCGTCCGGTTGAATTCCGAGGGCGGTGAGGATGGTTGCGTGCAGGTTGCGAATGGTTTGCGGAGACTCTGCGGCCCGCAGGCCGATTTCGTCGGTGGAACCAATGACTTTGGCACCCTGAACACCGGCACCTGCCATCCAGATCGTGAATCCGTACGGATTGTGATTGCGTCCGGAACTACCCTGCATCATGGGTGTGCGTCCGAATTCGCCGGCCCAGATGACGAGAGTGGAATCCAGGAGTCCGCGCTGATCGAGATCCTGCAGGAGGGCGGCGACGGGCTGGTCAGTCTGCCAGGCGTTGCGGCGGTTGTAGTCGGTGTTGTTGTCATGCCCATCCCAGCCCAGCTTATCGACGGCGTTGTAGATCTGGACGAACCGAACGCCGTGTTCGATGAGTCTTCGTCCGAGCAGGCACATGCGGCCGTAGAGGGCTTTGCCTGGCGTGGCGTCGTGGAGTGCGTAGGCCTGCTGAGTTTCCGCGGTTTCGCGGCCGAGATCTCCGACATCGATGGCGGCTGACTGCATGCGGTAGGCGAGTTCAGCGGTGGCGATGCGTCCTTCGAGGTCTGCGGCGCCGGGGCGAGCGGCTGCGTGGCGCTGGTTGAGCCACTGGGCGAAGTCGAGCGTTTGCCGCTGCGTGGCGCGAAATTCTTCCGGTGGCCGAAGGTAAAGGACCGGGTCTCCGTCGTGGCGAAACTGAGTTCCCTGGTGGGCAGCCGGCAGAAACGCATTGCTCCAGTTGGCGCTGCCGCCCAGTCCGCCGACTTTGTAGAGCAGGACGTAGCCGGGCAGGTTTTGGTTGAGGGATCCCAGGCCGTAGGTGATCCACGAGCCGAGGCTGGGGCGTCCCCCAAGAATGGCTCCGGTGTTCATCAGATAGGTGGCCGGTGCGTGATTGGAACTGTCGCTCACCATGGAGCGGATCTGGCAGAGGCGATCGATGTGGCGGGCGGTCTGGGGGAGCAGTTCGGAGACGGCGAGTCCGGATTCTCCGTGACGCTGCCAGTTCCAGGGTCCGGCCATGAGTTCATCGCGGCAGTGGTTGAAGACTCCGCCGACCTTATCCGCGTGCTGTTTGAATGACTGGGGGACGGGTTGACCGTGCAGTCGGGTGAGCAGTGGTTTGTGATCGAACAGGTCAAATCCGCTGGGGCCGCCATATTGAAAGAGGAAAATAACCTGTTTTGCGCGAGGAGTGATGTGGGGTGGGAGCGGGCTGAGCGGAGTTTGGGGGGCGTTGGCTGTGGGGATGTCGAGTGGTGTGAACGGTGATGCAGCGGCGACCGGGTTCAGTGCGTGGAGGGCGAGGCTGCCGAAGCCGAGTCCGGCCGTCGACAGCAGTTCTCGGCGGGGAATTTGCTGAAGGAGCGGGGGCATGGGAACGTCCTGCGGCGAGGGTGCTATTTGAGTCCTCTGCGGATGAGCAGAGCATCGACGTTGGGACCGCGGCCGCTGAAGGCGCGAAAGGATTCCATGGGTTTGCGACTGCTGCCGCGTGAAAGAATTTCGGCGCGGAATCGCGCTCCGTTTTCCGGTGTACAACCGCCGGCGGCCTGCATCCGGGCGAACGCATCGGCCGCGAGCACTTCGCTCCAGAGGTACGCGTAGTAGCTGGAAGAATAGCCGCCGGACCAGATGTGTGCGAAGTAGGTGCTGCGGTAGCGGGGCGGGACTGGAAGCCTGGCGATGCCGTATTTTTCGAGGGCGGCCTGTTCGAAGGCTTCAACGTCGTCGGGGATCTGGTCGGGGGTGAGACAGTGCCATTCGAGGTCGAGCAGGGCGGCGGCGAGGTATTCAAGTGTATCGAAGCCCTGGTTAAAGCGACTGGCGCGGATCACGCGATCCAGCAGTTCACGGGGGATGGGTTCAGCGGATTGGTAGTGCCGGGCGTAGTTGGCGAGGATTTGCGGCTGAATGGCCCAGTCTTCCTGGAAGGTGGAGGGGAATTCGACGAAGTCGCGGGGCGTATTGGTGCCGGCGACGGAGGGATAGGTGACGTCTGAGAACAGTCCGTGGAGTCCGTGTCCCATTTCGTGAAACAACGTCACGACGTTGTCGAAGCTGACGAGTGCCGGTTCGCCGGTGGCGGGTTTGGGAATGTTGAGTGTGTTGACGACGACCGGGCGTTCGCTGAGCAGCCCGGACTGGTCCACGAAGCTGCTCATCCATGCCCCACCGCGTTTGGTATCACGGCGGAAGGGGTCGAAGAAGAACAGTCCGATCTGGCGACCATCCTTTTCGAGCACGTCGAAGACTCGCACATCCGGGTGAAACACGGGCAGGTCGCGTCGTTCCCTGAAGGTGATGCCGTGCAGCTGCTGCATGGTGTGGAACACGCCGTTCTGGAGGACGGATTCGAGTTCGAAGTAGGGTTTGACGAGTGATTCATCGACGTCGAAGCGGACTTTGCGAACTTTTTCCGCGTAGTACTCCCAGTCCCAGGGTGCCAGTTCGTGGCTGAAGCCGGATTTCCGGATCATTTCGTCGAGTGCAGTGGCTTCTTCGCGGACTTTGGCAAGGACTCCGGGGACGAGATCGGTGAGCATTTTGCGGGCGGCGTCGGGGTTGCCGGCCATTTGATTCTGGAGCTTCCATGCGGAGTGGCTGGAGAATCCCAGCAGGGTGGCGCGTTCGGCCCGAAGTTTTGCCAGCATCAGAATCAGCGGGCGGTTATCGATGCCGTTGTTTTGACCCAGCCCGCGAAACGCCGAAGCCTCCCAGAGTCGCTGTCGCAGAGCACGATTGTTGAGGGATGTGAGAAGCGGGACGCGGGTGGTGTTGGTGATTTCAAGGATGTATTTGCCATCGAGTCCACGGGATTTGGCTGCTTCTGCGGCAGCGGCTATGTCGCCGGGCGACAATCCATCGAGTTCAGCGACGGTGTCAACCACCACCGCCCGCTCTTTCATCAGGGCCAGCAGGTGTTCTTCGAACTGTGTTTCGAGTTTTGAAATGTCTTCGTTGAGGCTGCGAATGCGGGCCTGCTGTGAGGCGTCCAGTCTGGCCCCCGCACGCACGAAGGTCTCGTAGTGCTGTTGCAGCACTTCAGACTGTTCTGTGCTGAGCTGCAGGCTATCGTGGCGGTCGTGGAGTGCCTGAATGCGCGCAAACAGACGGGGGTTGAGCAGGATGTTGTCGGCGTGGGCGGCCTGGAGCGGAGCAAGTTCTGTTTCGATCTGCTGCAGCACTTCGGTTTTGTGTGAGGACGTGAGATTGGAGAAAACGTTGCGGACGCGGGTGAGCATCTGCCCGGTCTTCTCGAACTGGTCGATTGTGTTTTCGAAGGTGGCCGGGTCGGTCTGGGAAGTGATTTGATCGATCTCCACCAGCTGCTGCTGCATCGCCTGAAGAAACGCCGGCCGAAAATGTTCGTCCCGGATCACGTCAAACTGCGGGGACTGATAAGGAAGCGTGCTGGGAGCATTAAACGGGTTGTCTGCCGCTGCGGCAGGTGCCGGGGCAGGTGCTGGGACAGAATTCACGGGTTCACGGGCCTTGACGGTAAAGGACAGGGAAACAGCAGCAGCCAGCGCCAGTGGCACGGCCACCATCGCAGAAGCCAATCGCAGTCTGAACATGGACGGGAGTCCTGAATGGAACCGGGCGGGTGAGCAGCGACACACGAAGGCGGATTGTCTCTTTTCGCGTTCTGAAAAGAAAGTGAAGTGATGGATGTTTCGAAGAGCGAAACGCGACAATTGCAGGAATCCACGGGTTCCTGATAGACTGCCGCGGGCCGACAGAGTCTCCCCCTGCTCCGTGTCCCGCAATCACTCAGGCCCGCCATGACCAGACAACTCCTGACCCTGCTGCTGTTTTCATCCACCGCCGCTGCCTGCAATATCCCGGTATTCCGCTATGCCCTCGAACGATGGAATGCGGATCCTGTTGAAGTGCTTGTGTTTCACCGCGGTCCCCTGTCACCCGACCATCGTGATCAGATCCGCACCCTGCAGACGCTTGCCGGCGATCGCAGCCGGGCCAACCTGCAGGTCGTGCTGCAGGACGTCGCCCGGTTTGAAAGTCCCGTGGAGGCAGCCGATGCCGCAGCCGCACGTGCTGTCTGGCTGGGACTGCCGGTCGCCTCCCGCGACTCTCTTCCCTGCGTCGTTGCGCGTTCGCGGCATGGTCGCGGACAAATCATCAATCACTGGATCAGCTCCGTTGAAGACGCCACGCGGCGAATCGTGGACTCCCCCGTCCGCAGTGATCTTATTCGTCGCCTGCAGAAGGGGGATGCTGTGGTCTGGCTGCTGGTGCGGCCTCCCGCAGTCGATAAAGAGAAACTTGCCTCCATGCGTTTGCTGCTCGATGACCAGTGCCGCAAACTTCCCGCCGTACTGGAACTTCCCGAAGGCATCGGCCTGCCTGGCTCCGAGCTCTTCTCTGAAATTCCACTGCTGCTCAGGTTTTCCGTGCTGGAAGTGGATGGTGATGATCCGCAGGAGGCGTGGCTGGTGCGGCAACTGTCCGGTGTTCAGCCGGATGCCTGGGGCGCCCGGGAACCGCTGGCCGTGCCCGTCTTCGGCCGTGGACGTGCACTCGAAGTCATTCCCTCCAGTCGACTCACCGCCGATCTCGTGCATGACCTCACTCAATTTCTGTGCAGCGCCTGCTCCTGTCAGGTCAAGGAACAAAACCCGGGCTTCGATCTGCTCCTGCACACAGAATGGAACCACGCTCTTTTCGGCGAAGATGGCGAACTGCCACCTCCGCCCGAACCCGGCACCCGATCTCAGAATTCCGCACCGAATCTGTTGCCAATCCCACGAGGCCGCAAGCAGGAATAAACATCCCCTCTCCCCTGCCTGGGGAGAGGGGCCGGGGGGTGTGGGTCAGAAATCGAGAGGAGACCCGGGAAAGCAGAAAGAAACAAAGACACTCCCAACGTTACTCTCCCACCCCTGTTGCCCGGCCCCTCATCCGCGGACTGCCGTCCGGTGGCCCAGCGTCACTCCTGTTTCATCCGGAACGATTCATGTCTCCCGTCGAACTCCTCAAAAAACTCATTGCCATCCCCAGTATCAACCCGATGGGGCGTGATTTATCGGGGCCGGAATATTTCGAGACGCGGGTGGCGGATTTTCTGGAACGCACGCTTCTGGAAGCGGGGCTGCCGTGTGAGCGGGTGGATGTGGTGCCTGGCCGCAGCAATCTGCTGACACGCATCGACAACCCGGCGGCCAGCCGCACAGTGCTCTTCGATGCCCACATGGACACCGTCCCGGTCGACGGCATGACGATCGACCCGTTTGATCCCATCGACCGTGATGGCCGTATCTATGGCCGTGGTTCCTGCGACGTGAAGGGTGGCCTTGCTGCGATGCTGGCGGCCGTCCTGAGGCTGCATCAGTCGCGTCCCGTCGGGATGCCCAATGTGGTGTTCTCCATGACGTGCGATGAAGAATCCACCAGTCTTGGCGTGCATCACCTCACGGCCGGCTGGATTTCCGGAACGCCTGACTACAGGCTCTGCCCGACTCCGCCCGACGTGGCCATCGTGGCGGAACCGACGCTGCTGGACATCGTCACGGCGCACCGCGGCGCTGTTCGCTGGAAAATCCGCACGACGGGGCGAGCCTGCCACAGTTCGCGGCCGGCGGAGGGCATTAATGCGATTTATCGGATGGCTCGAGTTCTGCAGGTGCTGGAAGAATACGCAGCATGGCTGCCGGAGTCGCGTCCGGCGCATCCGCTGTGTGGCCCGGCCACATTGAGTGTCGGCCTGATTTCCGGTGGCAGCAGTGTGAATGTGGTTCCCGACGGGTGCAGCATTGACGTGGATCGTCGACTGCTGCCGGGCGAAGACGCCGCGACCGCTCGCGACGAGATCATCACGTGGCTGCAGACGCGGCTGGACTTTGACCTGGCACACGACGCTCCCTATTGTGCCAGCTGCGGTCTGAGCGATTCGCGGAACGGGACACTCGCCGGGGACCTGCTGCGAGTGATCGAGCGGGTGGAAGCTGGCCACCGGTGCATCGGCGTCCCCTTCGGCACTCACGCGTCCCGCATCGAGCTGGCCGGCGTGCCGTCCGTCGTCTTTGGCCCCGGCAACATCGCTCAGGCTCACACAAAGGACGAATGGATTGCAGTGGAACAGCTGCACAAGGCGACCGAGATCTACGAACAGTTCGGTGCCACAGCCCCATCCCGCTGAATGCCTCCTTCGCCCCGATCAGGCCGCAGAAAGACGTCCGATGGCGTGTGGCCAATGTCGGCCACACGCCGGCTGCCTGCCTGTCCGGCGTAACCGGTGTGACGGGGGTTAAACACGTGCGATGCCATAAAAACAGTCCGGATAGCCCCGCTGACAACGTTTCGTCATCCCAGCTCCGCGCTCCCGAACTCAGACGCCTTCCCCAGTCCGCCTCTATGCCACCTCGCGACTCTCCGATACAGGCCCATCGTCTTCGGCCCCATCAAACTCCACCGCCGGGCGTTCGGTCACCTCAAATCCGTACTCGTCTCTGAGCCATTCCGTGACGAATTGCAGGTAACGCGTGGATCCAGGACGGTCAACGCGGACCTTTGAAATGCTGCCAAGCACCGAGCGGAGAACTCCAATCACGTCATCCCGCCCGGGCAGCGTGTGGTCCTTCCGGTGCATCTCCCAGAACTTCAGGATCAGCTGCACGATCATGTCGGCTTTGGTGTCGACGGGAATCTCGGAGAATGATTCGCCTGAGGACGGAAGCAGTCGCTTGCCGGCGCGCAGCAGCACGATGAGAGACTCGATGGCTTCCACGACGTCGTCATCGCATATCGGGGCATCCTTTGACGAGATCTGCCAGGCCGCGGAGATGCCACTCTCCGTTTGCATCATGAACAGTGCGCAATCCGCATCCGCGCGCCAGTGAGTGCCGAAGTAAGGTTCCGGGCGACTGATGCGTGGCTTCTTCTCGACGCGTTTTTTCAGCTTTGCTTTGCGTTTTTGAGCATGACTTTGGGAGGGCATGGAGACTCCTTTCAGATCAGAAGGGCCAGATGACTGGAATCAGGGCAACGCTGGCGACCCACAGCAGGACATTCAGCGGAACACCGACCCTGACGAAATCGGTAAAGCGATAACCGCCCGGGCCGAAGACCATCATGTGAGTCTGGTAGCCGACGGGTGAGGCGAAGGCGAATGAAGATGCGAGGGCAACTGCCATCACAAACGGACGCGGATCGCAGCCAATCTGCTCAGCCGCTCGGATGCAGAACGGAAACGCCAGTGCTGCAGCGCCGTTGTTGGTGATGACTTCATTCAGCACCATTGTTGCGAAGTAGATGGCAGCCAGAGCAGCCCACGGACCAAAGGGTTGAGTCACGGTGACAAGACGATCAGCCAGATACTCAGCCGCGCCCGATGAATCCAGCGCGCTGCCCAGACCAAAGGATGCTCCAATGGCGATCAGCACCGGCCATTCCACCGCCTGCCGGGCTTCCGACGAAGACAGGCAGCGAGTGAGGATCATCAGGCCACTGGCTGCAAATGCAAACAGCATGGCCATTTCGCCACCGGCGAAGACCATTGCTCCCAGCAGTCCTGTGAAGATGAGCAGTGCGACCCACCAGCGATCGTGACGTGGTGGCCGGAAGCCTTCGACGTCGCTCACGAGATAAAAGTCCGGGTTATTGCGATGGGCCTGAGCGAAATTGGCACCGGTCTGGAGCAGCAGCGTATCGCCGGCTTCGAGTTCCACATCGCCGATCTTGGAGGTCAGTCGACGCCCGTTGCGATGAATCGCCACAATCGCTGCGTTGTAGTGGGAACGGAACTGAGCGTCGCGGACGGACTTGACGATGAGCGGTGACGAGCGACTGACGACCGCTTCACACAGGCGTCGTCGGCGCTGCTCTTCCGCTCGCCGGTCCGGAGATTCCGCGGCCGGCTCAAGACCTGGAATCCGTCGCAGGTCGACAATCGTGTCCACGATCCCCGTAAACACGAGCCGGTCGTCCGGTTCCAGCACCGTGTCGGGGCTGACCGGCGCCAGCATGGAGCCGCGACGGTCGATCTCCACAAGAAACAACCCGGGAAGTCGTCGCAGTCCCGCCGCTTCAATGCTCTGACCAATCAGGCGACATCCTGGCTTGACCATCATCTCCACGAGGTATTCGCGCTGCGAGTCCCCGAATTGCTCCAGCAGCTCCTTGCGTTGCGGCAGCAATCTTCGCCCCACAGTGAGCAGATAGACAACCCCGAGTACCGCGCAGGGCAGCCCCGCCCAGCCAATCTCAAAGAATCCCATGGGTTCGAGTCCCGGGATTTTCGCCTGGCGAATCAAACCGTCCACGACCAGATTGGTGCTGGTGCCGATCCGTGAGCAGCAGCCGCCAAGGATGGTGGTGAAGGACAGTGGAATGAGCAGTCGCGAGGGAGCGACGTGGTGCTTGCGACACCAGCCCAGCACAACCGGGATCAGCATCGCCACGATCGGCGTGTTATTCAGAAACGCCGACGTGAGCACAGTGAACGTACTGATGGCCAGCAGACCACCAAATTCCGTGCGGGCCGGCCCCAGCACCCGCAGGCCGATCATGTCGACCACGCCGGTTTCCTTGAGTCCCGCAGTGACGATGAACAGCGCGGCCACCATGAGCAGCGAGCTGCTGACAAAGCCCTTGAAGGCAGATTCCACGGTGAGCACACCAGAGAGCGCCAGCACCAGCAGAGCGGCCATGAAGACGATGTCCGCCGGGCGTTCCTGCGACAGAGCAATCAACACGCCGATCGTGACAGCGATCGTCAGCCAGGCTTCCCAACCCATTCATGCAATCCGTTACACAGGTCCAAAGTTTCAAATTCGGCCGCCGGACGTTCACCGCCACCTGAACGACGAATGATTCTTCAAGCGAG
>JBJTOM010000032.1:0-1810 GCA_046074585.1 Planctomycetota bacterium | reverse complement strand
TCCCTGAATACTGGATTGTGGATCCGGACCAGCAGCAAGTGCTGCAGCTTGTTCTGCAGAACGGCCGCTACACTGGCACTTTCGAAACTACGTCCATCACCATGCAGGTTGAACCGTACGCCACCGTCGACCTGACTCGTGTCTGGTAGCTGCCCGGCAAGGGTTTGGCCTTCGCCGTCGCCACGCTGCTCACCACGCAGCTGCTCACCACCCATTCGTTCACAGGGCTTTGGTGCAATCAGCCTGTCTTCCACGTGACCCGGGTTTCCCCTTTCTGCAGGCGGAAACAAACAAGGTACCCTTCGCCGGACCGGCACCAGGTGCCCTCACGCAGCGCTTCCCGTCCGGGGGCTTCGGTGAGCAGAGTATTCTGTCCCGTGGCGACAACAACGGGGATCTGCCCGGGCTGTCCGGAGGCGGGAAGTTCGACGGTGAACTCGGGGCAGGCAAACGGTGCGTTCAGCACAAAGCCGGTGTCATCCCGACGGACGGCCGTGAGCACCCGTGCTGCCTGGGATCGAGCGATCTCGCTGAGTTTCATCCAGTGCAGCTGACTGCGGAAACGACCATGGATCGCATTCACAACCTGCTGAAATGCCAGAAAACCGGCTTTGGTGCCATTGCTGTAAAGGCCGGGCCAGTGACACAGGAAAAACGCAGGCTGGCCGGCTTCGATGAGCTGCACAAGGCGACCGGAGGTGGCGTCTGCTGTGGCATACAAATCCGGTTGCGGAACCACATCACCTTCCCAGCCACCAAACCAGTCACCAGTGCCCGCAGGGATGTTGACCGTCAGTCGCACGTCGCTTGTCCCGAGCCCTGAAACGTGTTCGACGGAGGGCTCTGTACTGCCTTCATTGCCGACCACGTACTTGAAGAAGTGAGGAATTTCTGTCTGAAACACATCACGCACCGCCTGCTGCACGGCGAGTGACAGTTCGGGCTTGACGCGGTTGCCGAAGCCACCTGGAGTGGTGATGCCTTCGCAGGGAAGACCGCAGTTCTTCAGGATTCGCAGGGCATATGCCAGGTACGCAGCAATTTCGTCCACACTTTTCTGCTGCTGGGGCCATGAATTTTCCATGGTGGACGGGTTGATGTCAGGCAGTGGTCTGCCGGTCGCCAGATCAATCACTCGCGTGTGTGTGATCATTTCGGGATGAATATCCCAGTTGGGAACGATCAGTGTGCGCACCAGTTCGAGGCTGTCGAGCAGGGCTTTACGGGACCAGCCCGGAAGTTCTGTGTCGAGCCAGCCGACGCAGGCTGGATAAGGCACAATGCTGTACTTACCCTTCACACCATGCTCACCGCACCATTCGGCGAACTCGCGAACAAATGAATCGGGTATCTCGCGAGGAAACGTTTGCCAGGGTTTCTGGTAGACGGGGCGATCCGGGTAGCAGGCATGAAATTGAGGGATCCCGAAATGCCCCATGTTCACGAGGCAGGTGGAATCATCAATAATGAAGGTCGCCGGAATCCGGGCACGGGGAAAGAGCAGTTTCAGAGCGGTATCCTGCGCGGGCCGCTCACCCGGTGGCGCCTGCTGAACCGATGCGTTCAGCAGCGGACCGGAGGCAGACCATACGGGCTGCAGCATGGTCGCCGAGGCCGCAGCGGCTGTCTGCAGGAAACGTCGACGTGAAGTGAACATTGGCAGGTTCCTGTGTGGGTAAAACGACATTCCACATTCAAGCCGGGGATGCAGGCAATTTCAACTTGCTCCCTGTCTGGGTGTGGGTAAAAGCCAGTGTCCTGCGATCTGTGGTCATTGCGACGCTGCTGGCTGTGTCCATCGCTGAAAAAG
>JBJTOM010000031.1:0-12344 GCA_046074585.1 Planctomycetota bacterium | reverse complement strand
CTGCTCTCGGCCGCCAGCGTCTTCGCCATGGCCCGTCGATGGCTGGGAAGCGTACCCGCGTGGCTGGCACTGCTGATTCACCTGACGGCCCCATGGACGCTCCGCATTTCACTCATTGCCTACGCCGAAGGAGCACTCACTTTTTACTTCACCGTCTCTGTCATGCTGGCACTCCTGCTGCGCAGCCACGGCAGTGCAGCCTATTGTCCCGGGCCGCAGTTCCTGTGCGGATTTCTGGCGGGGTGTGCAATGGCCTGCAAGTACACCGGCCTTGTGCTGGTTGTTTTCCCGATCGCCGGCTTCTGGGTCTGGCAGCAGCGACAAATGCGGCGTGAGGGCCTGCAGTTACCGGGGCGTACAGTGCTGGCGGGGGCCGTGTTCTTTGTCGTCGGCACCGGCTTCGCAGTCGGACCATGGCTGCTGCGGAATCTGTACGACACCGGCAATCCGGTCTACCCCCTTGCAGCCTCAATTTTCCCATCAAATGACTGGAATCCGCCGCTTGATGTCCGCTGGAAAGCGGCGCACGGCGCTTCGGAACATTCACCGTGGCTTATTCCCCGCCACCTGCTCGATGCAGCACTCCGGAATACCTGGACCAGTTCCCTGCTGTTTGGGCTCGCTATCCCGGCTGCCCTGCTCCTTCCCAGGCGTTCGCGGGAATTCCGCAGCATTCTCGGGTTCGCAGGCTGGGCGCTGTTCACGTGGTGGGCATTCACTCATCGGATTGACCGGTTCTGGATTCCTGTAATCCCCCTGCTCAGCATCTGCGGGTCTGCGCTGTGGCTGCTGAGCAGTCACTGGCCATGGCGCAGCCTGCTGATCGCTGTCTGTGCCGCAGCGACGCTGTGGAATGTTCTGTTTTGCCGACTGCCCCTCGTCGGATTCCATGCCGGGCTGATGGATCTGGATACGGCCTCCCGGCTGGTCATCCGCAGCGACATTGCTCGTTTGAATGCTCAGCTGCCTGAAGATGCAAAGGTGCTGATGGTTGGTGAGGCTGAAGTTTTCGACGCTGAGTTTTCCCTCGTATACAACACCGTCTTTGACGACAATCTGTTTGAATCCATTGCTGCGGTGCCGGACGGTCAGATGCCAGGTTCCCGGAGACCCCTGCGGCCCGTCGCAGAGTTCCTTGACAACTGCCGTCGCCAGCAGATCACGCACGTATTTGTGAACTGGTCTGAAATCCTGCGATATCGTCTTCCGGGATCCTACGGCTATTCCAGCTTTGTTCAGCCAGCGCGGTTTGAAGAGCTCGTTCAACAGCAGGCGCTGCTCCCGCCTCAGGTGCTCATTCGCCGCGACTGGACTGCCTTTTCGCCGGCGGAACGTCAGGAGGTGCTCAGCTGGGAGAGCGGTTCGGGGCTGGTTCAGGGCGATCAGTTTTCCGGAGTGCTGATCTATCGCGTTGCACCAGCGGGACCTGATTTGGCAAACTGATCGGGCTGCGCCGGCTGTTTTGCCCCGGCATCGCAGGCAAATGTCGCGGTTTTGTGTGGCACATGGTCGCAGGTTTCCTTAAGATCTGCCCGATTCACCCCGCCCGCGTTTCCTTCCCCCCCTCTGCTCTGCCGCCGGAGCCCCGCCTGATGACAGTCGATGCTGAGGACCAAACTGATCCCCTCGTCAAATCCTCACAGCGTGAAGCGCTGATCGTTGCCGGCATCTGGGCGCTGGCCATGTTCTGGTCGGTCGGCTGCAGTGCCGTTCTTGGCTACGGCGACCAGCCTCAGCCTCCTCAACTGGTGTTCGGGTTTCCGCTCTGGGTTTTCTGGGGCATCGTGGTGCCGTGGCTCGCCTGCACTCTGATTTCCCTGTGGTTCGGCGCCTTTTTCGTCCGCGACGGTGAACTCGGACAGGACCTTCAGGATGCCGATGATCTCGGCCTGGGAGGCTGACCATGCCATGTGCCGGTTTCCTCCTTCCATGTCCGCTTCTGGCCGATCTGACCAGCCGAATCACAGCAGTGGCTGCCGCTGCTGACGCGCAGGCTGTGCCCCCGGTCGGCGTCGGTGCGATGGCAATGCTGGTGCTCTTCATCACCGCTTCCATGTGGATTGGCCTGAGGGCCAATCGCGTCAACAGCAGCAGCGGCTTTATGAAGGGCTTTTTTCTGGGCAACCGGGGGTTGGGAGTATGGGCACTGGCCCTGACAGCCACGATCCAGAGTGGCGGCACATTCATGGGTTTTCCGTCGCTGGTCTACGCCCATGGCTGGATTGTGGCGCTCTGGATCGGCAGTTACATGGTGGTGCCGATTACAGGTTTCGGGATCCTTGGCAAGCGTCTGGCACAACTCAGTCGCCGCACAGGTGCGATTACAGTTCCGGATCTCTTCCGAACCCGCTTCAGCAGTCCATCGCTGGGTGTTGCGTGCACGATCTTTATTCTGTTCTATCTGTCATTCCTGATGTTTGCCCAGTTCAAAGCCGGCGCCATCGTGCTGCAGCTGGCATGGCCCTCGGGTGGCGAAATCTCGCTGTCGGAAGACGCCGTTGCCGTTGCCGACTGGCGATATCATGTGGGGCTGATTGTCTTTACGGTCACCGTTGTGGCGTACACGCTTTTAGGCGGATTTCTGGCAGCCGTCTGGACCGACCTGTTTCAGAGTCTGCTCATGTTCGCCGGCGTGCTGGTGCTCCTGTTTGCGTCGCTGCAGGCAGCGGGGGGGCTGGAACAGGCGACGATGGCGTCTTATCAGCAGACTGGTCCCGGTTTTGTTTACGCTCCGGGCTACGTGGCTCCAGTGGTCCCTGCGGCGGCGAATCAAGCTTCAGCGGTTTCTTCGGCTCCGCACCAGTTTCTGCCGCTGTCGCTGGCATTCTCCATGTTTGTGGTCTGGATCTGGGGTGGCGTTGGGGCGCCAGCCGGGCTTGTGCGGCTGATGGCCAGTCAGAACACCAATGTCATCCGCAAATCAATTTACGTGCTCAGTCTCTACAACCTTGGCATTTATCTGCCGCTGATTGTGATCTGCATCTGTGGCCGGGCACTGATCCCCAATCTGGAAAAAACAGACCAGATTATTCCGCGTCTGGCGCTGCTCACCACCGCGGACTGGCCGGGTGGTTCGATCATCGCCGGGCTGATCCTGGCTGCCCCCTTCGGCGCTGTGATGTCCACAGTCAGTTCCTATCTGGTGGTCCTGTCATCGGGTGCGGTCCGGGACATTTATCAGCGTTTCTTTCGTCCTCAGGCGGGCCGGGACGAGCTCCGGCTGGCAGCGTGGATTGCCATGATTCTGGCTGGTGCGATTTCGGTTGCAGTGATGTGGACGCCACCGGATTTCCTGCAGGTGTTCATTGTCTTCAGCACGTCCGGGGCAGCCGCGACATTTCTGGTGCCGGCTCTGATGGCCTGCTACTGGCGGCGGGCCACGGCAGAGGGAATTCTGGCGGGGATGCTGTCCGGAGCAGCCACGGTGCTGGCGCTCTATCTGGCTGGTATCCTCCAGCTGACCGCTCCTCAGGCAATCGGTGCTGTCTCTGGATTTCGCCCGTTGTTTCTGCTGGGGCTGGACCCTTTGATCTGGGGACTGCTGGCCAGCAGCTGCCTGGCTGTGATTGTCAGTTTCTGCACGACTCCTCTGGATCCACAGCTCATTTCACGACTTTTTGATCGTGAGCCTTCGCCATGCTGACTCAGCCCGTGACTCGTCGCCGTATCCTCAATTTCTCCGGCTCGTCGCTGACGGCCACCGCTTTGACGTCACTGCTGTTCCGTGACGGGACAGCCCGTGCGGATGCGGTCGCGGGTGAAGCCCGCGACGTTCCCCATTTCGTCGCCAAAGCCCGTCGGGTTGTGCATCTGTGCCTCTGCGGAGGACTCAGTCATATCGACTCCTTCGACTACAAACCGGAACTGGCACGCTTTCACGGCAAACCGCTGCAGAGCACCGAACGACCGGAGACGTTTTTCAACCAGATCGGGCTGCTGCGCCGGAACGACTTTGAATTTCGTCGCCGCGGGCAAAGCGGTCTGTGGGTTTCAGAACTCTTCCCCCGCCTTGCCGAACTCGCAGATGAGCTCGTCGTCGTCAATTCCATGGTGGCTGATTCGGCCAACCACACGCCGGCCACGTTTGAAGAAAACACAGGATTCCGCCTCAATGGCTTTCCGGTAATGGGTTCATGGGTTTCCTGGGGGCTTGGGTGCGAAACCGACGACCTTCCCGCCTATGTGGTGCTCCCGGACGTTCGTGGTTTGCCCGCCGGCGGCGCGATCAACTGGTCCAATGGGTTTTTGCCCGCCCGGCATCAGGGTGTCGCCTTTCAGTCATCCGGGCCTGCCATTCGCGACCTGTTTCCAGCGCGTCCCGTATCCAGCCGGCTTGAAGCGGACTCCCGTGCCCTGCTCCAACGGATGAACCAGCGATCGCTGGAACTGTCGCCGGGTGAGGACCAGCTGCGGGCTCGCATGCAGGCCTATCAGCTGGCTGCAAAAATGCAGCTGGCCGTGCCTGATGTCACAGACCTGTCAAAAGAGACACAGGCCACTCGGGATCTGTACGGAGTTGATGCGGAAGAGACGGCCGACTTCGGTCGCCGCTGTCTGCTCACACGCAGGCTTCTCGAACGTGGAGTCCGCTTCGTACAGCTGTTCTCCGGTGGATCTTTTGGCTCCCCCCGCATCAACTGGGACGGGCACGAAGACGTCCGCGAAAACCATTCCCGCGAAGCTCGCCGCATGGACCAGCCCGTGGCCGCCCTGCTGGCAGACCTCAAGGCTCGCGGGATGCTTCACGATACGCTGGTGCTCTGCACCAGCGAATTTGGTCGCACCCCGTTTACGCAGTCCAGCGAATTCGTCGTCGGGGCCGGACGAGATCACAACATGTATGGATTCTCCATCTGGATGGCAGGTGGTGGCCTGAAATCCGGAATGACGTGGGGCGCCACCGACGAAATCGGCTGGAAAACAATTGACAAGCCTGTGCATTGGTATGATTACCATGCTACGGTTCTGCATCTGCTTGGGATCGACCACGAACGACTCACGTTTTATCACAACGGCATCCAGCGACGACTGACCAACGTGCATGGTGAAGTCCTGCACGACATCATTTCCTGAATCTATGCCTAAAACCGGCGACATCCACGTGCACTGGCTCAGCCTCACTGACAGAGGACCCGTCCGGGCGCGCCTGGATGAACAGGGCGATATCGATCCTCAGGAGCTGCAGGGTGGCACGTGTGTCGTCGCCGCCATGCAGAACGGCAAAACCCTTGTCATGGCCGGAGTGGTAGCCGACGATCAGAAGATCAGTGTCACAATCCCTGATATTTCAATTGCCTCTGCCCGACCGTCCCGCAGAATTGCAGACGACCCGTGGCGACTCATCATTCGCGCCATACGCGAATGTGCTACGAAGCTGAACATGCAGCGACTTGAATTGATGCTGCCGGACGAAAACGCTCCAGGCCTTGAACCGCTCTGCCGGTCTCTGCAACGCAGCGGCCTGAAGCGCAGAGCGCGATTCGCCGTCTGGCAATTCGCCTCAGACTCCGCCATACTCGCTAAGCCCGCCACCGGTCACTCCATCCGCAGCATCACCGCTCGCGATCTGACCCGCAACTCAGACGGACGGCGGCAGTGTCTGGAACTGCTGATTCCGATTCTGGCCAGCTCCAGTGACCTGCGCCAGCTCCCCAATCCGCTGCCGGATGTGCTGCTTGATGACTGGGATGAATCCGACGGAATTCTCTTTCTCGAGTCAGACGCAGAGAACCAGTATATCGGTGTCTGCTGTTGTGTCCTCAGTGATTCCCGCAACTCGACCACCGGGCACGGACTGGAGATTCGCTTTATCGGCGTGCTTCCCTCTCGGCGGAATCAGGGCTGCGGTTGCCGAATGCTCGCCGCCGCCGCCAGCTTCGCCCGAAGCCTGCCGTCGACGTCTGCCATGGTCGCCCCTTCACAACTGAGTGTGTGTGTCGATGCCGACAACCAGCCGGCAGTGCGGCTTTATCAACGCGCCGGTTTCAGCCTTCAGCGACCGTTCCAGCTCTGGCTGGATGCAAAGCTCAATCAGGATTCAGGCTGGGGTTTCCCGGACAAAAGCTGACTCACCGACAGCCGCAACCACGGTCCCAGGATGCAGCCCTGAAAGCGTACTTCCACCAGGATGCACCCTTGTCGCCCGCCCGCGAACCTGTCGCTGCATCAACTGCACAGCAGTGACGGTTGTCGCCACGGCCTGCCGACGGTCAGGGAGTGCCAGCAGACAAAGGGCCCTCAGACACCCTGAAAGCAGGAAAACCGCCAGATAGGCATCTGCTGTGCGTTCCAGTCCCTGCAACACGCAGGCTCCGATGATCGTACCCAACACCATCGCAGCCGAGTTTCCAGCGTTGTAGACCGTGAGCACAAAAACACGCCGTTCAGCCGGAATTCGGCGGAAGAACTGCAGCAGCATCGCCAGTTCATACCAGCCCCAGACCAGACCGCTGAGAATCTGAATGCCTGCAAGAAACCAGAACTCCTGCGAGCAAAACCAAAAGGCACTGATCGGCACAATTCCCAGACTGCCAGCCCAGAGCAGGCGGTCGGCACCAAAGCGATTGGCAAATCGGGCTGCCGACGGCAGTGACAACATCTTACCGATGAATCCCAGCGAGAGCAGGGTCATGTAGTCCACCCATGACAACTGCATCACTCGCAGCATAAACGGATTGAAATAAGGTCCGGAAACATGCACCGCAACCTGGATGAGCACCAGAAAGGCAACCAGCCGACCAGCCGCACGGGGAATCTGCAACTGGCTCCAGAAGCCAGGGAGGGAGGCTGCTTCGGCCTTTGGCGTGTCGCTTGCATGTGTCCGCGCTGATGCCGGGCAGAGAACTTCTGTTTGTTTTGCGAGCATTCGCGAGGAAATCAGGCGACCGAGAGCTCCGATCCCGAACAGGACGGCGAAAATCGGCCAGGTGGAGGGATTCATGGCTGACCAGCGCAACAGGAGTCCGCCGGAGGCAAGTCCCGCCAGGACACCGACGTGACACAGTCGGCTGCGGCGAGCGAAAAACCCACTGCGGATGCGAGCCGGCACCAGCTGCTCCGCCCACAGATTCCACGCCGGGCCGGTGGAAAGACCAGCAGCCCAATAGGTCGTCGCCGGAACAAACACCATCCACGCCTGCAGACCCGGATAGAAAGCCAGCAGCATCAGCAGGAAAACACTGAATGACTGCAGGGAGGCTGTGATGACGACGAAACGACGATAAGACCCCAGATGCTGCAGAAGTATCGGAGCCCACAGCTGCAGGAGGCTTCCCAGGAGGACCGGGAGTGTTGCGATGAGGGCCGCAGCAAATTCACCAAATCCACGAGACAGCACGAATGCCGGAAGATACGTCTCCGCGATTCCCACCATCACACTGAAGGAAAAACCGTCCGCATTCATGGCCCGCAGATTACGCCGCAGCACAGCCTGCCGACTTCGCCCCGGAAACTTACTGATCATGTCCCTCGCTCGCCAATTTTTCCGTGCCACATCGCACGTAATCGTCCGGCAGATCCTCGCCTCACTGGCTGACCGACCGTTCCCTGTGCCCCACTCACACGAATTCCTATCTCACATCACACGGCAGAGCAAGAACGTTTGCCAACCTTTACAAGGGCCGGAAAAGAATTTGCAGCCACCCCTGGTCACCCTGCTGCATTTTCCTGCATCGCCCCCTGACCACAGCACCTCCCTGCCTGTGCGCCCGCAGATTCCCGAAAAAAATTGTCTGAAAAGAAAAAATCATCAAAAATTGATGCGAGGTGCGCTGTTGAGTTCAAGGGGGGAATGTTTGTTCAGTTAAGTCTGGGCAGTTTTTAACGATTCTTCCGTTTTTGATTGTTAAAACGATTCATTCTCTTGTACCAGACAGGCAGTCCTTGCGGACCTTGTAAATTGCCGGCCGAAGACACCGATGACACCCGTCTCCGTCATCGTCCGGAACGCACCATGCTCAGAGTTCCCCTGCCTCTCCTGCTGACGCTTGTCCTGCTGACAGCCGCGACATCACTCCCCGGATGTCGCCCCGCGGGTGCATTTGCCCGCCGGACTGGCGACACTCCGGAATACGCACCGGAAATTCCAGCTGCGTCGACCCGCCACCCACGCACCTCAGGCCGCGAAAATCCTTTGACGGCCACCGCATGGGAGCAGTCCGCGGATGCTGTGCCGAGTGCACTTGTGGCCACCGATCCACCCGCCACAGCGTCCTTACCCGCCTCCCAGCCCATTCTGAGGTCGGCAACAGAGCCCAGCGACGACTCACCAACCGAAATCCTGCCATCTCCATTTCAACTGGCAGGCTTTTCGACGGAGGGTTCAACAGCTGCCGATCCCGCAGTCAGTGCCGCCGATCCTGCAAATGCAGATCCGCCAGCCAGCGGTCCGAGCACTCAAGTACCTCGAAATTCCAAAGTGGCCGCAGGACCAGAACTGTCGCTGCAGCGCCCTCCAGCTGAACTGGCCCCCGCACCTGCCCCGGCAACCGCACCACTGAATCTCGACAACGTCATTACCTCTGTCTACCAGTCCTACCCCATGCTGCTGGCGGCTCTGCAGAATCGAAACCTCGCGTTCGGCCAGCAGGTCGGGGCTTCGGGAGCCTTCGATACCAAGCTCAAAGGGGCGTCCGAAAACGGGGCCCTCGGCTTCTACCAGACGTATCGTCAGAGCATCGGGCTGGTGCAGCCGACGTATTGGGGCGGAGAAGTCTTTGGCGGCTATCGCGTCGGTCGTGGCGACTATCAGCCGTGGTACCAGGAGCGACAGACGAATGACGGGGGCGAGTTCAAGGCGGGTGTTCAGGTGCCGCTGGCACGCAATCGCAGCATCGACGATCGCCGCGCAGAACTCTGGAAAGCCGGTCTGGAGCGGCAACTGGCCGAACCCGATATCCAGGCCCGGCTGATCAGCGCTGTTCAGGATGGCTCTTATGCATGGTGGGACTGGGTGGCCGCCGGCGAATATCACCGCATCGCCGTGCGGATTCTGGCGCTGGCGGAGGAACGCACGTCACGCATCCGCAGTCAGGTTGAAGTGGGTTTTCTGGATCCCCCCGAACTCACTGACAATCTGCGTCTGGTTGCCATTCGTCAGGCAAAAGTCGCGGATACGCGGCGGAAACTTCAGCAGACAGGGGCCAAGCTTTCCATCTTTCTGCGCGACGAAGCCGGAAACCCGGTACTGCCTCGGGATGATCAGCTGCCCGGCTTTCCTGCAGTCCCTGGCATCGACAGCTTCCGTCCCGAAAGCGACACGCAGCTGGCCCTGGAACGTCGCCCGGAACTGCGCATGCTGGATCTGCTCAGCAGACAGGTTCGCATCGATCTGTCCAACGCATCCAACCAGTTGCAGCCGGAACTGAATGCTGTCCTCTGGGGATCGCAGGACGTGGGAGAACGGACCAGCAAAAAGGGGGATAAATCGCCGCTGGAGGCCGAAGCGTCTGTATTTCTTGATGTTCCCATCGAACGCCGCAAAGCGCGGGGAAAAATTACCGAAAGTCAGGCCAAACTGGCCCAGCTGGCTGCCAAACGACGGCTCACCGCAGACAAAATTATGGTCGACGTCCGCATGGCGTATGCCGCGATCGCGTCCGCATTCGAACAGGTCAGTGAGACACAGGCTGCGCTCCGGTACGCGGAGGAACTTGCGGAACGCGAGCGACAGAATCTGGAAGCCGGTGCCTCCGATCTGCTGAAAGTGACACTGCGTGAGCAGTATGCGGTGGAATCCGCAGAGAAGCAGATCGACGCACTCAAGCTGTTCCACGAGTCGCTCGCGGACTACCGCGCTGCCATCGCTCAGGATCAGCTCAATCAGCAGACAGCTCCCTGATCCCGTGTCAGTTCCATGTCATTCACCGCCCGCAGTGCAGAAGCACCATGCGGCGGATGGCCGCTCGACACACCACACAAAAGCCCTCGTCCTTTCGCAGGCTCCCCATCCAGCACTCCTGTTCCGGACGATACATGCCCCGCTCAACATACCCGCCACCTTCGAAGGCACCCACAATCTGACGCTCCACCGCCTCACGGACCGGCAGGACCGGAGTTGGCAGGATGACGCCCGGCGTCAGATGCGAACGCCATTTGAGTTTCCCCGGATCCAGCTCTCGCGTGATGTTCGGCTCCACCGGCTCGATGCCCTCCGGATACATGTCGTTGTAAGCCACATCCCCTGTGTACTCGTCCGCCAGATACGCAAACGCATGACCAAATTCATGCACGAACACGAGTGGACTCATGGGGTGGCCCGTCGTGGTGACACACGAATCAAAACCGATCGCTCCTCCGCCGTAGGTCTTTGAATTCACAAGCACCACAAGGCAGTCGCAGGGGACCTGAGCGGCCATCCGATGCATCCGATGGTTGTCTTCCACCAGCAGATACCGGTCGAGATCAAAAATGCTGAAACTGCTGTTGAGCACCGTATTGCGAAAAATGCCCTTGCCAGGCTCATCCACCCCGGATTCTGCCGAAGGACGAAACACTCCCCGAATACTGAAATGATCCCGCAGCTCCCCATAAGGTGCCTGGGAAAACAAATACTCCGACAAACGAGTCACATCCGCGCGAAACTCCGCCTCCTCGTCTGCCCGGTAACCTTCTGACAGAAAGGCCAGATCCACGCTGTCGGCGGGAGCTCCGGCAGACCGCAATTCAAACACCACATCCCCCTGCTCACCCGATTCCCTGCGGATCCCCCGATCCCCCGGATCCAGCTCACGCTCAAACAGCGACGTCCAGCGGTGATGCCCGTCACGCTGTTCCAGAACCACTCGCACCGGTTGACGAGGCTGCGGAATCCGCACGGTGAATTCGTAGCCCCGCGCAATACCTTCGCGGGCAGGAGTCGTGGTCAGGTACTCGCCAAACAACGCATCAAAACGACGTCGGCAGATGAGCATCTGTGTGGCCGCGTCAAAGACCAGCAGCTGAGTACGCCCGTAGTTGTCGTCAGGGATCACCAACCCAGGATGCTCGGGCCAGATCGGTTCGGCATACACCTGCTGCAGACTGACCGTTCCGCCGGCGACCGAACCCAACCAGCTGAACTCCAGTCGCAGAGCACCGTCGCTGAACGATTCTGAAAATGGCGGTCGCGGCAAATCCGCGGCAGCGCCCCCTCCCGACACAGACGCCTTCACAGCCGGATCCATGGACGGTTTGAACCTTCCGGGATTCATCGCAACGGCCGCCGGAGCGATCTTTTCAGCACTGTCCCCGGTACGCTGCTGCGGATCCGTATACAACGGCTTCGTACGCGTGAAGCCCGGCAGGAGCCCCCATAAGACGCAGATTGCCACCAATGGAATCCAGCTCCCACCACTGCTTCGCACCTGCCTGACCATGAAATTGTGCCTTCTGAAACGTTCTCGCTCGCTGCAAGTCGGCTGAAAACCTCCAGCATACCCGGAGTCGCCCTGGGGAGCCACAAAGAATGTTCTCCGTAAATTTCCTGAATCTCAAAATTTGTTGAGACGGTTTGCCACGTTGTGGGTATTGACTGTTATCGGCATCTGTCACTCTGACATGCCTGCCCCGCATCATCAAAACCCAGCCCTCGCAGCACCCCCGGCGACCGACTGGACAGGTTTCAGGAGCATACCCATGGCAACCACAACAGACATGACCGAACTCGTTCAGCAGGCTCAGGCCGGCGATCGCTCCGCGTTTGATCAGCTGGTGCGGATGTTCCACTCGCGGGTGTTCGCGATGGTGATGAGACGCCTGCGCAACACGGCCGAGGCTGATGAAGTCGTCCAGGAAGTCTTCCTCCGCGCCTTCTGCAAGCTCGACCAGCTCGCAGAAGCCGAACGGTTCGCCGGCTGGGTCTCACAGATTGCCGTCCGTCTGTCCATTAACCGAGCCGTCAGACGGCCCGCAGAAACCTGTGTGGAAACCGAGATCTTCGACGGGGTCCCGCAGCCTGCGCAGACTCCGCTCTGTGATCTGCTCCGTCACGAGGATGCCGCAGAAGTCCATGCTGGCCTCCAGCAGCTCAGCCGACTCGATCGGGACACGCTCTGGGCCTTCTACTTTGAAGGTGCCTCACTCCGGGAAATGAGCGAACAATTCGACAGCCCCGTGGGCACAATCAAGAGGCGGCTTCACACAGCACGGGGCCGACTCCGTGACGTGATCAGCGGCCTGCAGACGGCCTGAACATAACCCCACCCCACGGCAACGCCACTGCGCCGTCCGCCAACAGACTCCCACTCCCTGTCTCAGCCCCCCTCTCCCCTTCCAGGGGAGAGGGGTCGGGGGTGAGGGGTCAAACGCCCAGCAACGCCCCACTTCCCAATTCGAGCCGTCATTTGTGTCAGTTCCAGCCAGACTTG
>JBJTOM010000030.1:0-3591 GCA_046074585.1 Planctomycetota bacterium | reverse complement strand
CAAAGAGCAGCTGCAGAAACGACTGGATTCGCTGACCTCTCCGCTCTGAGTGCTGTCTGTCGCCTTTCGCTCTGAGAAAGGACGTCCCTTCGCAGAGCGAAAGGCGAAATAAAAACCGACCGCAAACTGCAGTGCCCTCCGTCCGTGCCTCCCCGATTTCCAGCTTCATCCTTGCCTCCGGCAAACGGGGCCTCTGAAATGACCGACGACAAAATCCGCCGACTGCTCGATCGCACCGGACCACCCCCCGGAAATGCGACCTTTGACCGATTGCAGGAGTTTCTCGACAATTCCTCTCTCGAATCCGGCGAAAAAACAGCACTGCTGGAATTTCACACCCAGCCACAGCTGCGACTGACGTGGGCTCAGCCTCCGCAGGCCGGGCATGACTGTGTGCAGACCATTGAAATTCGCCTTCCCTCCGCGCTGCAGGGGCTGCATCCCAGACTGCATGTCCGCTTCCCAACCACGCTCGAACGGGGCTCCGGACGCGAAGTTGCCGCGAATGCCGAACGTCTGCTCGGCCTTACAACGGCGGATGAGCGAAAACACTGGGGAGAGCTCGCTCTGCAGCAGTATCTGACTCCGGAACACGTCTGGCGCGGTGACATGCAGTTCCGACTCCCCAGCGATCTGCTGGGGACCTACCTCTGGAAATTCCGCATCGACTTTGCCGACGAATGGGGACATGCCGAGCTGCATCGCCTGTTCGAAGCACGTTATACAGCAGTGATTGGCCGCAACGACAAAGGCCAGACAACATTCACGATCGAAGCCGGAGATTACACCAACGTCACTCTGCCCGACCTGAGTGTCTGGGACAACGTCCTGATCCGGGTCAGCGGGAACGCCAATCTCCTGAAAGCTGCTGAACGGCTGGACTATGACGCCCTGTACGGTTGTACGGAACGAAGTGCGAAACCCGCACAGCAGGGAGTGATTATTGATCCATCGATCACGCGAGTCGCTGGCAGCCTCAGGACCGTGGTCACACCACACACGCCCAGGCAGGACGTATCCAGCAGCATTCGCAGCAGCTGGCCAGGCGCATTGACAGCCGAGCTGCGTGTGACCGCCAGCAACGCTGGTGGCAGTGTTCAATGCCTCCGGCTGCATGCGGCCGATAAACTGTGCGTCGGAAGAGTCCCGAAGCGTCGCGATAAGTCAGAACGGGTCCACACCAACGACATCGTCACCGACTTCAGCCGGGATGATCTTCCGCAGCTGAGCGCTCAGGAGCTGCAGCAGCGTCGGGAAGCCATTTCAGGCATGAACTCCGTACTGACGATTTCCGCAGACGCCCTCACCATTCGCAACACGGGATCACCTGGGAGCGATTTTGCGGGATACACGCACGTTGAGTATCGGGTCGGCGAGCGGTCGGTTTCGGTTGCCCTCGAACAACGTGACGACGAACTCCCGATTGAAGGTGTCCGGGATCATCAGGTGGCGGCAGTGCAACTGAAGGTCGGAGGCAGTCCGGCGGCCGATGGTGGTCCGATTCCCGGCTACCCACTGCAGCTGATCCCCGTCCCTCTGTGGCAGGACAACGACACAAATGCCTGGCCGAATCCGGAAAAGTACAAGGCACTGCTGGGCAAGCTGCCGAAACTCGGTCAGGAGGCCCCAAAGCATGGGATGGATGCCGTGCTGATCAGACACGGAGTGCAGCGGAAACCCGCATTGCCGCTGCATGTGATGCTTCTGAGACAGCTCTGGCTGGGCATGGATGGGCTGCCGCTTGAAGACCTGCGGTTGCACAAGCCCCGTGACGCTGCGGCGGCACGAATCCTGATCGCCAGCCATGAATCCTCGAAGAAGAAGATTTTCTTCGTGCAGCCACTGCGGGAAGAGCGAACGCTGCTGGTGCAGTCGTCAGCACACAAACACCCGATGCGAGTGCCGCCGCACAGTCTTTTGCCGCTGCATCACGGCGACCGTCTCACGCTCATGAGCCATGCGAACACTCCGCTCTGGAATGCAGAATTCAGCGTGATTTCCGAAGATGGTGCCTGAATTTCAGGATTTCTGCGCAACTCCGGCTCCGCCACTTGCAGATGACAACAGAAGCACGCAGGCGGAATGAACCCTACAACCGGGAGTCTCCCATGGCCACAAATTCACCAACAGACGCACTCCAGCAGCGAACACAGGAAATCTGTCGACTGCTGGCTGCGGGGAAACAGGATCAAGCCACAACCGAACTGGCGGCACTGGACAGCCTGCTGCTCGACAGCGTTTCCAACCCGCTCGCACAGCTGGTTTCCCGGATTGCCCAGCTGAGGGCCGACGGTGACCCCGGCCTGCAGCTGGCGTTTCGCCGACTGAAGCAGACGGCGGAGCACACTCAACAGCTGCTCAGGACCATCCCCAGACTCTGTATCAGCGGGCCGCACATTCGACTGGCCACGGAGTCCATTCTCGAACGCGTGATGACTCTTCGGGACATCACCGGCGAATTGCCGCTGCTGCAGTCCGAACTGCAGTCGCTCGCTCAGGCAGGTTCGCACCAGCAGCAGGCGGCCGTTCGTCTGCAGGCATCGCTCACCACTCTGAACTCCCGACTTGGCAGCATCTGAACCACAACCGCGCCGATTCCGGGTATCCACCAGAAATCGCCGGGCATGGAATCCCGAGCTGTTTGCCTGCTGGATTTCCGTCAACGATGTGCGGGGCCTCTTCTGCAAATACGGCAGCCGGGGGGGCGAAGCTGGGATGACGAAACGCTTTTAAGAACACAGGAAGTCATCTTTCGGACGCCACCTGACATGACAAGGCGTGCAGTGAATCCCCCGGTGACTCGCTGCAGAGCCGTCGGACGGCAGTCCGCGGGCAAGAGCGCTGCAAACGCGACCATCGAGCCGCGCCCGTGAGGAAGCGGAGTAGCAAGCCAAACCCTATGGCGCTTCGAAGTGGGAAGTGGGAAGTGGCGGAGGCGTGCAGTGGATGTCAATCCCCCCGGTGACGCGCTGCAGAGCCGTCGGACGGCAGTCCGCGGGCAAGAGCGCTGCAAACGCGACCATCGAGCCGCGCCCGTGAAAGGCTGTCGCTTTAGTCTCTAAAATCTGTTAAACACCCTATTCGCCCCCCCCCTGCCCCCCGCGCACGTTTTTGGTCTCGTGAAGCACGGGGAGGTGGTAGTTTCAGGGGTTGTTCATGGTGGATGGGGTGACGTTCTGCCGGGTTGGTCTGGCGGTCCCCTGTGCTCAACACTTCGCATTTCAGCTGCAGGTTGAATGCGAGCGAGATCCAGAGCCATTCCGTGCGGACGTTTTTGATTCCACGGGTTCGGACCTGACGCACTCCAATGCAATGCTTGATCACCGCAAAAACTCGCTCCACCGATTCGCGGCGTTTCTTGTACTGCTCCTGTGACTGGGGTGTCGCCATTTTCTTTGTCCGCGTTTGGGTGCCATGCACCTTTGCGTACCTTTGCCGGGTTCGTGGCCTGCCGGGGACAGTCCCCGCAGGCTGCGGACGGAGACGTTCTGCCGGTCGTGGAGTCGGCCTGACGACGCCGGAGCCCCGCGTTGCGGGGACAGTCCCTGCGGCAAGAGCGAGGCGGAGCGTCTGATGCAACTGCCCCGGTTG
>JBJTOM010000029.1:0-47417 GCA_046074585.1 Planctomycetota bacterium | reverse complement strand
CCCTTCTCGCGGGCCACTTTTCAGATCAGAAAAGTGGCCTGATTTTTTTTCTGGATTGAAGTGTGCGCATGTAGCTTCAAACAGCTCCAGGACAATGATCAGAATCAGCTTCACCACTCCGATTGCTTCGTCGCGGGGCTTCCGGGGCTCGGTACGAGCGAGCCACTGATGTCCCACGCCGGAAGCACGTCTTTGACCTGGACAGCATCCTGCCAACGGCCATTGCCGCGCCGGATCCGGACGCTTCATCTGCGAGTGGATCCAGCACTGAGCAGGAAGCGGCCAGGAAGCCAATCGAGGAATTCATCGCTGGACCGGCCTCCATCTGTTCGTTGTTTGCCACGAGGACCTCGCGTGGCGAAAATTCCTGTCGCGTGATGGCGCAGTACAACTCGCTCAGGATCACCAGGAACAAGTGGCGAGCGACAGTCAGCATGGCTTCGGTTGTTTACGATGGAAGTCTCTCCATCCTGCCGCGACTCCGGTTGTACTGCCGCTTGACACCGGCTGTCACGGCCAACCCTCACGGTCCCCGTCTCGTCGATGCAGCCACTGGCCTCGATATTCTTTCGCTGAACCACTGCGCCTGGCTGCGATACGCGCAGCTTCTCCTGCGAGTTTGAAATTTCACGCTTTGCATCACACAATTGCATGGTGCCGCTCCAGCTGCCCGACTTGCCCGACACGGTGGCGGACATGTGCTGGCTGGTCCAGCGACGTGCCGGGTGTTTGTAAAAGCGGACCAGTCCTCTCAATTCCAACCACACTCAGGAGAAATCGGGATGCGTCTTGTACAGGTTGTCGTCCTTCTCGGGTTCGTGTGCGGGGCTGGCTGCGAAAGCCGGGAGAATGCTCGCGGGGACAGCACAAAACGATTGCCACGTTCGACGACGAACAGCATTGGCCAGCAGTTGGTGCTGATCCCCGCCGGTGGCTTTCTGATGGGTTCGCCGGACGGCGAATCAGGGCGCCACAGCGGCGAAGGTCCGCAGCTCCGCGTGGAAATCACTTGGCCCTTCTGCATGGGCCGCACGGAGGTGACGCAGGAACAGTGGAAGCAGGTGATGGGGACGGAACCGTGGAAGGATGAGGACTCCGTGCGGGAAGGCGATGAGTATGCCGCCAGCTGCATCAGCTGGGACGATGCCATGGAATTCTGTCGGCGGTTAAGCCGGAAGGAAGGCAAAACGTATCGGTTGCCAACGGAAGCGGAATGGGAATACGCCTGCCGGGCGGGAACGACAACGCGGTTCAGTTTCGGGGATGACGAGAGCCAGTTGGGGAGATACGCGTGGTTTTTCGGAAATGCATACAACGAGGGCGAAAAGTACGCCCACCGCGTGGGGCAGAAGCACCCCAACTCGTTTGGGTTGTTCGATATGCACGGCAATGTGCGGGAGTGGTGCGGGGACTGTTATGATGGCGAGTCCCGCGTTTTGCGGGGCGGCTCATGGTCCAGCGTTCCCCACGATGTTCGTTGTGCGTACCGCGACCTCGCAACGCCGGAGTTCGGTTACGAAGACGACGGTTTTCGGCTGGTGTTGGAGTCGTGTGACTGGTCAGACGGGACTCAACGTTGAGCCTGGTGAGAGATCTTCAACAACGGACTGTTTTGCTGATTTTCATCTTAAGGGCTGCAAAGTGTGCTGGAGCCTGGCGATGACAGAATGGTAGTCGCCAACGTCCAGTCACAGGAAACGTGTCCATGATTCCGGCGAGGAGACGGTCGCCATTCTCAGAGCCCACTTCGTTGAGCGGCAGCCGAGAAGAAAGTCGAAGCTCTGGTGGCGAAGCTCGTTCAGAAGAATGAGGTGATCGCTGAGCTGCTGCAGGAGCATGGGCAGCTGAAGAAGCCAATGGGGCCCCTTGAGTTGACGTTGGGGCCCCCACGACACCCGTGATCAGATTGTCGACTCCGTCAATCGCTGGACAGAGAGAACTGAGATCTCTGCTCAGCAACTCCCTGGCTGGAACAGCATTCAGGTTTCAACATTCACCGGCACCTTCGTGTTCATGGCCACAGTCATTGATGGCTTTTCGCGACTGGTTGTCGCCTCGGACATAGCCCAAAAAATGGGTGAAAAGGAAATCGAGATCCTGCTGCAGAAGGGGTGTGAGCGTTTCCCGCACGCTCGTCCGCGGATCATCTCTGACAACGGCCCACTTCCAACTTTTCACTTCGCTGCACACTACGCCGGCGCCTCGCAGTGCTCTTCGCCCGCGGACTGCCGTCCGGCGGCTCAGGAGTGTTACCGGGGGATTGACATCCTCTGCACGCCTTGTCATTGTGGGTCTGATCAACGAGTCCGAAATCCGGTGTTCTCAGTGCCGTTTCACCATCCCAGCCCGGGGGTGGTTCAGGCTTGCAGCCCACTCCCCGCAACACGTAAGCTGAGACGGCCGCGCTGGATGAACAGTCATCTCTGCCACGGCAACTGCTCTTCCAAAACAGCGTCAGGCTGCGCGGAGTCAGCTTCGAAGGACTGAACATGAGCGACCTCAGATCACCAGCGCTGATCCTCCTCAAAGGACTGCTCTTCCTCGGCGTCGCCGGCATCTGCGGTACGATCCTGCTGGCTCAATCCCCCACGCTGAATACCGCCGTCCTGCTCGGGCTCCTTGTCTGGTCCGCCTGTCGCTTCTATTACTTTCTCTTCTATGTCCTCGAAAAATACGTCGATCCCACCATGCGATATGCCGGTCTGCTTGATCTCATGCTGGGGATGCGGACACGTCGCCTTGAACGAAAGCTGTTTCGCCGCAGCGGAAAGCATCGCGACGGCATCACCGACCAGTGACGATTGAACCTAGGCGGCGGCGGGCATGAGTTCGCCGGTGATCGCGTCGATGTCGGCTTCGGACAGCTGGGATTTCTGTTCAGCGAACCCCACCAGCAGGGCCATGTCGCAGAGGCGATTGAGTCGTCGCGGAATACCTCCACTCGCTTCCTGCAGCCGCTGGACAGCGCCTCGCGTGAAGATCGTTGCGGTGGTTCCTGCAAGTTCCAGACACTGCCGCACGTAGGTCGCCGTTTCTTCGTGACTGAACCCTGAAAGACTCGATGTGACCGCCACCCGCTCACTCAGCTGACTGAACCGCCGCACGCGTACAGCAAAGGCAGGCTGAGCAGCAAGGAGGAGGGACAGTTTCAGATTGGCATCCGACTCCGCCAGGTGCAGGAGCGGCAGTACGACCTGCTGCAGGCAGTCATCGGAGAGCAGATGGGCATCATCGAAGAACAGGAGTGGTCTGCGACCGCAGGCTGCATGGCGGCGGAGCTGCACGCGCAGCTCGCGGAACACTGCATCCAGCGATCCCGTGAGTCCACCAGGCCGCCCGTCGTCGCTCAGTTCACTCAGGAGCATCCGCAACTGTTCTTCAACACCCAGCGAGGGAATCACGACGTGCACGAACGGACGCAGCTGAGTGTGCTCCGAGGCAAACCAGCGGATCAGGCTGGTCTTTCCCGAGCCGGAGCTTCCCAGCAGGAGTGCGGGACCGCTCAGGTTGTCCACGGCGTAGCGGAAACGCACGAGTGCGGCCGCACAGGACTGACTGCGGAAATACAGCGGTGGATCAGCAGCCTGAGCAAAGGGTCGCGCCGTCAGTTTCCAGTAGGCTTCATACATCTGCGGGGTCCTGAATTCACGAAAGGATAAACAAGGAAGTTGAAGGGGCATTCAGTCGCTATCGGAGCGGCTCGATGCGTCCCGAAAACCGAACAACTCCCGCACCTGCCCCGGAGACCGCCCGTTCGTCGGCCGACTCCCGCTGCGTGTCGCCATAATCTGCTGTGACCTCAGACTCCGGATCCACATCCACCACGGGCTCCATCTCGGCTGCACGACTGCGCTGAGGACGTGCTGACGGTTCGGCCGTTTCAAACTCCCGCAGCAGTTCATCGAGGTTCACATCCTCCACAGCGCTGGCTGTGAGCTCTGCATCAGGATGTGCCTTGCCGTGATGTCGCAGGTCGTCGACGACGGTCACCAGGACTGCGAGCGCGATCCCGGCAGCCACCCAGCCACGCAGTTCGCGGATTCGCACCATGAAATCCATGGCACTTGCCGCTGGCGGCACCGGCACGGGGGCAGCCGTTGACTGAGTGTTTGCCATGCGTGCAAAAGCAGCGGCTATCGCCGGATGTGCCTGGGGTTCTGCGATATCTGCCGGAGCTCGTGAGTCGCCCGTGGCCGACGCCGGAGGATCGCTGACAGCAGCCACTGTTTCGGCGATGACCGCTGCTGTCACAGGGGCTGCTGGTGGCAAACGGCTGCCAGCGACCGGCTTCGCGGCAGCAAGTTTCATCAGTGCTTCGCTCAGCGCGTCCGACATCACCTGGCCCCGTCATGGCAAAGTCCACAAAAATCCCATGCTGTTGGTGCCATCGGTCAGACGGAGGGCAGAACTTGACGAATATTCCGAATCTCCGGTTCAGGAGGACCGCACAAAGTTTACCGAGTGTGCCTGCCGCTCAGCTTTAATCTCACGCAAGGGGGCCAGGACGTAAAGAGGAAATGATCGAGATCTGAACAGCTTGTCCTTCCTCTGCGACCTGGCGGCTTTCGTCAGCGCAGACTCCAGAAGACCGTGTTCCAGCGGAGCAGGAAGTCGGTGTCGGAGGAAACTGGTGGGGCGATGGTGCGGCCGTGGCGGGAAACCAGGCGGAGCCGGATAGCGGAATCGACACCCTGAAGAGTCGCCTCGGTCCAGACATCGAAACCGTAGTCGGGGGAGGGATCAAAGACGGCCGCTTCGCCCGGCCGATGCGTTCCCAGGAGCACGACGGAATGGCCGGCAAGGCTGGCGAGTTCAGTGTCGTCAGTGCGCGACGCGGCCCAGCCGGAAAGACTGAGCGAGAGCACGCCGGGAGTCGGACCGGAGGACAGAATCTGTGGAATGGTCAGGCGTTCGGCCACGACATCCCATTCTGTCCCGGCTGTTTTGAGTTTCAGCCCCCGGTAAACTCCCAGCCAGTGTGTGCCGCGTCGTGTCAGACACAAGCTGGCCATTTCACGCTCAGTGGCGGAAATTCCGTGCAGCCGCAGCAGTCCGGCGGCGCAGGCGGCTGAACAGGATCGGTCGGTGGTTTGAAACTCCAGAATTCGCTCGAACTCGACATTGGCACACCGCGGGGCCGTTCCCAGCAGGGGACCGGCAAGGGACCATGCGGACAGCAGCAGCAGCGAGCAGCCCAGCAGTCCTCGACGCAGAGGATGAATGCCACGGTTTGACAGGAGCATCCCGGAGAGAAAACCACCGCAGGGCACCAGCCAGTTGCCCAGAATCACGGCGGAAGAGAACGGCAGCAGTGACACCAGGAGGGGCGAGTTCCACAGGAGGGAGAGATAAAGACCCATGACGGCGGACGCAATTCCGATCGCGAGTTGCTGCGTTCGGCGTCCGGAGCGCGTCTGAAGCACAGAGCCAACCCGGGCCAGACTGAGCGTCAGGCCGATCATCAGGGCAAGGCTGATCAGCAGATCCCACATGGAAAACCCCTTGAGTGGGCAGTGGCGACGGCGACGGATTTGTTTAGATTCTGTGAATTCCAACCGGTCGACTCAAGAGAATTTTCGCTCTGGAATCGCAAAAAGTTGTCTCGTTTTTGGAAAATTCACACACAGCGCACTAATGGAGTGGGTCCCATTACCCATCAATCGTGAAGAGTGAAGAGCATTCACAAATCTGCTCTGAGACTGTAAACGGGGTGCAACATCACTTTCCCCTGGGCGGATTGTGCGGGCGATGTATGGCGAGTCGGGGATGGACACGGTAGGATCCGGGGGATCACCGCAGGCTGTCAGTCGGTGCACCGTGCTCAATCGCATTCCCAGGGGGTTCCACATGTTGTCGTTTCGCTTCGTGGCAGGTCTGCTCACAGGACTGCTGGCTGTTTTCATTGCGGGTGCTGCTGAATCTGCAGAGACGGTTCAGATCGCTGAGGGAGCGGAAAAGGACACGCTGGTGATCACGGTGGACGGTCAGCCGTATCTGACATTTCAATACTCGGCGGCGCTTCCCAAGCCATTTTTTCTGCCGGTGACCACAGCCGGGCAAGTGGTTGTCAATCGGGCGCTGGGGGACAAATCGGATGCTGACCATCCGCATCACAAGGGGATCTGGAATGCGATTGACGAGGTGAACGGGGTGAAGTTCTGGGCTGAAAAGGGTGTAATCCGCACGACACAGGTCAAAATCACGGCAGCGTCCGGCAAAACGGCTTCGTTTCAGGCGACGAATGAATGGCGAAATGCAGAGACTGGCAAGGCTGAGTTGATCGAGGATGTGCAGATCACCGTGTATCCCTCGCGGTTGCTGGTGTACGACATGACATTCCGTGCCGCTCACGGGCCGGTTGTATTTGAGGACACGAAAGAGGGACTCTTTGGCTTCCGCGTTGCGCCGTCGATGAAAGAGAAGAATGGCGGGCGGGTGACGGCCAGCGATGGTTCCACCACCACCATGAAGTGCTGGGGGCGGAGCTTCCCGTGGGTTGACTACAGTGGTGAGGTGAACGGGAAGACGGCAGGTGTGACGATCATGGATCACCCGGGCAACTTTCGTCCGTCCCGCTATCACGTACGAGATTACGGATTGTTTTCCGTCAGTCCGTTTGGCGAGAAGGCTTACACCAGCGGAGCAAGTGCGGCAGCCCCGGTGCATCTGGAGCAGGGAAAGTCGCTGCGGCTGCGTTATGGATTGTACGTTCACGACGGCGATGCAGCATCGGCCGGCATTCCTGCTGTCTTCGACGTGTTTGCCGGGGCGGGCAACTAGGTTCCGCGTTCGGCTGCTGTTCAGGGAAGCTCGTGCACCATCATCAGGTCATGAGTTTCCCCGAGCCAGGCGGTGTGGCCGACGATGATGATGCGACTGCCCTGTTGAAGGAGCCCCGCGCGTTTGCCCCAGGGCACGACGTACTGCAGGAGAGCATCAGCGGACTGCTGGACGGCTCGATTGAGAATTGGCGTGACACCCCAATAGAGGCACATGCGACGGGCGACATCATCGCGATCGGTGAATGCGAGAATGGGGACGTGGCCGCGCATGCGTGAGAGAGCCAGAGCGGTGCGGCCGGTGACTGTGGCCACCACGATGAGGTCGGCATTGAGAAATTCGGCGGCGGCGACGGCGCCGCGGGTGACC
Source organism: Planctomycetota bacterium (assembly GCA_046074585.1). Taxonomy (GTDB): domain Bacteria; phylum Planctomycetota; class Planctomycetia; order Planctomycetales; family Planctomycetaceae; genus SXXK01. The sequence goes on along the minus strand of JBJTOM010000029.1, from coordinate 40,268 downwards.
GCTTCGGTGATAGGGCGAGCGCGTCGGGATTCTGCGTCTGCGAATTGTGACGAGGCTGGTGACTGGACGAGGACTTCTGCTTCGCGTGCGATGCGGTCCATCATGCGGACGCACTGCACGGGATGCCGGCCGATGGCTGTTTCACCGGAGAGCATGACGGCGTCTGTGCCATCAAGGACGGCATTGGCGACATCGGTGACTTCGGCGCGGGTGGGGAGGTCATTGGTCTGCATGCTGTCGAGCATTTGCGTGGCGGTGATGACCGGGATCCGCAGCTGGTTGCAGCGACGGATGATCTGTTTCTGCAGAATGGGGACGCGGCTGATTTCTGCTTCGACTCCAAGATCTCCGCGAGCGACCATGGCGGCATCGGCGGCTTCGAGGATGGCATCGAGGTCGTCGATCGCTTCGGTTTTTTCGATTTTGGCTACGATCAGTGGCGTGGTGCGAGGTCGGAGAGAGGTGATGATGGATTGCAGGTGCAGAATGTCGGCCGCCCGACGCACGAAGCTCAGTCCGATGAAATCGAGGTTCTGGTGGAGTGCCCATTCGAGGTCGCGGCGATCTTTTTCCGTCACGCTGGGGGTGCTCAGTGCAACCCCCGGCAGGTTGACTCCCTGGCGACTGCGAATGAGCCCTCCCTCGATCACTTCGCAGGCCACCCATTCGGCAGCCGGACCACGTTCAAGGACGCGGAGCGAAACGGTGCCGTCGGCCAGCAGAATTCGGTCCCCTGGTCGCACATCGTCAATGAGCGGTTGGTAGGTGCAGGTGAGTTCTGCGGGGTTGGTGGAGGATGTGCCGCGAACGAACCGGAGAATGGCCCCTTCTGAGCAGAGCAGTTCGCCGCCGGGAAGTTCGCCAAGTCGGATTTTGGGGCCGGAGAGATCCCCGAGAATGCCGACCGGGCGCTGGAGTTCCGTGGATACCTGGCGGATTTTGCGGACGAGTTCACCCAGCCACGCATGGGAGCCGTGAGCGAAATTCAGACGGAAGATGTCAACGCCTTCAGTGACAAGCTGACGCAGAACATCGAGCGATTCGCTGGCTGGTCCGAGGGTGGCGATGATGCGGGTTTTGACGAGTTTTTGCGGGGGGGATGCGGGGGCTGCGGATGTCATGGGAGGTGTCGCCCGGAGTGCGGAGAGAACGAAATGAAGGTGGGGGACGGGCGGAGCATATCAGAAAGCCATGCAGTCCACAGCCACGGGCTGAGGTGCTGTCAGCGGGGCTGTTCGGGGAGCGTTGGGGGATTGCTGGCTGCGGGTGCGGAGAGTTGGAAGCGAGTTCCGGGCCGAACAGGGCTGTGAAAAAAACCGCAGTTCTGCAGGAAGAAATGACCGCTTTCCACGCCACCGGCGAAATCCAGCCGGTGTTGCTGGCTACCGGTGGCATCGGTGGAAAATCGTGCCGACGTGCAGGCATGCCACATCCCGGACGTGTCGCGGATCTGAATGTTGCTGAACTGCACGCGGCGACCGAGGTGTCCGGTGGAGGGGTTGAAGTTTTCCAGAAAGGAATGGAACCCGCGGAGCGATGTCTGTGTTTTGGGGCGGCGAAAGCTGGCAATCAGTCGCCACGACTCGTCAGTGCCGTCACTGAACCAGGCCGTATAGATTGTGAAATCGTCCGCGACGGGCTGCACACGCGTCAGAAAACGGCAGGTGGTGCCGGCTTTCCACGGGTACACCAGATAGCTTTGGCCTCCTGCACCCTCGTTGCCAAATTCTCCGATCTGCACGCCTGCACCCCTGGTGTCCGTCATCACTCGCTGGTCTTCCGGAATTTCCTTCGGGTTATCCGTTTGAAAGGGGCTCCACACGGAAAACAGGATGCGACGTTCCGTGGCACTGTTCACCTGCATGCCGAAATAGCCCTCGCCGAAACCGTTGGCCATGAAAAACGAACCTGTTTGATCTTCGCCTTCGGGAACGAGCAGTTCGCTGTAGGCGTATTCAGCAGTTGCGTCGCGCGGCACGGTCCACGTCAGGTGCACGGAAGGACCTCGACGGCCCCAGTAATACATGTTGCCCCTGTTGTTGCGGACACAGTTCAGGGTGAGTTCCGAAGTTGTTGAGGAGACCAGCAGGTTTCTGATCAGACTGTCCCCGGACCCCGTTTGGTCGTTGCCCCGAAAATCCAGCCGGAGGTAGCCTGGAACGGCGACCTGGATTTGCCCAAGCGGATGGGGACCTGAGACGGCGGGGTCCAGAACACACTCGAAGGAAGAGTCGCCTGAGTTAACTTTGAGAGCCGTTTTTTTTGCCACCAAAGCATCCAGGCTGAGCTGCAGCGCGGCGGGGCGGTCCACATGGAGGTAGATCGACCAGACGTCCTGAAGCGACCTGATCTTCAGGCCCCTGGCGTCCAGGCCGCTGTCTCCGGGGCCCGGGGCGGTGCGGAACGCATTGCCGCCAAACGGGACCTGCCAGTCCGCTGCTGTGGCACGGTTTGAGTTGCCGGAGAATGCCAGTGTGATGAGTGCGATGGACAGCAGTGCGGGCAGGAATGGACTTCGGCGACAACAAGTCGGCAGCAGCATCGGATCTCTCCTTGGCCGGTGTGGCAGGGATGTCCGCGGAGGATACCGCAGCGGAGGGAAAGAGCCCAATCACATGGAGGTTCTCTCGAATTCAGTGAACAGGCTCGCTGATGCTCTCCAACGCAATGACACGCAGGGGAAAGGGGCATCTGCCCCCCTCTCCCCTCAGAGGGGAGAAGGGGGCCGAAGGGATCATGCAGTCGCAGGTCGGGAGTTGCCGTTTATCCGTCAGGAGAGTTGGCGGTTATTCGGCTTCGGGGCGTCGGGGACGTTCGGGCTGCCCCCCACGTTCGCCTCGGCCCATACCCGGGCGTGCGGGCTGTGCGCCCATGCCGGGACGTGTCTGAGCGAATTTCATGAGTTCTGCTCGGTCGAGTTTGCCGTCGCCGTCGCTGTCGAACGTCAGCGCTTCATCTGCGAAGCGTTCGGGATTCATCGGTCCGCCGGGTGGCCGTCCCTCCCGACCGCCACGACCTTCCGGTCCGCCTGGAGGTCTCCCTTCGCCATCGGGAGGTCCGGGAGGCCGACCATTCGGACGATCCGGACCTTCGGGGCCACCTGGTGGCCGTCCTCGGCCGCCCGGAGGTCTCCCTTCGCCATCGGGAGGTCCGGGAGGCCGCCCATCGGGACCGTCCGGACCTTCGGGGCCGCCTGGTGGCCGTCCTCGTCCGCCCGGAGGTCTTCCTTCGCCATCGGGAGGTCCTGGAGGCCGCCCATCGGGACCGTCCGGTCCGCGTCCTTCGGGGCCGCCTGGAGGTGGTCCGGGCGGGCGCAGTTCGTCTGGCGTGAGTTTTCCATCATTGTTGGCATCCAGCTTTTTCAGAGCGTCCGCAGCGCTGGCGATTTCCTCCGGCGAGATTTCACCGTTGCGATCTGCGTCGAATGTTTCGCTCAACGGATTCGGGGGACGTCGGCCGCGTCCTTCCCCGGGTGCACCGGGCCCGCGATTATCGCGTGGCGCACCTTCCGGTGGTCCCGGTGGCCGGCTTTCGTCGCCGGGGGGTTGAGCGGCCACGACGGCCAGTCCGAGAACTGCGGGGACGGCGGCAGACAACATCCAGGTTTTCAGTTTCATCGCTGCACCTTTCTTTCTTGAAGACGGAACACAGGAAACAGGGACATGGAATTGGAACGAGTCCTGAAATTGGAACTGACCTGACTCACGAATGATTCAGGGGGCTATTCATCTTCCACAGTGACGCGAAACGCATCATTCAGTTTAAACACCAGTCGGCGTCCTGCGGTGTTGAATTCCACATGACAATCCAGCAGCACGCCTGCGGGCGCATCGGCGGGGATTGCGACGGTCACCAGCACGTGATTTCCGCTGCGGGTGATGGATTCGGCTTCAAACGGACCGATCTGGACCCATTCGGGGGGGCCGGCCGGCAGTGGAGCGCGTGTCGCTCCGTCCGGATCCAGCAGCACAGTGAGCTGATGTTTCTGTCCTCTGACTGCATTTCCAGGCAGGACAGCCGTGACGACTTTGGGCAGGCGACTTTCGCCGGAGCTGTTGTCTTCGATGGGGCCTTCGCTGAGTACTCCACGCTGCCGCAGATTGGAGCGTTCCACGACGCCTCGATAGCCACCAATTACATATGGAAATCGTCCGGGAGTCACGTGGTAGTGGTAGCCGCGTTCAGGATCGGAATGACCATTGCAGACATCCAGAGCTGCAGCGTCGGCTGCATCTTTCGCCATCACTCCTGCCGATTCCCATGGCCCATAAATCGGAAACCCATCGAAGCTGAATCCGATCACCGGCGAGTGCTGGCGGCCGTCATCGCGAAACGGAGATTTCACGCACGCCGGATATTTATGATAGTGATAGACGCCGGTCTGCTGAGGATGTCCGCAGCAGGAATCCAGCCAGACTTCTGAGTAGCCGGCGACGGCATTCATTCCGCCCTGTTCGAAGGGATTGAAGAAGACAACGCCATTCAGCGCCATGCCGATGGGGCCCATGGGAAGTCGTGTAATCACAGGGCTGCGTTCGGGCCGCAGGGGCAGTCGAAAGCGAAAATTCTGGACGGCGATTGCATTGGGGTTGCCGGAATTCGGAAAGATGGCTGTGGGATGATTGGGATATCCCTGGCTGTCAATGATCAGATGCGTCTCATCGTGACTCAGCAGCAGATTGGCGATCCCGTCCTGATTGGAATCCCGCTGGTGCCAGGAAAACAGATCCAGCATGCGACCGGCGTCACGGTAGACGTAGACTGGTGGAGTGCTGGTGGTGAGATACCAATTACCGCCGATGGGCTGAGCAGTGGTGCTGGCAGCTTCGTCGATTTTGAGGGGTGCGGTGGCGGTTCGGGGCAGCGGTTCATCAGCCTGCAGAATCTGTCTGCTGACGATGCCTGAAGGCCACAGCAGAGCTGCGGCAGCGATCGCCTGAATCAGCCAGCACCACTCAACTTTCACGATCATCATTCTGTGTCTCCCTGAATTTCAGCGGGGCCTGGCGGACGGACCGGACTTTCGCGGACGAGCGGCAGTTGCACGGTCATGGTTGTTCCCTTTCCGGGCGTGGATTCACACTCAATCTGACCTCCGTAGGCTTCTGCAAGGCTGCGGCAGATGGCCAGCCCCAGTCCGCTCCCCCCGGTGCGACGACTTCTGGCGGTATCAATGCGGTAGAAGCGGTCAAACACGCGTGGCAGATGTTCGGCAGCAATTCCGCAGCCTGTGTCTTCGATCACCAGGAGTGCCTGCCCGGCTGATTCCCGCAGCTGAATCGTCACGCGACCATTTCGCGGCGTGTGCTGCAGGGCATTGTCCAGCAGATTCAGGGGGATTTGCCGGAGAAATCTGGGGTCAGCGGCGATCAGGATCGGCCGTTCTGGTGTTTCGCAGTCAAGTTCCACACCGGCGGCGGTGAAGCGTTCCTGGAGAGATGTCGCGGACTCTTCAACGAGCGGACGCAGGTCGAAATTCCCGGCTGGCAGCGGGAGTCGTTCGGAGTCGCTGCGGGCCAGCAGGAGCAGGTTGTCGGTGAGGCTGCGCATGCGTTCGGCGGACTTCAGGCATGTCTCCAGTGCTCCGCGATATTCTGCGGCGGACCGTGGCTGCAGCAGAGCCAGTTCGGATTGCGATTGAATGACGGCCAGCGGTGTGCGGAGTTCGTGAGATGCATCGGCGGTGAACTGGCTGAGTCGTCGGAAGGAGTGTTCGAGGCGAGCAAAGGCGCTGTTGAGCACGCTGGCAAGCGGGACGAGTTCGCGATCGAGCTGCTGTGTTTCGATTCGCCGGTCCAGCTGAGCGGCTGAGATTTCGCGGGCGGTCTCAGCGATCACGGCAATCGGTCGGACCATGCGTCCGGACACCCAGCGACCGCCGACAAGGCTGATCACGAGTGCTGCGGTGCCCAGCACACCGATGGAAGCGCCGAACAGATGCAGTTCGGCGAGATCTTCGGTGAGCGGGCGATCGACGAGAATCTGCAGAGCTCCACTGCGACGAATGATCTGCACCCGGGAAGACTCGCGTCGAATCTCGAGGGGTGGACCGGGAGCGGGACGTGGCTGATCGGCCAGCCGCGCAGATCGGGGACCTCCGAGGATCGGTGTGGCTGCATTCGGATGCCAGATGGCGTAGTTCAGCTGATCGCCGGGCGGGCGTGGGGGGGGCAGCTGGTTTGGGTCGGGTCGCGAATCGGGCGGTGGATCACCGGCCAGCGACCCTGGCAGGAGCGGGCCGGGTGGGCCTCCGGATGGGCCTCCGGGAGGGGCTCCGGGTGGGCCACCGGGGCGGCCACTGGGTGGGCCACGGCGAGTTCCTGGGGCGGGGCGTTCGCTGCCGGCCGCCGTGACAGCGGTGGCACGTGGCCCACCATCCCCCCAGTGCGGTGCCTCACCGCGGGCCCGCGGAGGCCGACCATCGGGGCCACCGGGAAAACCGGGTTGCGGCCGTGGCGGACGCAGACTGACCGCCAGATATTCTGCAGCAGTCACGGCCTGCCGTACCGCCCGCTCATGCAGATCACGATCGGCGCGCCAGTACACCAGGCTGCCAAAAAGCAGCAGGGTGAGTGTGAGCACGGAACCATACCAGAGCTGAAGACGCAGCTGCATGGATCTAATCATGAAGAATATACCCCTGACCGCGGCGAGTGGTAATGAAATCTGCGCCCAGTTTGCGCCGCAGATTGGAAATATGCACGTCGACCAGGTTTGAGAGGCTGTCTTCCGTTTCGTCGAACAGATGTTCATAAATCTGTGTTCGCGTGACAACCTGCGAGCGATGGAGGGCAAGGAGTTCCAGAAGGGAGTATTCGCGGGGTGTGAGCGCCAGCAGATCGCCGTCACGCGTTACGGTTCGGGCATTCAGGTCAATGCTCAGCTGACGGATGCGGATGAGCGAAGACGGCTGGCCGGCCGAGCGGCGAATCAGGGCCCGCAGGCGCGCTCGCAGTTCGGCCAGCGCGAATGGTTTTGTCAGATAATCGTCGGCTCCCGCATCAAGCCCCCGAACGCGGTCTGCTACCTCGTCCCGTGCGGTGAGAATCAGTACGGGAACGGCATGAGTGCTGCGGAGTTGCTGCAGAAGTTCCCAGCCGGTCAGCTGTGGCAGCAGCAGGTCAAGTACGATCGCGTCATAGGACCACGCCTGAGCTTTGTAGAGGCCCTCTGCACCATCCGCAGCTTCGTCCACAGCATAACCATCCTCGCGCAGCACCTGTGCGATCGTGCGCAGCAGATCAGGTTCATCTTCCACGACGAGGATGCGCATGGGAATGAGCTCTTGCCGGATGAAAAGCGGGACGACAGGAAACAGCACGCGATGATCGTACCGACAGCAACCTGAAGAGAGCGTGAAGCAGGGGAGATTTTTTTTGTGCGCGGTCTGCGGACTGTCGGGAGCTGCGCAGCGAATCCCGGGGAAGTTGCATGACACGTGGCCGGGCCGGGACACACCGGTGATTTCAGAGCACTCCCAGCACCCGCAGTTCGTGGTTCAGGCGTTCCACTGTGGTGAACGGATGGGCATGAATTCCCAGGCTGCGAGCCTGGTGGATGTAGGTTTCGATGTCATCCGTGTAGAAGCAGTCTTCTGCGGGGCAGCCGGCTTTTTCGAGTGCTGCGTGGAAGATCCGCAGGTCAGGCTTCATGGCCCCGACGGTGAACGACGTGACACGATCGTGCATGTATTCGAGCACCTGAAAGTGCTGTTCGATGAACCGCAGGTGGGTGATGCTGGTATTGGAGAGCAGGACCAGACGGAGTCCGGCGTCCCGGAGTTGCTGCAGGAGCGGGATGATGGGGGTGTTGAGCTGGAAGATATCGGCGGCGGCATGGCAAATTTCAGCAGGATCGATGGTGCGACCGGCGCGAAGCGAGAGTTGGTTGCAGAATTCTGCCTCCGTGCGTTCCCCGCGTTCCATCAGCCATTGCCACTGATCCGCGAACAGGAATTCACGGACTTCTGTTTCTGAAAGCCCCGAAACGGCCGCAAGATTGCGGCACATGAGGTCGTGGGAGAAGTGGACGAGCACGTTGCCCATGTCAAAAAAACAGGTACGGACCGGCATATGGAAGACTTTGCGTGCAAATGGGATTCAGGAGAGCCGACTGTGGCGTTTTAGCAGGAACAATCGGAAAATACAGAACGAAACAGGGGTTCCGAATGCCGTGAATTCCGCATTCCCGGGACGAAACACCGGTCCCCGCAATGACGCTGGGGCGTCCAGAGAGTATACTGGAGGACACTTGCTGAGGCAGCTTCTGCTTTTCCGCCTTCACTCCACTCCGATTCCCGCGTAACACCCCCATGGCCGACACTCGCAATCTGTTCAACAAAGTCTGGGATCTGCACACCGTTCGCCAGTTGCCCGGTGGTCAGACACAGTTGTTTATTGGTCTGCACCTGATTCACGAGGTTACCAGTCCGCAGGCATTCGAGATTCTGCGGGAACGTGGACTGCGTGTCGCCTGGCCACAGCGAACCATCGCCACCGTGGACCACATCGTCCCCACTTCACTGCAGACACGTCCGTTCCTGGACACCCTGGCCGAACAGATGATGTCGGCGATCGAGCAGAACTGTGCAGAGTTCGGCGTCACTCTGCTGAACCTCGCAGACGAGCGTCAGGGGATCGTGCACGTGGTAGGCCCGGAACAGGGCCTGACACAGCCTGGGATGACGATTGTCTGCGGGGACAGTCACACCAGCACTCACGGGGCCTTCGGCAGCATCGCGCTGGGCATCGGCACCAGCAACGTCGCCGAAGTGCTCGCCACCCAAACGATGTTCCTCAGCCGCCCCAAAGTGCGAAAAGTCGTCGTCAACGGAACACTGGCGCCCGGCGTCTATGCCAAGGACGTCATTCTGCACATTATCCAGAAACTGGGTGTTCAGGGCGGCGTGGGATTCGCCTACGAATTTGCCGGCACCACCTTCGACCAGATGTCGATGGAAGAACGCATGACGGTGTGCAACATGAGCATCGAGGGTGGGGCGCGGTGCGGCTACATCAATCCAGACCAGAAAACAGTTGACTATCTTCGCGGTCGTCCGTCGGCTCCCCAGGGCGCTGAATTTGACCGGGCAGCCGCCTGGTGGCTCAGCCTCGCCTCCTCTGCCGACGCCCGGTTTGACGACATCGTGGTCTTCGATGCGGCAGAGATCGAACCCACTGTCACCTGGGGTATCACGCCAGCTCAGTCTGTCGGCGTCAGCCAGGCACTCCCCAAAGTCGCTGATGTCGCTCCCGGCGAACAAAAACTCATCCGCGAAGCACTCGATTTCATGGGACTCAGCGAAGGCCAGCCCATTCGCGGCACCCGCATCGACGTGGCATTTATCGGCTCCTGCACAAACTCACGCATCTCCGACCTGCGCGAAGCCGCGCGAGTTGTGAAGGGGCACAAAGTGGCACCGCATGTGCGCGCTATCGTCGTCCCCGGATCACAGCTGGTTCGCAGACAGGCCATGTCGGAAGGACTGGATCGGATCTTCGAGGAAGCTGGTTTTGAATGGCGGGCTGCCGGTTGTTCCATGTGCCTGGCCATGAATCCGGACAAACTGCAGGGCCGCGAAGTGTGCGCCTCGTCTTCAAACCGCAACTTCAAGGGCCGACAGGGCAGCCCTACCGGACGAACATTACTGATGAGCCCGGCAATGGTGGCTGTGGCGGCCGTGGCCGGCTGCGTCACAGATCTGCGAACCGCCTAAGGCAGCAGGGCCGCATCCAGAAGGTACGACGGACTTCCAGTCCGTCGTAATAAAGATGCACGCTCAACGCACTGAAGTCACGACGGAAGAGTCTAAGGCGTGCGAAACCCGGAATTGCCAGGTCGCAGTCGCGCCTGTCGAAGCAGCGGAGCGGGCTGATCCTGCTGAGTACTGATCAGCTGAACGCCACCGGGGCGGAATTTTGCGGCCACGTTGGGCGGCAATACCCATCTGCGGACAGCGTCTCCTTCCTGAATGGGCTGCTGAAGTTCGGACTGAGTCATCAGGGTGGCAGACGATGGCGCCACACTGGTTTCAGGAAGTTGCCCGGATTCCACTGTGATCGGCGTCCGACGATACGCACGGATTGCAGGCAGCAGGAAATCATCCCTGAGCTGCGAGGCCAGCAGAGTGCCTGCGCTGGTTGGTGACGCGGAGAGGCTTTCAGGACGGAGACTTGACGTCAGATCCCAGACGGTGCAGGTGCCACCAAACGCTGTCGCCGCGTAGCTGGCAGTCAGAAGAGCTGAGCGGGTTTGCCGCAGGAGCGGAACCGGACGTTCAGTGGACACCTGTTCGAGACTGGTTTCAGGGATGTTCCATCTGGCCGTCTGCAGGGACAGGGTCTGTGGATTGTGGTATTCGTGACGCACAGTCGCATCGCCCGACAGACTGCGGAGAAACGCCTGCGACGGTGACAGCCAGGCCAGCCGGACTTGCTGTTGCTGCAGTCTGTGATCGATCGTCAACAGCGAGGACATCAGGGTTTCGTCAGTGTCCGGAGGTTGAAGTGACACTGAGGGCAGGAGGTCCGCGGCGGCGTGGGTGCGAAAAGCGAGCGTGAAACAGGTGGCTGTAGATTGATGCAGCCGGATTTCTGCGTAGACACTGGGCGCAGGCCAGCCGAGGCAGCCCAACAGAACGATGAAGGCAGCCGCGCAGGCGATCCGATTGTTCGTCCGGAAAGTCATGCAGGAGCGAATCTAGGACCTGATCTGAGCCTGCAGGTCCTGTGGAAACACAACACTTGAAGTCTTTGGTAGTCCTTTGCCATCTTGCCGGGTCGCCGCGTTGTTTCCAGATTGACTCAATTGACTTTCATGCAAAACCTGTCCGCACTTCTGAATCAGGTGCGGTTGCAGGGGTTACAGGGATTGCAGGGCTGGCAGATTCCCCTGAATTCGTCAGGAAAATCAGTTTCCGTTGGCTTTCCCTTTGAGAGTAGTTGTCGGAGTTGGGTAACCTGACGCGCAAGGACCGATTGGCCATGAGGGTCGCGTGGGGAAGCAGGAAGCAGATTCCGTCGTTTGGACGATGTTCAGCTTTGTTCAGCTTTTCGGGGTTCCTGCAATGTTCAGGCTGCAGACGCTGTTCCTTGGATTGACCGTGCTCTTTGGCCCTGGTGCATTCTGCCCGTCGCCGGTTCAGGCTGGCGTATGCGGAGTGTCTTCCTACGCCTGCTGCCCAACTCCGGCCTGTGCCCCTGCGTCCTGCTACACCGCCTGCCGTGTGACCTCGCAGACTTGCATGCAGACCGTCTGCGAAACAGTCTGGCAGCCTGAAGAATATCAGACAAAGCGTATTGTGTACGAAAACGTCTGGGAGGACGTGCAGACGACCTGCTATCGGCCGGTCCAGGAAACAACCTACCGCGACGAACAGTACACGGTGAATCGCCCCGTCACGGAAACTGTGATGCGTGAAGAGCAGTGGTGCGTCCAGCGCCCGGTTGTCGAGCGACAGTATCGCGAATGTGTGCGGACCGTTCAGCGGCCAGTCTGGCAGGACTGTGTGCGTCAAACCAGCTGCACGGTGCTCAGGCCGGTCACCGAAACCTGCGAACAGGAATGTCGCCAGACAGTGCTCAAATGTGTCACGGAAACGGTGAATCAGGAACGCTGCTGGACAGTTCTGCGGCCGGAAGTTCGCACTCAGACGGTACAGCGGACGGCAGGCGAGTGGCAGGTGCAGACCCAGGCGGTACCCGGCCCGGTGATGCCACGGCTGGTCTTCGGCCCCTGCGGCCCGCAAATCTGTCCGGTGCAGTGTCCGCCACGCATGGTTTCCCGCCGTGTGTGGTGTCCGAAAGTGGTTCAGCAGCAGGTTTCCTGTACCGTCATGGTGCCGCAGATTGTGCGTCAGACCTGCCCTGTGCAGGTCACAAAATACGTCCCGGAAGTCATCGTTCGCAGGATCCCCACCACGATCACTCGAATGGTTCCTCACCAGGTCGTCCAGAAAATTCCGTATCGGGTCTGCCGCATGGAAACAGAAACAGTTACAGAGCGGATTCCGTACGACGTGTGCCGGATGGTCACCGAACGAAAGACACGCCAGGTGCCCTTTACGGTCTGTAAAATCATCACGGAAACTCAGACCCGCCGGGTGCCCGTCTGCGTGACTCGACAACTCCCTTACACCAGCACGCAGAAAGTCTGTAAGGTCGTGCCCAAAGAAGTCACAACCACCGGCACGCGGATGGTGGCCAGACAGATCATGAAACAGGTGCCTGTCACCCGGCAGGTGCTGATGCCAGTCACCGTCTGGCAACCAGCGTTCTGCGCTCCCTGCCAGCCCTGACAGCACCAGTCCCGCATGTGTCGCCGTGGCATCATGCCGCGGTCAGGCGTCGATCAGTCCGGGCAGTGGCAGAGCGGTTGACGGATCGGGTTCGGCAGGAAAAAGCGTATCCCGCAACGCCCGTCGCAGATCATTGATGCCTTCACCGGTCACCGCCGACACAAAAATTTCGCGGCTGAAGAATCGGTGTACCTGCTGCCGATGTGATTCTTCCGCCGCGGTCGCGTCGTTGGATGCGCTGGTGGCGTCAGCCTGCAGGTCACTTCGGGAGCGAACCAGAATGCGCGTGCGGCAATGGCTGAACGGCGCTGCAAGCTGCTCGACGTCCGGCAACGCCTGATCAGCCGGTGCAAGTACGCAGGCGGCATCGCAGAGCGTCACAAGGTCTCGCGTGCGGCGGATCCCATCGGCCTCCAGCACCGATTCGGGATGCTCATGCAGCCCGGCGGTGTCTGTGATCCACAGGATCCGCCCGTCCACCTGCGTTTCTGCTTCCACAGGATCGCGGGTGGTGCCGGCGACCGGAGAAACAATAGCGCGGGTCAGGCCACACAGGGCGTTCAGCAGGGACGACTTGCCGGCGTTGGGTGGACCGAACAGACCAAGGCGGGCAGGTCTCAGCAGCAGTGTCAGGAATGCAGCGTGCTGCAGGAGTCGGGTTCGGGTTTCGCTGCGGCAGGCCAGGTTTCCGGTCCTCAGGTGTGTGACGGGTTCGAGAAGTCGACCGTCGAGTTGCCTGAGGATCCAGTCGGCGGCCTGACGTGTGCGGCAGAACGCCAGACTCCGCTGAACGGCAGCCTCGATCTGTTGTTGCGGTGATGCGGCATGGCCACTGCCCGGAATCAGCGCAGTGCAGGCGGGAACTTCGGGCACTTCGCTGGCCGCAAGGTCGGAAAGAATCCGACGGATGGCGGCTGTTCCTCCGTGGCAATGCAGTTCCCAGCGGCTGACAGCCGTGCGGATGAGCAGCACATCTTCACCCCGCCACTGACCGAAGAGAATTCGATTGACAGGCGCACACTCCACCGGGAACGTCAGGACGCCAGCCGTGCCGGGCCTGAAGCCTGCAAGGGCATGGGCAGCGCGTTCCGGCGATGCCAGTTCCAGCTGCAGGACAGCGACTGCGCCAGGGCCGGCAGGAGTGAGACAGCAGACGGTGTTTTCCGGCTGAAGAATGGCGACGAACATCGGAATTCCGACAGACCCAGGGAAGACCAGATGCCGCGGACAACAAACGACCGCGGATCCGTGGGGAGTGTGACAGGTTTGCGTCGCGTGGGAAAGTGACCCCCCGGCCGGCGGACCATGTCAAGCCGATCTGCAGGGCAATTTGCAACCTTTACAGGCGGGATGCTGGCAGATTGAACAGCTGCACGATAGAGTCCCGCCCCATGCCTGTCTCCCGGCACGGGACACAGAACAAAAGTCAACCGGAATCTCCGGAAGCGTTTCAGAAGGGTTCGCAATGTCTGCGACAGCCGAACAGGTGCCTGCCTCCTCCACAGCACTGCCGTCCCCCGTCACCGCAGTCCCCCAGCCGGAGGCTGTGGCGACCTCAAAAGGGCCTCCGCACCATCTGTGCATCTGGCAGGGACTGGGGCTCCCAAACTTCATCAGACTGATGTCCTGGAAGCCGGAACTCTCCCGAACCTGCCTCGACCGACTCGTCTCGTCGGCCGTGATGAGCCTCGTGAACTCGACGCTCAATACCGCTGAAAAGGCCATCTGGGGGCGTCGCGTCCGAAAGCAGCCCATTCGCCAGGCCCCCGTGTTCATCCTCGGGCACTGGCGAAGCGGCACCACCATGCTCCACAACCTGATGACCCTCAATCCTAAACTCACCTTTCTCAACCTCTTTCAGTGCCTGTTCCCCGGTCACTTCCTCATCACAGAACGCTTTCTGGCACCCGCAACAGAATTTCTGCTGCCCAAAACCCGGCCGATGGATGAAGTCCCCGTTTCGTGGGCCAGCCCTCAGGAAGACGAAGTTGCCCTCGCCGTCGATTGCCTCTATTCCCCCTACATCATGGCGGCCTTCCAGGGCCGGCTGGATGTCTACGAACGCTTTCTTGATCCGGCCGATATGTCGCCACGAGAGCGAAAGCGGTGGCAGCAGTCCCTGCTCACGCTCATCCGCAAAATGGCCGTCCGCAAAGACGCTCGCGTCGTGATGAAATCACCTTCTCACACCTATCGCGTCCCCGCGCTGCTGGAACTCTTCCCCGATGCACGCTTTATCTATATTCGCCGTGACCCCCGAGCAGTCTACCAGTCAACCATGCACCTCCGAAAAACCATGTTCGCCGAGAATACTCTCGGCTCCATGCGACCGGATGTCTGGTCTGAAGAAACGTTGTATCTGTACGAAAAATGCATCCGCAGCTACGAATCGTCAAAGCATCTCATTCCCCCCGGACACCTCTTCGAACTGCGATTCGAAGATCTTGAAGCAAATCCATTCGGCACCCTGCAGGCTCTCCATCAGACACTCGGACTGGAAGGCTGGCAGGATACGGAATCGGTCGTTCGCGCCGAATGCGAAAAACTCACTGCCTATCGCAAAAACGCCTATCGCATGCCAGCCGAAACCCGGCAGCTTGTGGAATCCAGGCTGAAATGGGTCTTCGATCTGTACGGCTACCCGCTCACCACCGACGAACAGCGGGCCGCCTGAACCTGAATCCCCCCCAAACCGCTCACTCCTGGTTTCATCTGCCCAGCGGCTTAGAGGATTTCCACACTGGCGGATCGAGAGTCTTTGCAGCGTGGGGGCGGGCGGCCGGTGCCGCGTTTGCCGGTGCCGCGTTTGCCGGTGCCGCGTTTGCCGGTGCCGCGTTTGCCGGTGCGGTGCTCGTCGCTGGTTTTTGCTTCTCAGGCCGCACGCTCGTATCGACCGGAACTGCTTCAAGCGTCTCCTCCGAGTCCACAGTCTCCCGCAGCCCCCCCCCCATTCCTCGCAGTCGGGACTCCGTCCGCTGCTGCTCAAACCACGCCGCCTGCTGAATCCCGCCGACGGGTTCGACCTCGTCCCTGGTCCCGTCCTCCACCGAATACTCATCCCGGCCAGCCGCTGCCGGCCTCACTGCTGAATCGTTCCCTGCCCCGGACCGGGCCACTCTCGAAGTTCGGTCGGCCCCCAACTGCGCCAGCAGCCGTCGCGACTGGTCCGCCGTTTTTTGGTCAGGATGCATCTGCAGCGCCTGCTGCAGCCACTCCGCTGACTCCTCATCACGTCCCTGCTCATGCAGCAGATATCCGATATTATAGTGTGCCGCGGGACCGCCCACTGAAAACGTCAGGTGCGGCAGTGCCTGCTCGATCAGGCCGTTGCGAGCCATTGCCACGCCCAGCTCATAGCGACAGGTCTGGTCGTGCGGAGCCAGCCGACAGGCCTGCTCAAAGGCGACCGTGGCTGAATTCCAGTCTTCCCGCTGCGCATACAGCTGCCCCAGTTCCAGCCGCACCTGTGTGTTATCCGGATGGTTGGTCGCCAGCTTCCGCAGAATCTCTTCCGCCTGTTCAAAGCGTCCCGTTGTGTTCTCCACACGCGCCAGCCCCAGATGCGCTTCGATGTTGTCCGGGTAGGCAATCGTCAATTCACGGTACCGTCGCAATGCCTCTGCGTATTCCCCAACGTCCTCCTGATAACGTGCCCAGGCCAGCAGGGCTTTGGGAGTATTGCGGCGGAACGTTCTGCGAGCCTCAAGAAACTCCGGGCTCAGCTGATTCTCCGCTCCCCGCTCCTCGCGACCGGAAAAAAAGCCCGCGGAACCGCCCCAGATCCCCGTCTGACAGCCGCTGCTGGCAGCCAGCGTCAGTGCAGCGAAGACTGCAAGCAATGTTTTTCCGGCCATGACACCTGTCCTCTGCGAGTTCTGCATCGGGCAGAGGCTCGAAAACCCGCCTCTGCCAGCCCATGTAATCGGCAAAACCCGCGTAACCGGAAAACTGAACCCTGACTGTTTCAAACACAGTCCGCGTGTTTGCCGGCCGTAACGATGTCAGAGCCGCAAATACCGCCGGTCCACAAACGCCCCGGGCAGGGGCATCAGGGGGCCGGGCGTTCTGTGCGGCGACGGACGGATCGGGTGGCGCGGTAGCCGTGTTCCACAGCAAACCAGTCCGCATACTGCTCACGCCGCCGGAAATTTGTATTCCGCCTGTCATTCACATGCCCGATCTCGTGGATCAGCACGTTATTCAGGTAGTAATCGCGGATGGTTTCCTGAGTCCAGCTCAGTCTCCACAGTCCACGACACTGTTCCCAGCGTCCACCATACATTTCCGTCTCGATCCGCTGGGCCGGCCGTGGCTCACACACGTAAAATTCCTGAAGCGTTTCCTCAATCGGATACAGGTAGACCGCTGTGCCCCACTGCATACCGTAACAGGGAAACAGACGGCGTTTGCGAGTCATGCGGCTGAGCTGCACCACGTCAAGACTGTCGCAGAACGGCTGCGGAAGCTGCAGGACGCGTTCGCGAATGTCGTCGCCAGTGACCGGGTGCACATAGCCAGCCCCGGGCGGCTCGACGATGACCTTCAGCGGAGCAGCCGGCTGACCGGGCTGTCGCTGCTGCGGCTCGTGCCACCGCTCAGGGGCATCAAACGCACGGCCGGTCGCCAAACCTCGACCACGATGCTGGTGGAGCGAAGCCCGCAGACGGCTGCCGGCGTTACGCGAAGAAATCGGTGATCGAGAAGCCTGGCGGCCGCTCGGGAGACGCTGCCCCCTGGAAGAACGTGAATGCTGCATGTTGCCACCGCTGGCCACGCCCCATCAACTGGAATCCTTCCATTGAGGTGAAGATGACTGGGAATGTGTGATTGCTTCGGGTCCGATGGTATGCAGAGGGGCTGCTCGAATCCAGAGTTGAGTTATAACTTACTATGGTGTATGGGTTTGCGACGTTCCAGCAAAGCTTCCGCTGTGATGCGGAGTCCATCACACGGTCGCTAAACCCCAGCAGGGCCACACTTTCCAGCGCAAAGCGGAAATTCTTCACAGAGCCCGCAGGGTGCTCAGACTTTTTATTTTCCCAATCTGAGTTTGCCGGTTGTATCGAATCACGGGGCAGCAGTATGCTGGCGGCTTTCAACTCGAGTTCGCGGTGATCCGCAGGAGCCCGTTCATGAAGCTTTCAATCGCTCGACTGATCGTCGTGATTTCCGCAACTCTTGTCGGCGCCCGGTTCTGTCCTGGTCAGACGCCCCCCGCAGCGGCACCGCGGCCCAACGTGATCTTCATCCTTGCGGACGATCTTGGCTGGGGTGAACTGGGGTGTTACGGTCAGCAGGTGATCCAGACTCCGTATCTGGATCAGATGGCCCTCGAAGGTCTGCGATTTCAGCATTTCTACGCCGGCGCTACAGTGTGTGCACCGTCCCGCAGTGTGCTCATGACCGGCCAGCATCAGGGCCACACGCGTGTTCGGGGAAATGCGGGACGCACCAACCCGGCAGCACAGGCGCTCCGCGACGAGGACCTGACCGTCGCAGAACTGGCGCGGGCTGCCGGCTATCGCACAGCGCTTTTCGGAAAGTGGGGTTTGGGAAATATTCCCGGGGCAGAGAGTGGTTTGCCGAATCGCCAGGGGTTTGACGAATTCTTCGGTTACCTGAGCCAGCACCACGCGCACAATCACTTCCCCGATTACCTCTGGCACAATGAGGATCGCGTGCAGCTGCGAAATGTGATCACCCCCATGGGGCAGGATGGAGCCGGCTATGCGGTGGAAGCCGTGGAGTACGCTGATGACCTGTTTGCTCAAAAAGTGCTCGAATTCGTGTCTGCAGAGAGGCAGGAACCGTTTTTTCTGTTCTGGAGCCTGGTGACGCCCCACGCCAATAACGAGCGGTCCGCGGCGCTGGGAAATGGCGCCCATGTGCCTGACTTTGGTCCGTATGCGGACCGGGACTGGCCTGAACAGGACCGGGGGCACGCGGCGATGATTACACGTCTTGATACGCATGTCGGCCGGCTGCTCGAACGACTCCGCGAAACCCGGCAGGATCGCCGCACGCTCGTACTGTTTTCCAGTGACAATGGACCGCACAACGAAAGCCGTCACAATCTTCAGCGATTCAAACCGGCCGGTCCGTTCAGCGGTATCAAACGCAGTCTGACCGATGGTGGAATCCGGGTTCCCCTGATTGCCTGGCAGCCGGGGTTCGTACCAGGTGGCCGGCAATCCAGCCACGTGGGAAGTTTCCAGGATCTCATGGCGACCCTCGCAGAGCTGAGTGGCGCATCGACTCCCCCCGATACCGACTCCATCAGTTTTGTCCCGGAGCTGACAGGAGCGACGGAACGTCAGCGGCAGCACGAATTCCTTTACTGGGAATTTCACGAAGGTGGCTTTCGACAGGCCTGCCTGTTCCGGCAACGCTGGAAAGCCATCCGACCGCTGCCGGGCGAATTGCAGCTGTTCGACACGGATGCGGATCCGGCAGAACAGCGAAATGTGGCTGCACTGCACCCTGAAATCGCTCAGAAAACAGCCTCGTTTCTCGATCAGGCCCGCACACCCGCTGCCGATTGGGTGCCCAAACCAGCCAGTCGCTGACCGCTACCGCCTGTCAACTTAAAAATCCACCTTTTCCAGGATTCCCTGCCCTGAACCGCCCTGAACACGGATTCAGGGCTTGACTCTTGCGCCGAAGCAAATAGGCTGCGCATAGCCAACCATCCCGACCGTTCGAATTCCTCATTCGATGTGCCCCTCCCGGCCGGCCGCGACTCATCCATCCCCAGCCTGACAAGACGTCCGGCACAGCCTTCCAGGCAGGAGATCCCCCATGCAGTGGTTACGCTCGTTCACGGTCTTCGGAACTCTGCTGGTTCTTGCGGGACAGGCCACCGCCGGCATCGTCCGGGTTGAACTCGGTCCGGCTGCCGACGGTCAGGTAACCATCCGCAGCCGCGACGCTCGCCAGCAACTGATTGCCACCGCGGTGTACGAAGACGGCACCCTCCAGGACGTCACCCGCGATGCCACGTGGACCATTTCCGACCCGGCCGTGCTGGCCGTGGATGCCACTGGCCTGGCCATTCCCAAAGCTGATGGCTCTGTAGTGGTCACTGCTGCCATTGACGGAAAGTCAACCTCGCTGAATGTATCGGTGTCCGGTTTCGCCAACCCGCTGCCTGTGAATTTCCGCAACCAGATCGTCCCCATCTTCACCAAACTCGGCTGCAACGGTGGTGGCTGCCATGGCAAATCCGGCGGTCAGAATGGCTTTCGCCTGTCTCTGCTCGGGTTCTACCCCGAAGATGACTTCGAATTCCTCCGCAAGGAATCTCGTGGTCGCCGGATCTTCCCCGGTATGCCCGTCGAAAGCCTGCTGCTCAAAAAGGCCGTCGGACAAAGCCCGCACGGCGGTGGTAAGCGCATGGAGCCTGCCAGCTATGAATACAATCTGATGGTTCAGTGGATCGAACAGGGCATGCCCTGGGGCACCGATCAGGATCCCTCCGTTGTCGCCATCCGCTGCGAACCGGAAGCTCGAGTGCTCACACGCGGTGGCAAACAGCAGATCGCCGTCATCGCTTCCTACAGCGACGGTTCCACCGAAGACGTCACTCGGATGGCACTCTTCGAACCCAACGAAGCCGAACTCGCTGAATCCTCCGTCACAGGACTCGTCAGCACTCTCGATCTGTCCGGCGAAGTGGCCATCATGGCTCGTTATCAGGGACAAGTGTCCACCTTCCGGGCCACAATTCCCCTCGGTGCCGACACTTCCACACTCCCCGAAGCCGCTAACCTCGTCGATCAGGCCGTCTTCAACAAACTCCGACTGCTCGGTATCCCCGCCTCAGAAATTTGTGATGATGCCACCTTCCTCCGACGCGTTTCCCTCGACATCACGGGAGTGCTCCCAACGGAAGAAGAAGTCCGCGCGTTCCTCGCCGAAACCGCTTCCGACAAACGCGACCGACTCATCGATCGCCTCCTCGACAGCACGGCCTATGCGGATCACTTCGCCAACAAATGGAATTTCGTGCTCCGCAACAAAAAGGAAAACGGCGAAGATGGCCCAGGAACACAACTCTTCCACCGCTGGCTCTGGAGCCGCATGTACGACAACGTGCCCTATGATCAGTTCGTTCGCGAAATCATCACTGCCTCCGGAGATCCTCAGATCAACCCCGCTGTCACCTGGTATCGCGACGTCGACAGCGTGGAAGAACAGGTCGAAGACACCGCTCAACTCTTCCTCGGTCTGCGGATTCAATGCGCTCGCTGCCATCACCATCCGTTCGAAAAATGGAGCCAGGACGACTACTACGGAATGGCGGCATTTTACAGCCGCGTCGGCAAAAAAGTGATCCCCAACGCCAGTGGCAACATGCGTGATCGCCGCGTATTCCATAACGAAGGCGTCGCCTCCTCCAGCAATCCCCGCTCCGGCAAAGCCATTCGCCCGACCGGACTGGGATCACCAGCCTACGATGTGGCCGCCGATCAGGACCCCCGCGTGAAACTGGCCGACTGGATGACCGATCCCCAAAATCCATTCTTCGCTCGCTCAGTCGTTAACCGCTACTGGAAACACTTCTTCAGTCGCGGCATTGTCGAACCTGAAGACGACATGCGAGCCACTAACCCACCCTCCAACCCGGAACTCCTCGAAGGTCTCTCCCAGCACTTCATCAAGTCCGGCTTTGACCTCAAGGAACTCGTTCGCACAATCTGCCGCTCCCGCACTTACCAGCTCAGCGCCCTCCCCAACGACTACAATGCCAGCGACAAACAGAACTTTTCTCGCTACTACCCGCGGCGTCTCAGCGCCGAAGTGCTCTACGACGCGTTCCACCAGGTCACTGATACCTCCGAAGCCTTCGGTGGTGTGCCTGCCGGAACCCGCGCCATGCAGCTGGCCGATGCCTCCAATGCCACCTACTTCCTGCAGGTCTTCGGACAGCCTCGCGGCGACACTGCCTGCGAATGCGAACGCAGCACCGACGCCAACCTCGCCCAAAGCCTGCATCTGCTCAACGGTCGCGAAATTCAGGATAAAATCGCCCGCGATAACGCTCGCACAGCCCGACTGGCCACCGACGCCAATCGCTCCCCGGAAGAACGCGTCCGGGAAATCTATCGCTGGGTCTTCGCCCGAGAACCCGCAGCTGACGAACTGGAAGTGGCCGTCGGCTATATCAAACGGCATGCCGATAATCCCCGCCGTGGTTTCGAAGACATCGTCTGGGCACTGATCAACACCAAGGAATTCCAGTTCAATCACTGATTCCTGCCGGCAGCGAACGGCCCGCTTCAAGGCTGGCCGCTCGCTCGCTGAGTCCCCTCCGCCGGGCACAGTTGATCGGCTCTTGCCGCCTCATCCCCCTGGCCCCGTGCCCCTCCAGGCTCTCCTGCCCCCTACCGTTCCCGATTTTCCGGAATCCCTCCCATGAACGGACGCCGTGCACTCGCCCCAGCACTGCTCACTCTCACCCTGCTGCTGTCTTCCACTGCTGCCCTCGCCCAACTCCCGCAGACCCGCATTACGTCTTTGTTCCCCCCGGGAGCCCAGCGCGGCTCCACCGCAGAGGTGGTCGTTGGCGGCGGTACGGATCTCGACGAAGTTGATCAGCTCGTCTTCAGCCATCCAGGCATCACCGCCAGCCAGAAACGCGATGCCGCCGGCAATCCTGTGGCAAATACGTTCGCTGTGACCGTCGCCGGTGACGTCCCCGGCGGACTCTATGATGCTCGTGTCCGCGGGCTCTTTGGTGTCAGCAATCCGCGTCTGTTCCGTATTGACTCGCTCCCGGAAGCCGCCGAAGTCGAACCCAATAACACGGCCGCCCAGGCGACTCCTGTCACCCTCGAATCCATCGTCAATGCCCGTTCCAACGGAGCCGCTGACGTCGACTTTTATCGGCTCCCCATGAAAGCCGGACAGACAATCGCCATCCACTCCGAAGCCGCCCGACTCGATTCCCCGATGCAGCCCCTGCTGCAACTGTTCTCCTCCGCCGGACGGCGCCTGCTGGAAAGTCGCCGCGTCTTTTCCCAGGAAGCCAGCTTCGTCTGGACTGCCACAGCCGACGAAGAACTCCTGCTCCGCGTTCAGGACGCTGTCTACGGTGGCGGTGATCAGTTCGTCTATCGCCTCAGCGTCAGCAGCCGTCCACTGGTGGACTGGGTCGAACCCGCGTTTATCGCCGCCACCGGCCCCGCCGAAGTCACCGTTTTTGGTCGCCATCTGCCTGGTGGCGAAGCCACAGAGATCAAGCTGGCCGGACAGCCGATTTTCAAACTCAAGTCAACAATTGATCCCTCGGCCGGTCGCAGTCCCGTGGGGGCTGGTGCCGCTGCAGCTGCCACTGACTCCTTCTGGTGGAATGGTCTCGATGGCAGTCTGGTACGCATCGGACGCAGCGAATTGCCGGCAGCCTCCGAAATCTCCGCCAACCCCGAACAGCCAACCACACTCCCCGCCGAAATCAGCGGGGCCTTCGCCGAACGATCCGACGAAGACATCTATCGCTTCGACGCGAAAAAAGGCGAGTCGTGGGTCATCGAGGTCTCCGCCGGACGACTCGGTTCCATCGCTGACCCGCTCCTCATGGTCGAAAAAATCAACACAGCCGCCGATGGGGCCGTCACTTATGCTCGCGTCGCCACGGAAGATGATGACAAGCAGAACCCAGGCGGCGCAGACCTCCCCACACTCAGCGACGATCCCTCGTTCCGGCTTGATGTTCCCGATGATGGCAGTTACCGGGTCCGCCTCCGCGATCGCTACAGCGATGCCCGTGGAGATGCGCGGCTGCAGTACCGCCTGTCCATCCGCAAACCCAAAGCCGATTTTTCACTCGTCGTCTTCGATGCTTTCCCGTCCGCCGACGGCAAGGCGCCTGCCACCAGCGGCGCAGTCAGCCTTCGTCGCGGCGGCAGCTACGAACTCACCGTCTACGCCTGGCGTTTTGATGGGCACAATGAACCTATCGACATTACCGCTGCCGGACTCCCAGCCGGAATCACCAGCCGCCCAACCGTGATTGGCGCCGGTCAAAACTCCACCCGACTGGTGCTCACCGCCACCCCCGATGCCGCTGAACAGCTGGTTCCCATCACCATCGAAGGCCGCAGTGGGGCCGCAGATGCCCAACTCGTCCGCGCTGCACAGACCGCGACGCTCGTACACGATGCGCTCAACGGACTTCCACGCACCGCACGCCTCTCTGAAACTCTGGTGGCCGGCGTGATGAAGGATGATCAGCCATTTTCGATCCTTGTCGATCTGGCCGCTGCGGATTACAGCCAGGACCAGCAGCTGCTGGTGCCCGTAAAGCTCATCAAACGCAATGGTTTCGATGGAAAGGTCGATCTCACATTTTATAACGTCCCGCCTGAAACCGACGCGCCGGCCTTCGCCATCGAGCCTGGCAAAGACTCCGCCGTCGCACGCATTTTCTTCAAGGAAAAGGCGCCCGTGCTGCAAACCACTCTGCTCCTGCACGGTACGTCCACTGTTCCCTGGCGCCGCAATCCCTGGCTCGCCGAACGCGCCAAAGCCAAAGCGGCCGAAGCTGAAGCCGCAGTCGCGGCTCTGCAGACAAAAGTGACCACCGGCGAAGCAGCTTTGAAGGATCAGCAGGCCAAAGTCACTGCACTCACCGCCGATGTAAAGAAACTCGGCGAAGAACTCGCTGCCTACACTGTCCAGCAGCAGAAACTGAAAGAAGATTTCACGAAGGCCGTCGCGGACCAGGCAGCTGCCCTCGACGCCGTTTCCAAAGCCCAGGCACAGGCCGCCGCCGTGAAGACATCCGCCACCGCCCCCCCCGAAGAACTCAAAGCCGCACTCACCGCTCTCCGCGAATCCGCCAACGCACTGGAAGCGGCTGCCACCCGCGTTGAACAGTTCACCACTGCTGCTGCCGAAGTCGCCAAAGCCGCCAATTCCGTGAAGGAAATGGAAGCCACCAAAATCAAGGAAAAAACAGCCGCCGAAGAGATGGTGAAAGTCAAAATGAAGGACGTAGAAGCAGCCCAGGCCATGCTCACTGCCGCCATGAAGGAAGTCGAAACAGCCCAGACCGCAAAAAAAGCCGCTGATGAAGCCGTCAAAAAGGCCGAAGACGCAACCAAACCCAACAACGTCAACGTCCGTGCCGTGGCTGATCCCATCGTCGTTCGCATTCATGCGGCCCCAGCAAAACTGGCTGCCGCCGTACCCGATAACGGGGCCGTCAGGAAAGGCGCCAGCATCGCTGTGAAAGTCACAGCCACCCGCAAAGCAGACTATAAAGGCCCCTACTCCCTCAACCTGGTGCTCCCGCCAGGCATCACAGCTCTCAAAGCAGACACCGTTCAGATTCCAGCTGAACAAACCGAAGCCACCCTCACCATCACAGCCGCCGCCGATGCGGCGCCCGCCGATATCGCAAACGCTGTGATCCGCGCCACCGCCGATCTCAACGGGCGCACCGCCGCCACTGATGTCCCCGTCACCCTGAAAGTGGTCGAATAACCAAATCCCCCCCTCTCCCCCCCAGGGGAGAGGGGCCGGGGGTGAGGGGCAAACCGCCCCACAAAACCCGTCGGCCAGTTTTCAGTTTTCAGTTTTCAGTTTTCGGTTTTCAGTTTTCAGTTTTCAGTTTTCAGTTTTCGGTTTTCAGTTGGCACCTCCTCGCTCCTCGCTCCTCGTTCCTCGTTCCTCGTTCCTCATCCCTCATCCCAACCCTGCACCAGCGTTTTCAGCGCTCTTCGCCCGCGGACTGCCGTCCGGCGGCTGAAAAATAATAACAACCACTACTATCCGCATCCTCGATCCCTAAGCCCGGTGGCAGGACCATAACATGGCACTTGCCCGCCGCAGGAGTCCCAGTAATGACTCGCCTGATTTGTCTCGCAGCATGGCTGCTCGCCGTTTCCACCGCCGTCTCCGATGATCTCAAGCCCATCGTCGAGGAAGACGCGGCCCTCGGGCGACCAGTTGATTTTGATAAGGATGTGCGGCCGATTCTTCAGGCCAACTGCACGGCCTGCCACAACGTCACCACCAACGAAGGTGGTGTGATTCTGGAAACTGTTGAATCGATGCTGAAGGGGGGAGGCAGCAGTCCGGTGCTTGTTCCTGGCAAGCCTGAAGAGAGCCTGCTGTATAAACTGTCGCGTCGCGGTGACGAACCCGTGATGCCGCCGATGCCTAACGACCGCCAGGCACGTCCGCTGACCTCCAAAGAACTCTGGATTGTCCGCCAGTGGATCACCGAAGGAGCAAAGGTCAGCACCACTGCGGCCAAAGCCATGAACTGGCAGCCCATCAATTCCCGACTGCAGGGCGTTTATTCGCTGGACATCGATTCCACAGGCCGTTACATCGCGGCCGGCAGAGCCAATCGCGTGACGATCTACGACATGGCTCGTCAGGATGTTCCTGCCCTGCTGGCGGATCCAGGCATTATTTCCTCTGCCGCCCAGGGCCCGACAGGCGCTGCACATCGCGATTTTGTGCATGCGATTGCTTTTCACCCGTCCCAGCCGATCGTCGCCACATCCGGGTACCGCAACGTAAAAATCTGGCAGCGAAATGCAGCCCAGGTGTCTTCCGCCTGGCCACTCCCGGCTGGCGTCCAGACCTGGATCACATCCCCGGATGGCTCAGAAGTCTACCTGGGAACGCCGGACAAGGGGCTGATTGCCGTGAATGCCTCCAGCGGTGCTGAACGGGGCGTTACCGGGCTCGAAGGGCAGGCCATCGCGGCTCTCTCGGCCTTCCGCAGCGAACCTCGCTGGATCGTCGCTGCCACTGCGGATCAGAAAATTGTGGTGATCCGTCCCACAGAACTCACTGTCGCCAGTCGTTCTGAACCGCTCCCGGCTGCCATCACCGCTCTGAGCAATGATCTGTCCGGCGGCCGGGTTGCCGCACTGCTGGCGGACGGAACCGTTCGACTGCTGGCGATTGCCGGCGATTCCGGGGCTGTCACGGTGGCTGCGGAGATCAAGTCGGATGCCGGGGCCATTACGCGGCTTGTCGGTTCCGGCCCCCAGCTGCTCACGGTTGCAGGCACCCGCACTGTCCAGGTCTGGAAGGCCGACGATGCTGCCCAGGCGGCTCGTTTTGACGTCCCTGCGGATATTACAGCCGTTGACGTGCAGCCATCAGTTGAACGGGCTGTGTTCGTATTTGGTGGCACGACGGCTTCGCTGTGGTCCACAAAGGAGTCGAAGGAAATCGCCCCGCTCTCTGCCTCGCTGCCTGCCCAGCGATCGCTGAAATCTGCTGAATACAGCAAGTCGGTGCTCGATGCGCGAGTGAACGTGCTGAAGGCCCAGATTGACGAATCCGAAAAGGAAGTCGTGGCTCAGAAAGAGGCTGAGACCAAAGCCAGGGCAGAAGTCGATAAACAGACCCCGCTGCAGGCCGAAGCCAAAACCAAATATGACGCTGCCATCGCCAAAACAGCCGAAGCGAAAAAGGCGCTGGAAGGCAAACCCGATGATGCGGCACTCAAAACCGCCGTCACCGAAGCGGAAAAGGCTGAGTCGGCTGCAAAAGACGCCTTCACCAAGGCAGACGGCGATTTGAGCACTGCGAAAAAATCTGTCGACTTTGCGGTTCAGGCGATCGCACGGGCCGAAAAGAGGGTCCAGGAACGCAAGGGACTGCATGAAGCAGCCGTGGCCGAAGCAACTGCCGGGGCTGCCGCCGTGGAAGAACGCAAGGCGCCCGCCGCCGCCCCTGCAGCAGCCACTTTCGCCGCACTCTCCGCCGATGGCCGATTCGCCATCACGGGGGATGCCTCCGGAACCCTGCGGATCTGGAATGCTGCCACAGGCGCCCCGATTGATGTGCTCGATGGCACCCAGGTCGGCAGTCCGGTGAAATCTCTTCAGGCCGCCGGCATGTCAGCGGCAGTGCTGCAGACGGAAGACGGCAGGGCCGTGCTGCGTTCCACCTTCCCGACATGGCAGCTCGTTCGGTCCATCGGCTCTGAAGATGGCGGCGAATCCGTCTTTGTTGACCGCGTGCTCTCCCTCGCCTTCTCGCCAGACGGGACGCTGCTGGCCGCTGGCGGCGGCGAAGCCTCCCGGTCCGGTCAGCTGACGCTCTGGAACACGGCCGATGGAAGCCTCGTAAGGCAGTTTGCGGATGCCCACAGTGACACCGTGTACGGAATTGAATTCTCCGCCGACGGCAAGCTGCTGGCGTCGGCCGCGGCCGACAAGTTTGTCAAGGTCTTCGACGTGGCTGCCGGCACCTTTGTCCGCTCCTTCGAGGGCCATACGCATCACGTCATGGATGTGTCCTGGAAGGCGGACCGCACAACACTGGCCAGCGCCGGAGCCGACAACGCCATCAAGGTGTGGAATGTGGAAACAGGCGAACAGGCTCGCACCATCACCACCTACACTCGCCAGGTCACCTCAATACAATACGTCGGGTTACAGGACCTGATCGTCAGCAGCAGTGGCGACAAACGCGTCTTCTTCCACAATCCCGCCAACGGTTCTGCCGCCCGGGAATTCCCCGGTAACACGGATTACGTGTACCGGGCCGCGGCAACTCCGGATGGGACGGTGGTGGCTTCAGGCGGGGAAGATGGCTCTGTTCGCGTCTGGAACGCAGCGGACGCCAAAGTCCTGGCAACATTCGCCGCAACACCATAATCTGCAGCCCGCTCTGCTCACCGGAAATCAGACACGCCCAGGAATCCCTCTGGCACCGCTCAGGACAACTCGCTACAACGCTGTTCACACGCAACAGCAGGCGAGTTGACTTCGGTTGACTCAGATGGCAGGGTGAACCATGATGGTTCCCCCGGCGCTGTGGAGTCCATTCCACAGCGAAACGCAAAAGGGAATTGCCGGGTGGCTCTGAAATTGGAAAACGGCCCGCAGGCTGGATTTTGTCAGCGTCCTGACAACTCCGCCCGACTTCGTCGCCTGGTGGGACTGGCGTTTCAGTATCGCCGTGAAT
Source organism: Planctomycetota bacterium (assembly GCA_046074585.1). Taxonomy (GTDB): domain Bacteria; phylum Planctomycetota; class Planctomycetia; order Planctomycetales; family Planctomycetaceae; genus SXXK01. The sequence goes on along the minus strand of JBJTOM010000029.1, from coordinate 12,031 downwards.
GTGCCGGCATTCTCGCTCTGCAGACCGTCCTGGTGCTGCTCACCCTGGGAACGCTGGGTCTCACCGGTCTGGGAATTGACTATCTCAGCTGGTGCATAAATCCGTCCGGCCAGCCTCCGGCGTGGCCCATGGGCCTGGCACCGCCGTCGCACTGGTCGCCCCGGCTGGTGATCGCCGTGCTGGCCACTCTGGTCGTCTGCACCGCACTGCTCACCGCGTTCCTCAAGTTTTTAAACGCCACAGCCTCCGCGGCCCTGTCACAGAAGATTTTGATTTGCCTGCGTACGGATCTGTACACCCGTCTGCAGCGGCTCAGTCTGCGATTTCATGATGCCGGTGTCCGCAGTTCGCTCATCAACCGGGCAGGGAGTGACGCCAATCAGGTGCGTCAGTTTGTGGACGGCGTGGCACTTCGAGTGCTCACGGTGCTGCTGACGCTGGGCGTGTATCTGCTGTGGATGCTCCGGGTGCACGCCGGTCTGACGCTGGCCTGTCTGGCTTCGACGCCGCTTCTGTGGCTGAGTGCCTGTGGATTTTCGCGAGTGGTGCAGCCGGCCTATCGGCGTGCGGGTGAGTTGAGTGATGATCTGATTCGGCTGCTGGTTGAGAATATCCAGGGTGTGCAGGTTGTGAAGGGCTTTGCGCGTGAACAGCAGCAGGCGGAGCAGTTCGAGGCGGCGACTCGAAGAATTCAGGAGCAGCGCAATTCCATCTTTCGCTCGCTTTCCCTGTTCCAGCCTGCAATGGGAATGCTCACACAACTCAACCTGCTGGTGCTCATCGGCTACGGGGGACGACTGGTCATCCGCGGCGAATTATCGGCTGGGGCCGGACTGTTTGTGTTTGCGGGGCTGCTGCAGGAATTTGCGGCGCAGGTGGCTCATATCACGAACATCGCCAACAGCATTCAGGCGAGCCTTGCCAGTGCAGACCGAGTGTTTGAAGTGCTGGATGCTCCCATCGAAATCAGCAGTGCCGTCAACGCTGAACGCCTCCCGGCACTGCAGCGTGCAATTGACCTCGAGGGCGTCAGCTTTGAGTATGTTCCGGGGCGACCGGTGCTTCGCCAGATCAGTCTTCGCATTCGTGCGGGAGAGTGCATCGGGATCACAGGACCGGTGGGTTCAGGAAAAAGCACGCTGCTGGCCCTGCTGAAGCGGTTTTATGATCCCACATCCGGCCGAATTCTGTTTGATGGCTGCGATCTGCGTGAACGGCAGCTGGAAGACGTCCGCAAAGTCTCAGGGATCGTCTTCCAGGATAGTTTTCTGTTTACCAATTCGATTGCCGCGAATATTGCTTTTGGACGACCGGATGCCACACCGGACGAGATTGCAGCTGCGGCACGCACGGCTGCGGCCGAGGAATTCATCAGGGGGCTGCCGGACGGTTTCGAGACACTCGTGGGTGAGCATGGCTGTGGTCTTTCGGGAGGGCAGAGACAGCGGCTCGCGCTCGCCCGCGCATTACTCCTCAACCCCTCACTGCTGCTGCTGGACGACGCTGCCTCCGCGGTGGATCCGGAGACGGAGCAGGAAATCCGCAGTGCCATGGAACAGGTCATGCATGGCTGCACGTCACTGGTCGTGTCCGGCCGCATCAGCACACTCCGCAGAACAGACCGAATCGTTGTGCTGTCCGAAGGTCGCATTGAAGCTGTCGGCACTCATGCCGAACTCCTGCGTCGCAGTCCGTGGTATCGCCAGCTGAATGAGCTTCAGAATCCGGATCCGGTTTCCGCGCCGGCCATCATTCCCTTTCCTGTTCGCGCAGCCGGACGGCGCGCGGCCTGAACCGAATCCACTGCCATGTCTCATGCTGCCATCCTGCAGAATTCCCTGACACGCCATATCGAGCGGGAAGAGGACCGCCAGCGACCGCTGGATTTCCGCCTGATCGCCCGTCTGTATGCCTGCACCGCCACCTGCGGTTCAAAACGCCTCTGGCTGCTCGCCCTCGTCGTGATTCGTGCCCTGCAGCTGCCGGCACTCACCTGGTGCCTTGCTGCCGTCATTCGCGGCCCCGTCGCCCGGCAGGACACCGCCGGTGTGCTGGAAGGGGCCAGCCTCTTCGCACTCCTCGCACTGTCCACGCAGATCATCCTGCATTATCGACAACGACTGGCACTGGAGCTGGGGGAAGCAGTTGTCTGTCACCTGCGATCCCGACTCTTCCGCCATCTCCAGCGAATGCCACTGCGATGGTTTCAGCAGGCGCGCACGGGGCGAGTGATCAGCCGCATGACTTCAGACATGGAGGATATCCGGGCCGGAGTTCAGGATGTGTTTTATGTGTCCATGGTGCAGCTGATCCAGATGCTGATTGCAGCCACGGCGATGATCTGGTTTGACCGCCTGCTGTTTCTGATCCTGCTCGTGCTCGTCCCCGTCATCCGCTGGATCAATCTCCGTTTTCATGCGCGGCTGAGCACGGCGCTGCGGAATATGCGGGAATCATGGAGTCGGGTGACCGCGACCCTCGTCGAATCCATCGTCGGCATTCGTGTCACTCAGGCTTTCTGCCGTGAATCCGTAAATATCAGAGCCTTCGCGGACCTCGCCGCCGACCACTCCGCCTGGAACACCGGCGTACTGAAAACTCAGGGCACCTTCCAGCCCCTGCTGGAAATGAACAGCCAGCTCGTCACCGGGCTGCTCCTGTTCGCCGGTGGCTGGCGAGTGCTGGCACCGGGTTCCACAGCCAATGTGGGTGACGTCGTTGGCTTTCTGTTTATGTCAGGACTGTTTTTTGCCCCGATTGCGATTCTGGGAACGCAGTACCATCAGGCCCTCACAGCGATGGCCGGCGCTGAACGCCTGTTTCGACTGCTGGATACCGAACCCGACTGGACTCCCCCCGTCACAGCCACACAGCCCGACCGAATTCTCGGGCAGGTGGAATTCCGGGATGTGAGTTTTTCATGGGATGGCCGGAAAACAGTCCTGCATCAGATTTCCTTCAACGCCCGGCCCGGTCAGCTGATCGCACTTGTCGGCCCCACAGGAAGCGGGAAGTCGTCACTCATCAGCCTCGCGGCCAAATTCTGCCTGCCCACGCACGGCTCCGTGCTCATTGACGGGTATGACACCCGTCAGCTCGACGATCAGACACTGCATCGCTGCATGGGTATCGTGCCACAGCAGAATTTTCTGTTCAGCGGCAGCGTCGCCGACAATATTCGCTTTGCTCGACCCGAAGCCACGTCCGCCGAGATCCTCAAGGTCCTCGAACAACTGGGCTGTCGCGATCTGCTCGATTCGCTCCCCGAAAGCCTTGAGACACCCACGGGAGAATCCGGCTGCAGTCTCAGCAGCGGCCAGCGACAACTCATCTGCTTCGCCCGCGCCCTGCTGGCGGATCCCGCCATTCTGATTCTGGATGAAGCCACCAGCAGCCTCGACAGCCAAACCGAACATCGCCTGCAGACGGCACTGGAAACCCTGCTCGCGGGCCGAACCGCCTTTGTCGTGGCCCATCGGCTGAGTACCATTCGGCGAGCGGATCTGGTGCTGGTGCTGGATCAGGGACGCATTGTCGAACGCGGTACTCACCAAAGCCTCCTCCAGCTGGACGGCCTGTACGCAGAACTTCATCGTCGCTTCACAGCCGACTGAAGCCGGCAGGCAGACGTCCGGAACTCAACTTCAAATTCAATACCGTCCCCTGGAGTCACATCATGTCCACTGCAGAGCCGCTCAGAATTGTCATTGTTGGCGGCGTTGCCGGCGGTGCGTCGGCCGCCACCCGCGCTCGTCGCTGCAACGAACACGCACACATCACGCTGCTGGAAAAAGATGACTACGTGTCGTTCGCCAACTGCGGCATGCCCTACCACATCGGTGGCGAAATCCCCGAACGCAGCAAACTGCTGGTGGCCTCCGCGGCACTCCTCCGCGGACGTTTCCATATTGATGTTCGCGAACGCTGCGAGGCGGTCTCCATCGACCGCGCAGCCCGCACCATCCGGATCCGTAACCTCGCTGACAGCAGCGAAACAGAACTGCCGTGGGACCGACTGATCCTTTCTCCAGGAGCTGCCCCCTTCGTGCCACCGGTCACCGGAGTCGATTCCAATGGCGTCTTTACCCTGCGAAATATCGCCGATATGGACCGCATCACCGCAGCCGTCACAGCCCCGCCCTCCGGCCCCTCGACCGCTCGTCAGGCGGTCGTGGTCGGAGCCGGGTTCATCGGACTGGAGCTCGTGGAACAACTCGTCCGACGTGGCTTTGAAGTGTCGCTGGTCGAACAGCAGACACAGGTCCTGCCACCCCTGGATCCGGAAATTGCCTTCGCTCTGCACGAAGAACTTCTCCGACACCATGTCCACGTCCACTGCGGACATGGACTCCAGCGAATCCTTGTCGAAAATGGCAGCGCGGCCGGTGTCGAACTCAGCAACGGCCAGCAGATCAAAGGATCGCTCGTGATTCTGGGACTTGGGGTTCGACCCAATGTGCGGCTCGCTGCCGATGCCGGACTGCCACTGGGACGCACCGGCGGAATACTCACCAATCGCTTCCATCAGACTGCAGACCCGCAGATTTATGCCGTCGGCGATGCGGCGGAGTATTTCTGTGAACCGGCTGCCCAGTGGGCTCGAGTCCCGCTCGCCGGCCCCGCCAATCGCGCCGGAAGACTCGCCGGACAACATGCCGCCACCGGTCGCGGCGAACCTGCCGCACCCGTACTCGGAACCGCCATCCTCCGCGTCTTCGAACTCGCTGCCGGTCTGACCGGCTTGACCATCCGAGCGGCTCGTCGAGCCGGCTTTGACTGTCGCTCAGCTACGGTCATCGCCGGTCAGCACGCCGGCTATTTCCCCGGTGCGTCACCCGTCACACTGAAGCTGGTCTACGAAGCCTCCAGCGGCGTCGTTCTCGGGGCACAGGCCACCGGCAGGGACGGCGTGGATAAGCGGATTGATGTGATTGCCACCGCGATTCGCTTCCGAGCGACCGTGCGCGATCTTGCAGGGCTGGACCTCGCCTATGCCCCCCCCTACGGTGCTGCAAAGGATCCCATTCATCAGGCTGCTTTCGTCGCCTGTAATCAACTCGATGGACTCGCACAGATGCTGGATGCTGACGCCAGTCTGGCAGGCTTTCAGGTGATCGATGTGCGAACTCCCGCAGAAGTGCAGAAAATTCCCCTCGCCGGCGTGACCGGAGCGTTCTCCGTCTGCAACATTCCAGTGGACGAACTTCGCAGCCGGCTGTCTGAACTCGATCCGGCACGACCAACCGTGGTCAGCTGCGGGGTAGGAGTGCGTGGCCATGTCGCGCAGCAGATCCTGCGGCAGAATGGCTTTGGCACAGTACTCAACCTGACCGGCGGTGCCACGCTGCGCCATCGTGCGGTGTCCGCAGCAGACAAGCCGTCCGGCACCTGATAATGCTCACCGGATGAGGCTGCAACACAACAGCCGTGCAGAGCGCTGCACGGCTGGAGGACATTTTGCGGCCGACAGGATCCCGGTGTCGTACGTCAGCCCTTCTGCTCTTTGTTCCATGCGAAGCACATGCGAATCAGGTGTGCGACGCTGTCGGCACGCATCTTGTCGTTGATGCGGGCACGGTGAGCTTCCACGGTTTTGGTACTGACATCGAGTTCTGTGGAGATTTCGCGACTGGAAAGGCCCTCGACGACAAGGTCCAGCACCTGCCGTTCACGGCCCGTCAGACGGTTGATGCTTTCGTCGGTTTCTTCGAGTTCTGCTTCCAGCACTTCATGGTCCACGTCATAGTAGAAGGCGTAGGCCCGGGAGACGGCTTCGAGCAGTTCTTCTGCGCGGACGGGCTTGGAAATAAAGTCGAAAGCTCCGTTTTTCATGGCACGGACGGCCATCGGCACATCCGCGTGCCCGGAAATCATCACCACGGGCAGTTCGAACTTTTCGTCCTGCAGCCGCTCCTGAAGTTCCATACCGGTCATGCCAGGCAGACGCAGATCAAGGATGAGCACTCCAGGCTGCTTTTCGCGGAAATCCCGGTAGAACTCCATGGCTGTCATGTAATCGCGGACAGTGAGTTTCTGTTCGTTGAGTGCCGCGACGAGCGAACCGCGAACAGCCTGGTCGTCCTCGACCAGAAAAACGGTAAATGGTCGTCGCTTTCTGGGCTGGTCGAACTCCGTGACGAATGGCGACTGTTTGTCCGGCTTTTTCGCTCCCCGACGTTTCCGCTGCATGTCTGTTTTCTCCATAGGTGGTGGCCGGAAAGCGAATGCTGTCAGCACGCTTCCCTGCACAGAATTCTACCAGGCACCGGGGCCCAAACGCAAGTCGCCCGGCGGTGACAATTTGGCCGCTGTCAATCACATCCCGGGATGCAGATTCCACGATCAGCTCCCGCGATCACATCTGTCTTTCCGCTCCGCCTGGACTGCCTGACCCGCAATGTCCTGACGGGGGAGGTGCGACCAGGGTCTGCCCGGAATCGGTATCGCTATCTTTCCTTCGCTGCTCTTCAGATTCCAGGCACTCCGGGGAAAATTCCGGAATTCTTCAGATTTGCGATGTGCTGCTGTGGCCTGCTCAGATGCTTCACAGCACGACAGTCAGGTTTCCCCGCAAATGAACGTTTTCACAAAGTCAGCGACTGGACTTTTCGATTTCCAGCCTAAAACGATGCAAACGTTTCGGCAGCAAATGCTGCCGAAGAATGTTTTGCCCGTTTTGCTCCTCCAATCGCCCTCGCTCCCCAGGAAATAAAGCATGTCCGCAACTCTCGCAGACCTTCCGGAAACCGATGAATTTTTCGTTGACAAATGCGTCCGCATGGACGTGGGTTCCGAAAGCGTCCGCAGAAACCAGCCCGCTGTCGATCTGGCCTCCATTCGTGCGGCCGTCCGACAGATCCTCCGCGCCGTCGGCGAAGATCCGGACCGCGAGGGATTGCTCGAAACACCACGACGGGTTGCAAAAATGTACGAAGAAATGTTCGCCGGTCTCCACCTCGATCCCGGTCGGCACCTCGATGTGACCTTCGCCGAAAACTACGACGAAATTGTGCTCGTCCGCGACATCGAATTCACCAGCATGTGTGAACATCACCTCCTGCCCTTCCGCGGAGTCGCTCATGTGGCCTACATCCCCAACGGCCGCGTCACCGGACTCAGCAAACTGGCCCGCGTCGTCGAAGAAGTCTCCCGCCGGCCGCAGGTGCAGGAACGCATGACCAAAACAATTGCCGACCTCCTCGAAGAACGGCTCGGCACCAGCGCCGTGGGCGTGATCGTCAAAGCAGAACATTCCTGCATGGCCATGCGTGGCGTGCGCAAGCAGGGCAGCATGACTGTCACCAGTGCGATGCGCGGCACGTTCCGCAGGGATCCCGCCAGTCGAGCCGAACTGATGTCACTCATTCACTCCCCAGGCTAAGTTCGGCCACGGCCCCATTTCCGGACCGGCCTGCCACTAACGCTTTCGCTCACAGCGTCTTCACACAGGAGCCTCAGGTGCTGATCGAAAAACAATACAAGTTCTATGCGGCTCACCGCAACGAAACACTGCAGGATAAATGCAGCAACCTGCACGGTCATCGCTACGGACTGCGCTGCGTGTTTGAAGTGGAACGCTGCGGTGAAATCAGCACCCTGTTCGGTGACTTTGATGCCCGCATCGAACCGTGGCTGAAGGAAAACTACGATCACGGGATGCTCATTAATCGCTTTGATCCCCTGTACGAGACGCTGCTGGGGCACATGGAGCGAACAGGAGAACGTCTGCGGATGGTTGTCTTTGATCGCCCCACCAGCGTCGAGAACCTGTGCCACCGCCTGTTCACGGAAATTACCGCATTCGGCTTTCGACTCGCGCACATCGAAGTCCAGGAAACAGACACCTCGACCGTCTGCTACACACGCCAGGACTGGGTGGCCGACAACCGCGAATTCCAGCGATCCCGCCCCGCTGCCGCCGTTCTCGTCTGACCCCAGCCCCCCCCCCCTGCGATGACGAATCGGTGTTCAGAACTCGGAAGCCGTAGCGGGCGGGGGATGTCAATTCCCCGGTAACCCTGCTGAACCGTCGGACGGCAGTCCGCGGGCGAAGGACACTGCAAACGCCACCATCGAGCCGCGCCCGTGAGGAAGCGGGGACCAGCCAAACCCTCGCGCGCTTCGAAGTGGGAATTGGCGGAGGCAGGAGGGTAAGAGAGTAGAAAGTGGAAAGGAGACCGCAGGAGCATGCAGAAAGTCGAGAGTTTCCTCTCTCCTTTCTCCATGCTCCTGCTCTATTTTTTGACGGCAGGTGCCGTCAAAAAATGGATCTCAATCCCCCGGTAACGGGGCGTGCCCGCGCGGCCAATACCTCATCGGGAACGCACCAGGGCCGCACCGGCCGATTGACATCGGCCGCACGCCGCATGCTCGCCTGTCGATGGATAACCTGAAGAGTTACTGCTCAGCAGCCATTTCAAGACAGAGCAGTTGTTTGTCGTTTCGCAGATAGATCCGCCGGTTGGCGAAGGCAGGCATGCTCCAGACCACTTCACGGCCGAAGGCAAAATTTGACGGTTCGATGACTTTGGACCGGCTGAGCTCTTCGTAGTTGTCGGGCGTAAGCCGGGCAATCACCAGTTCACCCTTCTCGTTGAACAGGATGAACCGATCTTCGTGACGCACCAGAAAGGCCGTATCAGATCCGCGCGGACGGCCACCCACTGCCTTGTCGGTCTCCCAGAGCACCTTGCCGTCAGGCAACTGCAGTGCCCGCAGCAGCCCCTTCTGATCAAAGCCGTAGAGCACGTTCTGATCGAGGAATGGCTGGACGTTCACCGGAGAAATCAGGTCCTTCACATCCCGAAATACTTCGTCCGGTTTCGACTGATCCGACTTGAGCTTCAGCAGCAGATTGCGATTGCTGTAGCCGGCGGCATACAGATAATCGCCCAGCAGCACCGGGGACATAATGATCGAGCCGTTGGAGGCGTCGTAGGGGACAGACCAGTATTCGCTGCCGGTTTCGGGGTTCACGGACGAAACGGCGTCGGTGCGATACAAGATCAGCTGACGTTTGCCACCATGTTCGATGATCGTCGGAGGTGAATAGCCCTGTCCCTGAGCACCAGACGTCAGGCTCCGCCAGATTTCCCTGCCAGTGATTTTATCCAGCGCCACAATGTGACTGCCAGTCCCCCCGGCCAAAGTCAGCAGTCGCGGACCATCGATGAGAGGATGCGCGGAATAGCCCCAGAGTGGTGCTGTAGTGCCGTAGTCCGCCTTGAGATCGTGCTGCCAGAGTACCTTGCCGTCGGACACCCCAAAGCAGTAGAGCAATCCTTCGGCACCCAGCGTGTACACCCGGTTGTCCTCCACAACCGGCGTACATCGCGGACCGGCCGGATAGGAAATCGAATACTTCACGTTGTCGGAATGCGTCCAGAGCACCTGACCGGTGGCTGCGTCCAGACACTGCACGCGTTCGACGCCCGAAAATTCCTTGCGGTCAAAATTGTCGACCTTCACGTTGTCAGCTGTCACGTAGTCCGTGATGAAGACTCGCCCGGCTGCCACTGCGGGACCGGAATAGCCCCCCGCAACCTCCGCCGCCCAGACCACCGCCGGACCGGTTGCCGGAAACGTCTTCAGAATCCCCGTTTCACGCCAGACATTGTCTCGTCCCGGCCCCATCCACTGTGGCCAGTCGTCTGCCACGGCGACAGGCTGAAGTTGCCCCGCGCCTATCGTGAAGACCAGCGCCAGATATTTCCATCCCCTGCACATCGCGTTCTCCTGATAACACGTTGACCGTCCGCTGAATTCATGGGGTGCCTGTGATTGACACCGCCGAATTCTCAGCAATCAGCCATGCCCGGGCAAGAGCAGTCCAGGCCCACGCTTTTCCAGCGGCCCGTTGGTCGGCAGACCGCGCGGAGGCAGCAGCCACTACCACTGATCCCGAACCTGCCCGGTGGCCCCATCGACGGTGCGACCTGCCCCGGACCAGTCGGGGGCCTGTTGAGGAATCCGCAGCCAGACCCGATGGCCTGAACACAACCCCAGGAACGACAGCCAGGTTCCCGGATCTGCCTTTTCGGCAAATTCAATAGCCTGCAGGTGCACCTGCGGGGGCACATCAAACAGCTGACTGACCGCATTCACATCAACCGTCAGGAACGACGGCAGGCAATGCCCGTCGTGCTCTCCTCCGCGGATCTCTGTGCGACCGATGAACAGCGTGACTTCCCAGACGGACGAAACCGCTTCGAGAGCGCAGTGGCAGCCCACCGGAGCAATTGGAATTCCGGCAGACAGACAGGCCGCGGCGCTGTCTGCAAACTGTTTCAACCAGTCGGGGACGGTGGTTGTGGTGTTTTCCGAGGTCATGAGAACCGGCAACAACGCTGAGCGGGGGGCAGTGAGGGCGGTGGGGCTGCGAGAATACCCATTCCTTGCGCAATCAGTGAATAAAAAATCCAGAAATATCACGCCACAGCGGGATATCCTCCCCTGTCTGTACACATTTTTGTTCACCCGAGAAAGACAGCTGCGCCAACAGTCTGAAATCGCATGTTATCTGAATCTTCCTCCTCCGGATTGCCGATTTTGAGACTCAGAGGATTGCCACATCGATGGGAAGCACGCTAGAATCCCGCAACTCAGCCACTTGGCTGATCGCCCCCGCCCATATCTTTCCCGCCTTGCAGACACCCCGGAGCCTCCCATGCTGGTCATTCCCGGCCGATACGGCAAAGACACCTGTGACGGTTACTCTCGCCGTGCTCTGCTCCGCGTTGGCAGCTCTGCCCTCGCCGGGCTCAGCGCCGCCACCCTGCTTGAAAAGGCTGCCGGTGCCGCACCCGAAGGCGAAGAAGAAGCCCGCTACGGCGGCAAAGGCTTCGGGGCTGCCAAATCGGTGATCATGTTGTATCTGCAGGGTGGCCCCAGTCATCTGGACCTGTGGGACCCCAAAGCCAACGTGCCGGACAACGTCCGCAGCGTGTTCAAGCCCATTGATACAAAGATCCCGGGCGTGCAGTTCACAGAACTGATGCCAAAGCTCGCGGAACAAATCCAGCGTGCCACGCTCATCCGGTCGCTCAGCTACACTCCCATCGGCCTGTTCAATCACACGGCCGCCATCTACCAGATGCTCACCGGTTACAACGCCGACAACGTCAGTCCCTCCGGACAACTGGAACCGCCCAGCCCCAAGGACTTCCCGAACTTTGGTTCAAACATCGTCAAGCTGAAGCCGCTCCAGGCACCGATGCTGCCCTTCGTCATGATGCCGCGCCCGCTCCAGGAAAGCAATGTGATCGGCAAAGCCGGCACCGCGGGATTTCTCGGCCGCGCCTACGACCCGTACTATCTGTACCCGTCCGGGGACGATATGGATATGGCTAAAATGGAACGCATCCGGGTCGACGACCTGACGCTTCGTCAGGACGTTCCGCTCGATCGGCTGCAACGCCGCGCGTCCCTCCGCGATACCGTCAGCGCCGGCATGAAGAATCTCGACCGCGCGGTCAATCAGTACGCCCTCAACGAATACTACGAAAAAGCTCTCGGGCTCGTGCTCTCCGGCAAAGCTCGCGAAGCCTTCAATCTATCCTCCGAAACCCCCGAACTCCGAGAAAAATACGGCAATAACACCTTCGGCCAAAGCTGCCTGCTCGCCCGAAGACTCGTCGAAGCCGGAACTCGCGTCGTCGAAGTCAACTGGCCTAAGGTTGCCAACAGCGACAACCATTCGTGGGATGTCCACTCCGGACTCAGCGACCGCATGCGGCGCCAGTCCGCTCCCATGCTCGACGCTGCCCTCTCCGCACTCCTCGAAGACCTCGACCAGCGCGGACTCCTCCACGAAACGCTCGTTGTCGCCGTCGGCGAATTCGGTCGCAGCCCCAAACGTGGCGTCAGCACCTCCGGCAACAGCAACAGCGACGACGGTCGCGACCACTGGCCATACTGCTACACCGGTGTCATCGCCGGCGGCGGCATGAAACGCGGTTACGTCCACGGCAAGTCCGACGAAACCGGCTCAGCCCCCGCCGAAAACCCGGTACACCCCGGCGAACTGCTGGCC
>JBJTOM010000028.1:0-7778 GCA_046074585.1 Planctomycetota bacterium | reverse complement strand
CGAGTGATGCTGACGTGCGTGGGGCTTGTGTTGTCGTGCTGCCTGACGGCTGTGCTGAGCGTTGTGCTGAAAAACGAGGGCCTGCACCAGCTGGCATGGGGATTGACTGGCTTACTGCTGGGTTTGATGGCGGTGACTACGGTGCCCCTGCTGTATCTGGAGCATTGTCTGCACCTGTCGGCAACAAAGGAACGTCCGCTCCCGGGCCTGTCAGTGATGCAGTTGCCGATGATTCCGGCGACCATTGTGGTGTACGGGGCAGCGTTGTTCGGAGCCGCCGGGATCCGCCAGATTGACTGGCGCGGGATTCGGTATCAGATTGAGTCGCGTGGACGGGTGAAGCGTCTGAATGACGGCCCGTATCGCCCGGCATCCACGAACGGGGCCGCCACATTACTGTGATCCGGGTGACTCTGGAAGGTGCCCCCGGCCGGTCAGCTGATCCCCGGAACAGGGAAGTGCCCGGCGAATTCGGCAATTTCGCTGCGGATTGCCTGGAGTGTTTCAGGGGCGTCGTGGTGTCTGAGCACGCGCAGGATCCAGCCGGCCACCTGTTTCATTTCCGCCTGCTTCATCCCGCGTGTGGTGAGCGCTGCGGTGCCAATCCGGACGCCGCTGGGATCCATCGGTTTGCGGGTATCCCACGGAATCATGTTCTTGTTGACGGTGATGCCTGCGTGGTCGAGAGCGTGTTCGGCGATTTTTCCGGAGAGTCCCACAGCGGTGACATCGCACATCATCAGGTGGTTATCGGTACCGCCTGATACCAGTCGCAGCCCTCCGGAAAGAAGTTCTTCGGCGAGCGTGCGGGCGTTGTCCACGATCTGGCGGGCATAGTCTTTGAAAGAGCTTTGCAGTGCCTCATGGAAGCAGACTGCCTTGGCGGCGACGACGTGCATGAGCGGTCCGCCCTGAATGCCGGGGAAAACGGCGCGGTCGACGGCGGCTGCGTGTTCGCTGCGGCAGAGGATAAAGCCGGAGCGGGGGCCCCGGAGCGTTTTGTGGGAGGTGGAAGTGACGAAATCGGCAACCGGCACGGGGCTGTTATGCACACCGGCGGCCACCAGTCCGGAATAGTGAGCCATATCCACCATCAAAAAGGCATTGACGGACCGCGCGATCTCGGCAAATCGAGCATGATCAATCTCGCGCGGATAGGCACTGGCACCCGCGACGATCATTCGCGGCTTGTGTTCGGCAGCGAGGGCTGCAACCTGGTCGAAGTCGATGCGGTGATCGGTGCGAGTGACCCCGTAGTGTACGGTGCGATACAGCTTGCCGCTGAAGTTCAGGTGCATGCCGTGTGTCAGATGGCCGCCGTGGGCAAGGTCCATGGCCAGAATGGTGTCGCCGGGATTGAGCACTGACAGGTAGACTGCCATGTTGGCCTGGGAGCCGGCATGTGGCTGCACGTTGGCGTGCTCGGCACCGAACAGCTGGCGGACGCGGTCGCGGGCAATGGTTTCAACCACGTCAACGTTCTCGCAGCCACCATAGTAACGCTTACCGTGATAGCCTTCAGCGTATTTGTTGGTGAGCACTGTGCCGGCCGCTTCCATCACGGCAGCGCTGGTGTAGTTTTCTGAGGCGATCAGTTCGAGCCCGTCAACCTGACGACGACGTTCGCTGACGATGGCGTTCCAGATGGCGGGATCGGATGACTGCAGAGCGGACATGGGTGAATTCCAGAAATCAGTGGGAACGGCCGGATGGCGACGCGACTGAGCGACTTGCGAGATCAGGAATCAAAGGATTTGCAAGAAAAAAACGCAATTCTCAGGAGGATTTCTGAAAAATGCAGGGGATGTGGCAGGCTGGAGTGCGGATGACCATGAAACCAGACTTCCTTCAACATCGCAGGCATCCATGCTACCCAGCTTGATTTTGCGACGGTATCCTCGTTTCAGTGCAGACTGGGATTTCCATCGCATGGGACACGCAAATTGAACAATTCGGGCAAAACGGGCATGGAAAACGTCCTTTCCTCCACAGCCCCGCTGGTGCTCAGCGGCGAAATCGTGGTGTTCACCGGGACACTTGCGTCGATGACGCATCGCGAGGCGATGGATGTGGTCGCGGAACATGGAGGCAAATCCGCCCACGCCGTGAACTCCCACATCACGCTGCTCGTGGTGGGCGAAGAAGGCTGGGCACTCGAAGACGACGGCCGCGCCTCACAGAAACTCGAACAGGCTTTGCGCCTTCTCGCCGAAGGCCGTTCGCTGCGGATTGTCGCGGAATCCGACTGGCTGCAGATGCTGGGCCTGGAGGAACGCCGCGACGACATCCGCCGCGCCTGCACCCCAGCGATGCTCAGCCGACTGCTCAACGTGCCCGTGCGACTGATTCGCCGCTGGGAACGTCAGGGGTTGATTCGCCCCGTACGCCGCGTCTGTCGACTCCCGTACTTCGATTATCGGGAAGTGGCAGGAGCCCGTCGCCTGGCTGCTTTGCTCGAAGAAGGCGTCTCCCCGAAGACGCTCGAATCCAGCCTGCTCAGACTCTCACAGTCACTCGGCTCCGCAGACCGCTCCCTCGCGCAACTGAACCTGCTCGTCCGCGACGACCGGATTCTGCTCCGGGACGACCGCGGAGTGCTCATTCCACGCACCGGTCAGCGCCTGCTGGATTTTGAAAGTGTCGAACGCCCGCGTCTGGCCGTCACGGCAGACAACACATCATCCGCGCCCGAAGCCGATACACCTCACCCCGACTCCGGCTCACACACCGATGATCACGCCCCTCGCCTGCTCCCGTTCGTCGCCCCGGGCCTCGCTGCCGCCGGGCCTTCGCCTGCCGCACCCGAACAGGCCACAGCAGAGCGGCGAATGGCCGACTGGAATGCCCAGGAATGGTTTCAGGAAGGCTGTCGACTCACAGAAGAATCCGAATTCGATGCGGCCATCAATGCCTTCCGCAATGCCCTCTCACTCCTTGGCACCGAACAGGCCGCTCTCCTTCGCGGACAACCTCCGGGAGCAGCCCCGTCGGCTGCGTTTCCCGATCCCGCAGATGTGAATTTTCATCTGGCCGATGCGCTCTACCGACAAGGCCGCCCGCAGGCTGCCATCGAACGCTACCACTCCGCACTCGAATCCGCACCGGATTTTATCGAAGCCTGGACACAGCTGGGCTGTCTGCAGGCCGAAGAAAAGGACCTGCAGGCCGCCGAGACGTCGTTCTCAACGGCCCTCGCCATCCATCCCGCCAACCCTGATGCTCTGCTCCATTACGCGCAACTGCTGGATCGTCTGGACCGCCCGCGCGATGCTGTCGTGTGCTGGCGTGAGTACCTGCAGAATGAGCGGCGAGGCCCCTGGTCCGATCGCGCTCGAGATCGCATCGCGGTCCTCGAACAGCAGCTCAGGGACACTCAGCCTCAATTGGCCGGACAGTTCGCTCCGAATCCATCCGATGACGACTGGGACAGCTGAAGGGCACCATGCACCGGCTTGTTTTCCAGATCGTCAGCGGTCAGTCCTGGTCAGCACAATTCGAGCATGACCTTCATGCGTTGCTGACCTGCCTGACGTTCGCAGACCGGTCACCAGCGGATGGCCGATTCTGTCTGGCACGTGATGAAATCCGCCTGCGACACAGACTGAACGATCAGGCTGACCAATGCTCCTGTCGAGGATGTGAAACTGTTCCCTGCGGCGAAAGGATGTGAGCTGCATGCTCACCAGTTGTTCAGGGGGCCGCGTGCGAGTGTTCTGAATCCATTCCCAGAACTCCATCCAGGTCCACGGCGCGCTCGATTGTGTCCCGGAGGAGGCTGCTGATCAGGCTTCCGCAATCTGTCCGTTCACACCTGCGTCGCTGTTCAACACCCCAATATACGGGAGTTGTCTGTATTCGTCGTTGTAGTCCAGCCCATAACCGACGACGAATTCGTCAGGAATGCGGAAACCATAGTAGTCCGGGGCGAAGCTGACTTCGGTGCGAGCGGATTTCCAGAGCAGCACCGCGGTGCGCAGGCTGGCGGGGCTGTGGGCCTTAAGAGCCTGCAGGAGCCCCTGCATGGTGTGTCCGGTGTCGAAGATATCATCGAGGACCAGTACATCGCGGCCGCGGAGGTCGGGGACGAGGGAGCTGTTGATCCG
This sequence comes from Planctomycetota bacterium, assembly GCA_046074585.1. Classification (GTDB taxonomy): domain Bacteria; phylum Planctomycetota; class Planctomycetia; order Planctomycetales; family Planctomycetaceae; genus SXXK01. Next base: position 3,675 of record JBJTOM010000028.1, on the reverse strand, counting down.
GAGTTCGCCGGGAGTTGTGCGGGTGCCTCCATAGCTGGAGGCTGAAATCAGGGCGACACGAAGCGGCACGGACGTGGCCCGGATGAGGTCTGCAAGGAGAATGATGCTGCCGGTGAGCACTCCGAGTACGGTGAGTGGTCGGCCGGCGTAGTCAGCGGAAATCTCTGCGCCCAGTTCGCGGACCCGCTGGTCGATCCGTTCTTCAGTGATCAGAACTCGCATGCACTGTCTCCGTCGGTGTGCTTAATCCCAGCGAAAGATTTTCAGCGCGACCAGGAAGCAGGTGGCTGACCAGAACGCCATCAGGGCGAGGTTTGGGGAGATGGCTGCCAGCCCGGCGCCTTCCTGCATGACCTGCCGCAGTGAAGAAATCACCGGGGTGAGCGGCAGGATGCGAATGAGCGGCTGTACGGCGTCCGGAAAGCGTTCGGAGGAAAAGAAAATGCCGGAACCGATCCACATGGGCACCATGGTGAGATTCATCAGGCCACCCACGGCTTCCAGGGTTCGTGCACGGCTGGCGATGATCAGGCCGATCGAGGCGAACTGGAAGGCCCCCAGCAGCACAATCACCAGCACGGGCCCGTAACCTCCGTGGCTGGACACGTCAAACATCAATTGGCTGATGACCAGAATCGCCACGATTTCCGGGAACATGAACACCATGCGACTGGCCATCATGGCGGCGACGAAATGGGGTTTTTTCATCGGGGTGCCAAGGAAGCGTTTGAGTACCTGGCGGATTCGCATGTCGACGATTGCGTAGCCAACCCCCCAGACACCGCCGCCCATGAGCCCCATGCCGATGAGGCCCGGCACGAGAAAGTCGATGTAACGACTGCCAGGCTCTGTGATTTTTTCGGTTTGCACGCTGAGCGGATCGCGGCGACCGGCGGCGCGCTGGAGTGTGTCGCTGACGCGATCGCGAGCGGCCAGGCTGCCCGGTCGCGATTCATCGCAGCGAAATTCCACGGCGGATTCGCTGGCCATTCGAGCTGTCACCAGCACCACCTCAACCTGCCCCGACCGCAGTCGGCTGCGGCAGTCTTCGGCGGAACCGCGGAGCACGCGGAACCTGGCGGGATCGTTGAGCGCTGCGGCGGCTTCGTCGGCGCCCGGACCGTCTTCGATCATCACGATCGCAGGCTGTACCGGTTCGGAACGAAAGGCCAGCCCCAGAGCAGCCACCATGACCAGAGGAAACCCGTAACCCCAGAAAACGGCCTCCGGAGTCCGGATAAACTCGCGGAATCTTGCCAAAAACAGCTGCACCAGCGGATGTGATTTCCAGCCAGACATCATCGGTTCCCCTGCTCTGTGCTCTCGGTCAGACCGTGTCCTGCGAAATGCACAAACACATCCTCCAGTGTGGCCTGACGCGTGGTGAGTGATGTGAGCTGCAGGCCGCGCTCGGCAATCTGCTGCAGGAGTGCCGGGATGGCCAGATGCGGCTGGAGCACCGACAGACAGCGATGCTCGCTTTCACGACGCACGGCAATCACACCGGGCAGCCCGCTGCCGAAATCATCGGCGATCGCAGCATTGCCTGCAGAACCTGCCGGGCCGGCATCGACGGTGAACATCACCATATGCCGTGCACCCAGTCCATCGATGAGTCGCTGCGGGGTGTCGATGGCCAGAATTCGTCCCTTGTCAAAGATGGCCACGCGATCACACAGACGCTCAGCTTCGTCCATATAGTGTGTGGTGAGCAGAATGGTGCCGCCACTCTGACGAAAATCCGTGATGATCTTCCACAGATCACGACGCGACTGCGGATCCAGACCCGTGGTCGGTTCGTCCAGAAAGAGCAGTCTGGGGTTGCCCACGAGTGCCGCGGCGACAGCCACCCGCTGCTTTTGGCCGCCTGAAAGTGTGCGAATGCGGGCGTGCTGTTTGTCCTGCAGCGAGACTTTCGCGATGACTTCGGCTGGTTCGGCACCTGCGGGGTAGAAGCTGCGGAAGAGTGTGAGTGTTTCGAGGACGGTGAGCTTTTCTGAGAGGCGGGTTTCCTGGAGTGAGATGCCGATCTGCGGCCGAATGCGTTCGGCGTCCGTTGACCAGTCCAGCCCCAGCACCCGGCATTCGCCCGAGGTGGCCCGCTGCAACCCTTCAAAGATTTCAATGGTGGTCGTCTTGCCGGCGCCGTTGGGACCCAGCACTCCAAAACAAATTCCCTGCTCGATCACAAGATCAATCCCACGCACGGCTTCGACCGGCGGGTTCCCCGGCCAGGTGCGAGTCAGTCCGCGGCATTCGATGGCGTAGGTCATGCAGATGGTCCGGAGGATGGGAAATCAGACAGGGTGATGTCTGCAACCGGGACGGGTGAGCATTGGAGCGGCCGGCGCAGCGGTGTGCGCATTCTCTGAGGGCTGCGGGGGAAATCAATTCGGCGGGGTCGGTGCGGGCAAAATTCGCAGGTGCGACATCCGGAGCAACTCGATGCCTGGCGATTTGCCTGTCATCCGGTTAGACTCTGAACTTCTGCACCGGCCCATCCCGGCCGTCATCCCGCCTCCCTCCGTGGAACTGTCCTGTGAGACTCTGCAAAATCCGACTCAACGATAGCTCACTCCGCGTCGCAGCCCTGCACTCCGATGCCGTACAACTGCTCGATCTGACACAGATCGACAACTGCCATTCGCTGATGGACATACTGAATTCCGCCGATCCGGCCGGGCTGGCAAGGTTTCTCCTGCGACCGGACGCGCCCCACCTCCCACTCACCGATATCACGCTGCTGGCCCCCATCGACCGTCAGGAAGTCTGGGCCGCCGGCGTCACCTACAAACGCAGCCAGATCGCTCGCATGGAAGAATCCGAATCCGCCGCGTCGCACTACGACAAAGTCTACACCGCCGACCGTCCGGAACTCTTCTTCAAAGCCACACCCCATCGCACGGCCGGTCCCGGACAACCGCTCCGCGTCCGCAGCGACAGCTCATGGAGTGTCCCGGAGCCGGAATTCACGCTGGTGATCAATCGCACGGGCCGTATCGTCGGCTACACCATCGGCAACGATATGTCCGCCCGCGACATCGAAGGCGAAAATCCACTCTATCTTCCGCAGGCCAAGTTCTATCGCCAGTGCGCCGGACTGGGGCCCGCCGTGCTCCTTGCCGAACAGCCCCTGCAGCCGGAACGCACCGAAATCCAGCTCGAAATCCGCCGCAGCAACGCCGTTGTGTTCTCCGGAACCACGGCCCTCAGCCAGATGAAACGCACCCCCGAAGAACTCGCTGCCTGGCTCTGCCGTGAAAATGATTTTCCGGATGGCGTCTTCCTGATGACAGGCACCGGCATCGTTCCCGACGACAGCTTCACGCTCCAACACGGGGACTCCGTTGCCATTTCCATCAGCGGAATCGGCACGCTCACCAACCCCATCGTCAAGCACTGACACGCCTGCCATGCCGCAACCGGCCCGCAAAATCACCGTCCCAGCCTTCCGCGAACAGTCCGGCACCGGGCGCGGTCTGACCATGCTCACCGCCTACGACTACCTCTGGGCCGGTATCATCGACGACGCCGGGGTTGACAGCATCCTCGTCGGCGACAGTCTTGCCATGGTCGTTCAGGGCCGCTCAAGTACCCTCCCCGTGACGCTCGCCCAGATGCTCTACCACGGAGAACTCGTGGCCCGGGCCGTTCGGCGCGCCCTCGTGGTCGTGG